>JBDTBD010000095.1:0-9756 GCA_039924285.1 Terrimesophilobacter sp. | reverse complement strand
ATGACTACGAGGCCGGTGTTTTCGCGGATCGCCCCGGCCACGCCGTCGACGTCGGTCCAGGTCACCGTCGTGCCGAGCAGGCCGCTGTCCAGCACATGGTCGGTTCCGCCGTAGAGCGGCCGCAACGCCACAATGTGCGGCATGCCCGCGGTGACCGACGCGAGGAGGCACGCGGTGAGGGCTGCCATGCCCGAAGCGTACGCGACCGCGCCTTCCGCGCCCTCGAGAGCGGCGAGGCCGTCCTCGAACCTGGCGACGCCGGGCTGCCAGAGTCGTTGATACACCGCCGACTGGCCCGGCAGCAGATCGCCGCCTCCGGCGAGTTGCTCATACGACTCCCCGCCCAGCTCGACGCTGGGCAGCGGGTTGGTTGTCGACAGGTCGATCGGCGGCACGTGGAGGCCGGCTTCCGTCAGGCCTTCCATTCCGGCGTGGACGGCGCGGGTTTCAAGGCGGGAATTCAATGGCAGCATAACTCGACCGAAACAGAATCTAGCGCCGGATGCAAGATCTATCGCAGCATATGAGGCCATCGTTGAGAGAATGCTAGAATCTGCGACAGGGAAGGGGTGGGCGAGGGTGGAATCGAAGATCGCTTCACTGGACGAGATCGACAGAGGCATCCTGCGGGCGCTTTCCGCGAACGCGCGAGTTTCCGGGGCCGCGCTTGCTTCGCGGATCGGTGTGGCGGAATCCACGGTGTCGCTTCGAATGCGCCGACTGCACGCCGCCGGTTACCTGCGCGGTTACCACGCCGACATCGACGTCGCGGCACTGGGAATTACTTTGCAGGCCCTGATCTCCATCCGGCTCGTGTCGATCATGCGGGAAGAGGTCGAGAAGTTCCGCCGCACAGCACCGAGCTGGCCCGGCGTGCTCGCCCTGTTCCAGATGGCGGGCGTCGATGACTTCCTGCTGCACGTCGCCGCGCGAAACGCCGCCGACCTGCGCGACTTCGTGCTGGAGAACCTAGCCGGGCATCCGGCAGTCGCCCACACCGAAACTAATCTCATTTTCGATCACGCGGTGGGACGGGGAATGCAACGCCTGCTCGGCTGACCCGCGGTCAGACCTTGTTGCGCCAGTCGCTCTCGTTCCGGTCGCTGGTGCTCACCACCGGAGATGGCACGGTGAACGTGCCGGTGGGCGGGTCGAGCAGCGTCGCCTCGTCCCTGCGGTGGCGCAACACGGTGTCGATGTAGGAGGTGAGTGCTTCGGCCAGTGGCATATCGCGGTTTTCGTTCTCGGACAGGTACCAGCGGTGCTCCAGGAGCTGGTGGAACATTTCCGCCGGCTCCAACCGGCCCTTCAATTCCCGCGGGATCGACCGCACCACCGGTTCGAAGACCTTGGCGAGCCACTCGTGGGCGACCATCTCCTCGTCGGTATTCCCCGGGTGAACCGCGGCGGCGTAGGAGTCCAGATCGTTGAGCAGACGTCTGGCCTGATTCTCACCGGTGTCGAGCCCGGTGAGCCGCAATAGCCGCCGCTGGTGATGTCCGGCGTCGACGACCTTCGGCTGGATGCGTACCTTGGCGCCGGCGGCATCCGTCGTGATTGCGAGTTCTTCGATGTCGAAGCCGAGGTTGTTCAACCGCTCCACGCGTTCGTTGATGTGCCACCGCTCGGTGGAGGCGAACGATTCCGGGCCGGTGAGTTCGCTCCAGAGGCTGCGGTAGGCGGCGATGATCCCCTCGCTTACCGTGACCGGGTCGATATCGTCGTCGAGTCGTCCCCCGGCGGCGAGGTCGAGCAGTTCGCCGGCGATGTTGATGCGGCCTATCTCAAGGTCGTGCTCGCGCTGGCCGACGGAGAGGGTGTCGTGCAACTGCCCGGTTTCCGCGTCGACGAGGTAGGCGGCGAAGGAGCCGGCATCCCGGCGGAACAGCGTATTGGACAGGGATACGTCACCCCAGAAGAACCCGATGATGTGCAGCCGCACCAGCAGTACGGCCAGTGCGTCGATCAACCGGGTTGCGGTATCCGGCCGCAGTGCCTGGGAGTACAGGGCGCGGTAGGGAAGCGAAAATTTGAGGTGCCGGGTCACCAGCGCGGACTCGAGACTGTGCCCCGTGTCGTCGGTGCGCCGTGTGATGACCGCGACGGGGTCCACGCACGGCACCTCGAGCTTTTGGAGAGTGCGCAGCAGGTCGTACTCACGCTGCGCGAGTTCGACGGAGGTCTCCTTGACCGCGATGATGAAGCCGCTGAGCCTGACGAACCGCACCAGGTGCCGGGAAATGCCCTTGGGCAGGGCAGCGATGGTCTCGTCGGGCCAGGATTCCAGCGGAAGACTCCAGGGCAGGTCGAGGAGTGCAGGATCCACCGTTGCGGACCTGATGTCTAAAGACCCACTCATCGACCACCGGCCTATCGATCAGAAAGCGTCGAGCCCAGCACCCAGCGGGGCGGTGGGCTCGACGTCGAGAGAAGCGCGCTACTTGCTGGCGGCGACGGCCTTCTTGCTCAGGCGCAGGCCCGATTCGGTGTCGTACACGTGCACGTGGTGCGGCTCCGGCAGGATGAACACCTTGTCGCCGGCGTTCGGATGCGACCTTCCGTCGACGCGGGCGACGATGTCGACCCGACGGTCGCCGATCTCGGTGTGGCCATACAGGTAACCGTCGGCGCCCAGCTCCTCGACGACATCCACATCGACCGGTAGGCCTTCGCCCGTGGTGGACACTTGTACGTCTTCCGGGCGGATGCCGATGGTGACCGTCTTGGCGCTTGCGGATCCGAGGGTCTCGCGGTCCACCGGGGCAACTGCGGTGCCGAACTTCAGGCCGCCGTCCACGATGTCCGCATCGAACAGGTTCATGGCCGGGGAGCCGATGAAACCGGCGACGAAGACGTTGACGGGCTGTTCGTACAGGTCGCGCGGGGTCCCTACCTGCTGCAGCACCCCGTCTTTGAGCACGGCGATCCGGTCACCCATGGTGAGGGCTTCGGTCTGGTCGTGGGTGACGTAGACGGTCGTGACGCCGAGACGGCGCTGGAGCGAGGCGATCTGCGTGCGGGTCTGCACGCGCAGTTTCGCGTCGAGGTTCGACAGCGGTTCGTCCATGAGGAACACCTGAGGGGAACGCACGATCGCGCGACCCATGGCAACGCGCTGACGCTGGCCTCCGGAAAGCGCCTTCGGCTTGCGGCCGAGGTACGGCTCGAGGTCGAGCAGCTTGGCGGCTTCGAGAACGCGCTTGGCGCGCTCCTCCTTGTGCACCCCGGCGATTTTCAGGGCGAAGCCCATGTTCTCGGCGACCGTCATGTGCGGGTACAGCGCGTAGTTCTGGAACACCATGGCGATGTCGCGGTCTTTCGGCGGAACGTCAGTGACGTTGCGTTCACCGATGAAGATGTTTCCTTCGTTCACTTCTTCCAGCCCGGCGAGCATCCGCAGGGCGGTGGACTTTCCTGAGCCGGAGGGCCCGACCAGAACGAGGAATTCCCCGTGGGCTACCGACAGGTCCAGTTTGTCGACTGCGGGAAGCGTGGAGCCCGGGTAAACACGGGTCGCTTCGTCGAAAGTTACAGTGGCCAATTTATTGCTCCTTCACCGGCAGGTACGTGCCGAACGATCCGTTGTGAATGCAAATGCAGGGATCACGACCGGAGTAACGCGGCCGCAATCGTTCTGGCCATTATGGCACTGCTGCGCAGGTGCCTCCTACTTCGTGCCGCTAGGCTGTTTCAGCAAGCGCACCGTGGATTCCCAGTCTCGCTGTCTAACATCGCCAAGCAGGTGCGAGCTGCAGGTCGTGTCCGGCCACTAACGTGAAAAGTGAGGTTCAATGAGCATCAGTGGCCCTGGTGGCGATCGCCCCAGCAAAAACAGGCGCCGTGAAGCGGCGCGTGACAAGGCCCGGGCTCTGAGAGAAGCGCAAAAGAAGAAGGACCGGCGCAACAAGTACCTCCTGCAGGGCGGCATCGCGTTGGCCGTGCTCGCCATCATCGCCGTGGTCGTCATCGTCATCACCTCGGCCGTGCGGCCACCGGCTGCGGGCCCGTCGAACATGGCCAGCGACGGCGCGGTCATCACGAAGGGTCTCAATACTGTGCGGACCCCTGGGCTCAAGGGAGGCACGACACCCGTCCCCTCGCCCAGCGACGGCTCGAGCGACGTGTTCAATATCCGGGTTTACATCGATTACCTCTGCCCGGTGTGTGGCGCGTTTGAAGCGGCCAATGCGCCGCAAATCAAGAAGCTCGTTGAGTCGGGCGTTGCGACTCTGGAGATCCATCCCGTCGCAATCCTCGATCGGTCGTCGATGGGAACCCAGTATTCCACTCGAGCAGCCAACGCCTTCGCGTGTGTGGCGAATTACTCGCCGGACAGCGCGTTCGACTACAGCGCGATCTTGTTCGAGAACCAGCCGGCGGAAAACACCGAGGGGCTGAACAACGCGAAACTGATAGACCTTGCCAAGCAGGTAAAGGTGGCCAAGCAAAGCTCCGTTGCCAGCTGCATCAACGACACGAAGTTCAAGAACTGGGTATCGGCGTCGACCGCCCGGGCACTTGCCGGACCGCTTCCGAACTCCGACATCGAGAAGCTCCTCGGAACACCCACGGTGCTGGTGAACGGACAAAGTTATAAGTTCACCGCGGACGCCAACGGCGCGTTCAACCCGGAGGAGTTCTCGAACTTCCTGCTGAAAGTTGCCGGCGACAATTACGCGCAGCACCCGTCGCCGTCCGCGTCGCCCTCGCCGAACACATCCCCGACGCCGTAACGGCCCACGCTGGTTGGTCCGGAACTCGTCGCGGTCAATGCCGGTGGCGTGGGCAAGGCTGTCCGATGATGCGGTGGCCGGTCCGAGGCAGGAGTCGCCCGCGGTGACCGGAGCACGAAAACCGAAGACTGGCCGCAGTCTTAGTTGAGCCCCCTGTCGGATTCGAACCGACGACCCCCGCTTTACAAGAGCGGTGCTCTGGCCAACTGAGCTAAGGGGGCGGATGGAACCACCCATATTACTGGAGCCTGCAGTGCCTCCCGCGCTACAGGGCCACGAGGAAGTCGCTCGGGTCGATGTGCGACTTGTGATCGGATGAGCCCGGCGGACGTCCGCCGACGTAGAGCCAGCCCAGCAAGTGCTCCGAGACACTAAGACGATGGAGTGTGCGGACCGAGGGCGCGTCGGTGAACGCGCCGGTGCGCCACATGACGCCCCAGCCGGCTGCATCCAGGACGAGACTGAGCAGGTGGGCGACGCCTGCCGCGGCAGCATCCTGCTCCCAGATGGTCACCTTGTTGCTCGGCCGGTGCACGGCCACAAGCGCGATGAGCAGCGGCGCCCTCAGCGGTTTCGCCGCCGTCCTCAGCGCCCGGCGCTCGATTTCGTCCGGTGCCTCATCACGCGCAGCGGCACGGGATGCCTGTGCGAGCGCCGTGGCTAGCTCGTCGCGCGCGCTGCCTCTCAGTTCCAGAAGTCTCCACGGCCTCAACGATCCGTGATCGGCGACCCGTGCAGCCGCAGCGACGAAGGGCAACAACTGCTCATGGCTGGGTGCGGCGGCGGTCACGACAGGGTAGGAACGGCGGCGACCGATCGCCTCGAGCAGTGCCGCCGCGTCCTGCGCTATTTCGTGCTTTCCGAGTCGGCTTCGGCCGCCTGCTGGAAGCCGAGCGCTACCGAGTTCATGCAGTACCGGTTTCCAGTCGGAGTGCCGAACCCGTCCGGGAACACGTGTCCCAGGTGTGATCCACAGTTCGCGCACCGCACCTCGGTGCGGCTCATTCCCAAGGTCGTGTCTTCGATGAGCTCGACGGCCTCGGGGCGCACCGACTCGTAGAAGCTTGGCCATCCGCAGGACGAATCGAATTTCGTGCCGCTCTTGAACAATTCGGCCTTGCACGCCCCGCAGGTGAACACGCCGTCGCGCTTCTCGTCAAGCAACTCCCCGGTCCACGGGCGCTCCGTTGCCGCTTCCCGCAGCGTGGCGTACTTTTGCGGACCCAGTTCCTCGAGCCATTCCTGCTCGGTCTTGGTCACCTTGTAGTTCATGTCTTCTCCCTCGCGCACCAGAGGCGCACCGATTGGCCGCACTGTCATTAAACCCGGGTCAGCGTGGGAATGTTCCGAGCGTCACAAAATGGCGCGCGGTCTGCGGTGAGAAGATGACCGGATGGGGCGCACCGCAGATTGGTACAACAGATTCGCGCGCGAGGCTCACGGACGGTCGCAGGTGTACGAAGACTGGGCCATCGGGGTGGCCGAGGATGACGCGGTTCTGCTTCTGCTCCGCGAGCTCCCGCTGGCCAAACGGCAGCCCAACCTGATCTTTGCCGTGTCACGACTGCTCGGCGCACCGGAAGTTGCTTACGGCCCGTTTCGTCGCTGGCTTCTGGCGCACTGGCCGACGGTTCGCGACCAGGCGCTACGACGCTCCACCCAGACCAACGAACCGGGGCGCTGCGCCGCGGTCCTCCCGCTGCTGGCACGAATTCCTGGCCCCCTCGCACTGCTGGAGGTCGGGGCGAGCGCCGGGCTGTGCCTCTACCCGGACCGCTACAGCTACCGCTACAGCTACCGCTACGGCACAGCAGCTCAACTGGATCCGCCGGTCGGCCCGAGCACTGTCGTGCTCAGCTGCGCCACGTCCGGTGCCGTTCCGGTGCCGTCGACCCTTCCTACGATCGTTTGGCGTGCCGGTATCGACCTCGCTCCGCTCGACGTGCGAAAGCCGTCAGATCGCACCTGGCTCGAGACGCTGATCTGGCCGGAACAACACGAACGCCGCGCGCGCATTCGTGCCGCGATCGACATCGTGGCCG
Organism: Terrimesophilobacter sp.; assembly: GCA_039924285.1. GTDB lineage: Bacteria > Actinomycetota > Actinomycetes > Actinomycetales > Microbacteriaceae > Parafrigoribacterium. The sequence goes on along the minus strand of JBDTBD010000095.1, from coordinate 2,981 downwards.
CCGATCCACCACGGATCGTGCGTGGCGATGCTGTGGATGCGCTCGCGGAGGTAGCAGCAGAAGCCCCGCAGGATGCGACGCTGGTGGTCATCACGTGCGGCACACTGGTATACCTAAGCCGCGTTGATCGGGGTAGATTCGCCGCCGCTGTGCGCGGCACGAGCGCTCACTGGATCTTTCTCGAGGGCCCAGCGGTGCTCGACGAGGTGCAAGCCCGGTTGCCTCCGGCACCTCGCGACGGCCTGTTCGCTCTGGCCGAGAATGCGCGCCCTGTCGCGTATGCGGCGCCGCACGGTCAGAGCATCCACTGGTTCGCCTCGGCCTGAGCCGACGGACGCAATTACGCGACCGGCCCTGCACCGAACGGATCTTTCGGGGCGCCGAGTTTAGGATTGCAAGAAGTCGAGAACGCGCAGTTGAAAGCGGACCGAGAACGACTCTGACGAAGGGATGACCGTGGGTTTGGAGGCGGACGGTACCGAGCCGCCCGAGGCCTCGACGTCTTTTCCCTCCCAACAGCAGCTCGACATCCTCGAGTTCGAGCGCCATTGGTGGCGCCGTGCCGACGCGAAGGAACAAGCCATCCGAAGTCGGTTTGATGTGTCCGCCGCCCGGTATTATCAGATGCTGAACGCGGTCATCGACTCCCCGATCGCAATGATCCATGATCCGATGCTGGTGAAGCGGCTGCAGCGGCTGCGCGATGCCCGGGTTGCCGCGCGGTCGAACGGAACGAACTTCAGGAGGGAATCCGGTTCCGGCTCGGGCCGCTGAAGCAACGCGCCTCCGCCCGCAGGACCAAGCGAGAGAACTATGGCTATTTACCCGCACGACCGCTTCGATGAGCTTCCCGATGATCTGTTGCGCCGTGGGGCCCACCGTGCCTCGCCCAGGAAAGGCCGCGGATGGATCGCCGTGCTGTGGGCAGTCGTGGCGACGATGGTGCTTGTCGCCGGAGGGCTGATGGTGCTCTCATTGATCACCAACCGCGACAATCCATTCACCAGTCAGTACATATCCACCCCCGGCACCTCCGCCAGCGCCACTCCGTCCGGCACTCCCACCGCGGAAGCGAAACTCGACCCGAACATCCCGCTGACCATCCTTAACGGCACCACTGTCGCTAAGCTGGCCAACCAGGTAGGAGACAAGCTGGCTGCCGAGGGCTGGGGCGGCGCCGACGAAGGTGTCGGCAGTCGGCTCTCCGCCTCACGGAACAACGTGGAGAAGACGGTTGTCTTCTACTCGGATCCGGCCAACGAGGGCGCCGCTCGAGCCCTGGTCGCTTCGCTGAAAGTCGGTGAAGTGCGGCTGTCTAACGACTATCCCGCCTCGCCCATTACGGTGCTTCTGGGGTCGGATTACAAGCCAGGGGCATAGCCGGCAAAGACATCGGTTCGCCTTTTCCGCCCCCGGTGTCCCAGACAGGGCTCAGGCACGTTATTATCTGGGTCAACCGCTGCAACGGCGGCACGTTGTACAAGGGAGTGTCACATGGCGAATGGGACCGTGAAATGGTTCAACGCTGAAAAAGGCTACGGCTTCATCACCGTCGAAGGAGAGGGACAGGATGTCTTTGTCCACTACTCCGCGATCGATATGTCAGGTTACAAGGTTCTAGAGGAAGGGCAGCGAGTCGTCTTCGAGGTAGGTACCGGCAACAAGGGACCCCAGGCGGAGTCGGTGCGGCTGGCCTAACCGACCGGCGCGCAGTATTTTCGGCAACCTCGGCATTCCGAAAGCCACGCGCCGCAGTACGTCCCCGCCGCAATCCGTCGGCGTTAGTCTTTCCCCCATGGGGAAACGGCTCGGTACGGGGGGACTGCACGGCGCGCGCGCACACGACGCGCGTGGATTTATCGGCACCGCGTGTGCCGTGGCGGCGGCATTGGTGCTGTCAGGATGCACCGCGCTCGCGGTCGCACCTGCGCCCACCCGAGCGCCCAGCCCAAACCCCACGCCGAGTTCCACCTACGTCGCGCCGCCGCCGACCGACGTGGCGCCACTGCGCGGTACCACGGTGCCGGCCGGCTCGCTCGAACACGCATCGATCGCGGCGAAGATCGACAATCATCCGGATGCGCGGCCCCAGGTCGGGCTGGAGCGCACCGACCTCGTCTTCGAGGAACTGGTCGAAGGCGGTTTGACCCGGTATGTGGCGCTCTGGCAGTCGGACGTACCCGACCTGCTCGGGCCGGTGCGATCAATCAGACCCATGGATCCCGACATTCTTTCCCCATTTGCCGGGATCGTCTGCTACTCCGGTGGCCAGCAGCGTTTCGTCGACCTGATGCGGCGCACGCCCGTTTACAACGCGATTCACGGACAGCCCGACACTGCGGCGACGTTCTTCCGCACCAAGGACAAGCGGGCGCCGCACAACGTCATCGTCAAGGCGAAAGAAGTCCTCGCGCAGCACACATCTTTGCCAGCTCCCGGCCAACAGTTCGCCTACGCCGCTGACGTTGTCTCTGCCACGGCGACTACGGGCGGCAGCCCGACCGCCGTGGTGAATTACAGTTTCGCCGGCATCAGCAACGGAAGTTGGACCTACGACGCGGCCATCAAACTCTTTCTCCGCGCCCAGAATGGGCACGTGGACTTGGACAGCGCCGGGCATCAATTGACCGCCACCAATGTGGTCGTGCTGCGGGTGGGGATCGACAACTCCCTCGGCGTGCCCAAGACCCTGCTGATCGGCAGTGGAGAGGCGTGGGTGAGCACCGGTGGCGGCACCGTGCATGCCACCTGGTCGAAGGGATCGGCCACCGCGCCGATCGTCGTCGTGGACGACACCGGCGTCGCGGTGCGCCTGGCGGCGGGTAATACCTGGATCGAAATGATTCCCACCGTGGGAAGCGTGCACTTCACCGCACCCTGACGAGCCGGTGCGCTCACTTGCACTCTCTTGGGGAGAGTGCCAGAATCATTTAGCACTCTCTCACTGAGAGTGCCAAAGGTGTTGTAAGTTTTACGACGTC
>JBDTBD010000094.1:0-6059 GCA_039924285.1 Terrimesophilobacter sp. | reverse complement strand
CCGTCGTATTTGGATCCCTGGTCGTCGAACCCGTGGCCGATTTCGTGCCCGATGACCGCGCCGATCGCGCCGTAGTTCGCGGCAGCATCCCGGTCCGGGTCGAAGAAGGGGAACTGCAAGATGGCCGCGGGGAAGACGATCTCGTTGAATCCGGGGTTGTAGTAGGCGTTGATCGTCTGCGGAGTCATGAACCACTCATCGCGGTCCAGCGGTCTGCCGATCTTGCCCAGCTCCCGCTGGAACTCGAATTCGGTGGTGGCCCGCACGTTGGCGAGCAGATCGGCAGGGTCGATATGAAGGCTCGAGTAGTCACGCCATTTGGTTGGGTAGCCGATTTTCGGGGTGAACTTGTCCAGCTTCTCCAGAGCGCGCGCCCTGGTCGCATCCGTCATCCAGGTGAGGTTTGTGATGCTCTGGCGATAGGCCTCCACCAGGTTGGCCACCAGCACATCCATGGCCTCTTTCGCCTTTGCCGGGAAGTGGCGCTCAACGTAGACCTTGCCGACGGCCTCGCCGAGTGAACCCTCGACCAGGGAGACGCCGCGTTTCCACCGGGCGCGCAGTTCTGGAGTGCCGCTCAGGGTCTTGCCATAGAAATCGAAGTTCGCCTGGACGAAGTCGCTCGACAGATAGGCGGCAGAGGAACGGATCACCTGCCAGGCCAGCCAGTCCCGCCAGGCGTCGAGACGGTCGTCGGTGAGCAGTCCGGCAACACCTTCGACGAAGCTGGGCTGGCGCACGACGAGTTCGTCGAGGGATCCGACCGGCACGTCGAGCGCGGTGCGCCACAGGCCGAAGCCCTGGTCGATCTGGTCCCAGGAGCGAAGGTTGTAGGTGGCCTCACTGTCGCGGGAGGCCACGTTGTCCCAGTGGCGGCCGGCGAGTTCGGTCTCGAGCGCGAAGACCCGCTTCGCCCGCCCGGCCGGGTCGTCCACTTCGGCGAGGACGAACATCCGCTCGAGGAAGTCCACGTACTTGTCGCGGATCTCGGCAAAGGTGTCCTGCCGGTAATAGGACTCGTCGGGCAGTCCCAGTCCGCCCTGCTCGAGGAAGACGAGGTAACGTTCCGGGTCGCCAGGGTCGTTGTCGACGAAGAGCTGGAAGAACCCGTTCACGCCCTTGCGCTCGAGCCTGCCGAGAGTGGTGAGCAGTGTGTCGATGGATTCGACGGCGGCGACAGCGCCCAGCAGCGGCGCCAGGGGTGTAGCGCCGAGTGCTTCGGCGCGCGCCTCGTCCATGAAGCTCGCGTAAAGGTCGCCCAGCTTGCGCGCCTCAGTGCCCGGCTCGGCATCCTGAGCCTCGACGATGATGTCGCGCACCGCCTTCTCTGCCTCTTCGGCGAGCATGTAGAACGACCCGTACCTGGCCTTGTCGGCGGGGATCTCGGTGCGAGCAATCCACTTGCCGTTGACATGGCGGAACAGATCATCCTGTGGCCGGATGCTCGCATCCAGTTCGTCGAGGAGAATTCCGGATTTCAAGGGGGTTTCGACGCTCATGCGTCAAGCCTATGCGAGTGGCGCGAGCTGGTTTCGCCGGAACCGGCAGTCCTCGCGACGGTGAAGGTTATCGAACGCGTACGACCTCGATCGCCATGACGAGAATGACGCGATCGGCGGCATCCGAAGGAGCAGGCGACGTGTCAGCGGCACCGTAACGCCGGTCGAGCACTTGATAGAAGGAGCCGGTGGGGTCGTCGATCACCTCGCGCAGTCTTCCCCGCAACTCGACGTAGCGGTAGCGGTCGTCCGGATCGGTGACCGAGAGCGTCATTCTCGGGTCGAGCTGCAGGTTGCGGAATTTAACCCGTTTGTCCGTGTGGGTGAAGCGGATGTTCTCCCCGTCGAAAAGGAACCACATGTCGTTGAGCTGGATGCGACCATCCGGCCTCAGCGTCGCCAGATGCCCGATCGTGGCTTGGTCGAGGATGGCGCGGTGGCTGGCGGGAATTTCGGTCATGTCCTCAGCCTAGGCTCGCCCTAGGATCGGAAGTGGACGCGCCAGAGTGTGCGGACTCAAGGAGACGACATGACTGACCCATCGACCGGTGACCTGGACGTGCGCACGCTGCCCCATGGCGAGCGGCACGAGATCATCTTCTCAAGGCTGGACGACCTGGCCGTCGGCGAGGCGCTGGTCATCGTCAACGACCACGATCCGAAGCCGCTGCGCTACCAGAGCGAGGCGCTGTGGCCGGGTCGTTACGAGTGGACTTACGAAGAGGCCGGTCCCGAGGTCTGGCGTGTCGCCATCAGCCGTGCCAGCTGATCCGGACGCATCCCGTACCGCGCGCGCGGTCGTCGCCGCGAGCGCAGCCGGAGCTTCCGACGGTCCTGACGCCATCGACGGCCTGACTCGCGTGCTAGCGAAAGCCTGTCGGCAGTTGGGCGACTCCGGGCATCCGAAGGACGCGGCGGCCCTCGCCGCGCAGGGTTGGGCGCTGTTACGCACGAGGCATCCGGCGCAGGCCGACCGCCTCGACGGCACCATGCACTACCTTGCGCGCCTGGAGGCCAAGCTCGAGCAGTAGTGGTGGACTTGCCTGAACCGTTCGGGCCAGGGAATCCGTGAACGCTGCAGGGTCAACCCCCACCCGTCCACGCCCGTTTCAAGGAGATTCGGTCAGGCTCACCCCTCGTGCCCTCTGCCAAACTCGACAGGGAACAAATTCTCCGTGAAACGGGTTCGGCACGCGTCTTGACGCACACCACTATCCGGCCTATCCTCAGCGCCAGCACGTGCCGGCTGCCCTGACACTCGGAGGTCCGCGATGAGCGACGAGTCCACTCCTGACAACGATGTTCCGGTCGGGGACATGACCGAAGAAGGCGAGACTGAGATCGGCCCGCACCCCTCGCTGACCCACCTTGAAAACCTCGATCAGGCCGACCTGGAAGCGGTGGCGGACGAGATCCACCAGGAGCCTGACGCGGACTGAGCGCCGGCCCTATAGCGGCCTGGGCGCGGCAGTCGTATTCCCGCGGCGGAATGTACAGGTGAAGGATGCCGGTTCCGCGCGACCACCGTCCAGCAGCGCAGCGACAGCGCGACCGGCAGCGCGACCTTTCTCGAACGCCGGCTGCACCATCGTGGTCAGCTCGTACGGCGCAAGTCCGTCCAGTCGCACACCGTCGAATCCTGCAACGCTCAGGTCCACCGGCACGCGGAGACCGAGTTCCTCGGCGGCCCGGATCACCCCGATGGCGAGGAGGTCGCTCTGGGCGATGACGGCCGTCGGGCGCTGCTGCGCCTCCGTCAGCAGTTCGAGCCCGGCGCGCTTGCCTTCCTCGATCAGGCTGCCGGCGGCGACCACACCCCGAGCATCCGGATAGATCTCGCGCACCCCGCGGATGCGTTCGGATGCGGTGAATCCGGTGCTGTCCACTTCGCGCTGTGCGGTGAGCGGCCCGCGTGCCCGGTCGGGACCGAGCGGCAGGGTGACCAGCGCGACCTCCGAATGGCCGAGCTCCTTGATGTGCCGCGCGAGGGTTCGGGACGCCACCCAGTTGTCCAGCGCGATGTCGAGTACTCCGTCCATGGGCGCCGCCTCAATCGCGACGAGCGGCACGCCACGCTGGCGCAGGACGGCAACCGCCCGATCCAGGCGCGTGCTGCAGCCGATCAGCACCACAGCATCCAGGGGCGCGGTGTCCATGCTGATCGCACCGTCGCCGGTGTCGGTGAGCAGCAACAGCCCGGCGCCGAGAGCGCCGGTTTCGTCGGCGAGGCCGTCGAGCATGGCGATGTTCATCGGGTCGCGGAACGCGTCGCGCAGACGGTCCTCGATGACCACGCCGACGATGCCGGAGCGGCCGCGGCGCAGCGACTGCGCGCGAGGGTCCGGGCCGCCGTAGTTCAGCGTTGCCGCGGCGGCTAGCACCCGATCGCGTGTGGCGACCGACACCGGTCCTGACCCGCTGAACGCGAGCGACGCCGTCGACGGGGAGACTCCGGCCAGCGCCGCCACCGCCGCGAGGGTCGGGCGGTGCGTGGGTCTAGGGGCTGCCGCATCCTCATCGCCGTCGTTCTGTGCGCCTGCCTGGATCTCGGAGCTTGCCTGGATGCTTGCCTCGGTGCGCGCGCTTGCCTCGGTGCTCATAGCTTGGTAGCTTAGTCGAATCGATTCGATTGAGTCGGATCGCCTTTTCGTACTCGCCACTCCAGCCACCGGGGATCATGTCCAAGAGCACCGTTTCGCCCACCCGTTCCTACCCGGGAGGGCTCACCCGCCACGACGTGGTCGCCTGGCGTAACGCCACCTTCACCATCTTTGGCGTGTGCGGCATCGGCATGGCCAGCTGGATCGCCCGAGTTCCCGCCGTGCGGGACTCGCTGGGCGCCAGCACCCTCCAGATGGGAATGCTCATCTTCGGGCTGGCGGCCGGGTCGATTCTCGGCCTGCTCGCATCCGGTCACATCATCGCGCGCTTCGGCGCTGCCCGCACCATCGTGTGGTGCCTCACCATCGGTCCGATCGGCCTCGCGTTTGCCGGGGTATTCGCCACCATCGGCCCCAGCTTCGCGGCGGTGTTCGCGGGACTCGCGGTCTTCGGGGCCGCGTTCTCGATCACGGATGTCTCGATGAACGTCTCCGGGGCGGCGAACGAGCGCGTATCGGGCCACAGCATCATGCCGATCTTCCACGCGTGCTTCAGTTTCGGGACGATGCTCGGCGCGGGCGGCGGGGCACTCGCGGAGTGGATCGGACTGCCGATCGCGATCCACATGGCGATCATCGCGGCAGTGATGACCGTCGGCGCTCACCTCGCGGTGCGCTTCCTGCAGTCAGAGCACCTCGTCGCCGAGGGGATCGACGTCAGCGTCGAGGAGCACGACCGTTCCAAGACCTGGCGCGGGAGGCTCGACATGTGGCGCGACTCGCGCACCCTGCTGATCGGGCTGATCGTGCTCGGGATGGCGTTCGCCGAGGGTTCGGCCAACGACTGGCTGGCGCTGGCGATGGTCGATGGGCACGGCGTCGACAATGCCACCGGCGCGATCGTGCTCGGCGTCTTCGTCACCGCGATGACCGTCGGGCGGCTGCTCGGCGTGCTCGTGCTCGACCGCTACGGCCGCGTGCCGGTGCTGCGCGCATCCGCGGCGCTTGCCACGATCGGCCTGCTGATCGTGATCTTCGTGCCGAGCGCCTGGATCGCCACGATCGGGGTCGTGTTGTGGGGACTCGGATCGGCGCTCGGCTTCCCGGTGGGCATGTCCGCGGCGGCGGATGACCCCAAGACCGCAGCGGCCCGGGTGAGCGCAGTCGCCACGATCGGCTACTGCGCGTTCCTGGTCGGCCCGCCGCTGATCGGTTTCCTCGGAGAGCACATCGGCCTGCTCCACGGGCTACTGGTCGTGCTCGTACTCGTCGCGCTCGCCGGCATCGTGTCGCACGCGGCCCGCGAACCGCATCCGGTCGCATCCGCCGGGCCTGCCGAGCCAACGGCCGCACAATAGGGTCCGTTCCGGCTCACTGTGCCCCGCGCAACGGTAACAATCAGCCGAACGGGAACAGTAGCCGGGGCTAGCCTGAAAGCTATGACTCACAGGTTCGTCTACGTGCTCTACATCGAGGCCACGCCGGAGCGGGTGTGGCAGGCACTGACCGACGCCCGGTTGTCGGCGCAGTACTGGGGCCACAGCAACGTCTCGGACTGGACCGTCGGATCGCGCTGGGAACACCAGCGCACTGATGGCACTGGCACTGCGGATGTTGTCGGCACCGTGCTCGAGAGCACGCCGGGCAGGCGACTGGTCTCGACCTGGGCCGAGCCCGCCCACGAGGACGACACCACCCAGGTCACCTTCGACATCGAGCAGTACGGGCAGATCGTGCGGCTCACCGTCACCCACGAGGATATCCCGGACGAGGCCAACCGCGACATCGCCGCATCCGGATGGGCGGCGGTGCTCTCAAACCTCAAGACGTTTCTCGAGACCGGACACGCACTCCCGCGCGTGCCGTGGGAGATGCCGTAGCGCAAGCGCCACGGCGCGCCGGGTAGCCTGGTGATCGTGCGTCTCGTCATTGCCCGCTGCTCCGTCGACTACGCCGGACG
>JBDTBD010000093.1:0-11038 GCA_039924285.1 Terrimesophilobacter sp. | reverse complement strand
GATTCAGATCTTCAAGGACCTCAACGCGGCGGACCCGCTACACCCGACTCTCACCCAGCAGGCCGACAGCCAGGCCACAGCTCCCCATCTCGGGGCTGGCGCTCAGGTGGTCTGGACCTACCGGGTGGCTACGACTTCGACCGCAGGGTTGAGCGGGGTCACGGTGACAGACAACAACGGCACCCCAGCAACCTCCGATGACTTCACCGCGCTGCCGATCTTGGTGACCTTCCATGGGGCCCAGTACAACGTGGGCGACACGAACTTCGACGGGCTGCTTGAGGCGAGCGAAACCTGGCTGTTCACCTCGGCCGGTGCACTCGGCGCGCCCACCGTTGCAGTCGAGGGTTGGTATGAGAACGTCGGCACCGTCTCCGCACGGGACACCGCCGATGTCACCTATACCGCCAGCAACCCCGCCTGGTACTTCGGAGATTCCGGGCTCCGCCTGATCAAGGCAATCAACGCCGTTGATCCGACTCATCCCACTGCCGCGGAAGACGCAAACGCTACCGGACCAACTCTTCCGGTGGGATCCACCGTGACCTTCAGCTATCTGGTCAGCAACACCAGCGGTGGTCCGATGAGCATCACCGGCCTCGTCGACGACAACGGAACACCCGCCAACGCCGCCGATGACATCTCGTTGACGGCAATGACCCCGCTGCTCGGCGCCGACCATACCCACAACATCGGCGACATCAATGACAATGGCGTCTTCGACACGGGCGAGTCGTGGGTTTACCTGTGGGCCACGACCGCTGTCCTCGGCGGACCGGTCGTCAACACGGCCACGGTGACCGCCACGAGCTCGACGGGAAAGCCTCTCAGTGCTACCGATATCGCCCAATACACCGGGGTCGGAGCCAAGATTGCCCTGCACACCGCCGTTAATGCGGCTGACCCGGCGAGCCCGACCGTAGTCGAAGACGCTAATACGCCGCCCGGGCCGTTCCTTTCTTCCGGCTCCTCCGTGGCCTTCAGTTACCTCGTCACCAACAGCGGTGCCGTGCCACTCGGAAGCGTAATCGTCACCGACAACCACGGCACGGCGACAACGGCGGACGACTTCCACCCGGTGTATGTCTCGGGGGACATCAACAGCAACGGTTTGCTGGATGTCGGTGAGACCTGGCTCTTCACCTCCGCTGGCGCCGCGACCCTCACCGCGATCACCGGACTGTATCTCGACACGTCAACGGTCACCGGAACACCGACAGTGGGAGGAGCGATCAACGCTACCGACCCGACTTACTACACCGGTGTTCCGGCGGGCGGGATTCTGATCACAAAGGCCGTGAATGCGGCGAACCCTGCGGCGCCGACCAGCGCTGAAAACGCGAACGATCCCGCCAATCCCTACTACGTCGCGGTTGGCAGCCCCGTCGTGTTCAGCTACCTGGTCAGCAGTCCGAACACACTGTCGATCGCCGGCTCGACACTGGCGCTGGTCGATGACAATGGCACGCCCGGCGATACCACCGATGACTTCAGCCCGACAGCTGTACTGGTGAACTACCACCATGGGAGGGTGAACGGTAGCTTCAACATCGGCGATACCAACCACAACGGACTGCTGGACGGCACCGAGGTGTGGCAGTACACGTCCAGGGGCATCGCCGGAGTTGGGGTTGCCGCTGCAGGACTGCACGGCAACATCGGTACCGTTCGAGTCGCGGTCGCCGGCGTCAACTACGTATCGAGCGATCCGGCGTGGTATCGCGGAGTGGTTGCCGAAGTGCAGATTGAGAAGGCGACGAATGCGCTCGACCCGCTGCAGCCGAGCGCACTGGAAGACGGCGAGAACGCCGCGCACGAGCTAATTCTCGCCGTTGGTACCCCGGTTGTGTGGAGCTACCTGGTCACGAACCCCGGCGTTGTCGCTACTCGCATTTCAAGCGTTGTCGATGATCAAGGCACGACCAACACGGCCGATGACTTCTCGCCGACGTATGTGTCCGGCGACACGAACGGCAATGGCTTGCTGGACCCGGGCGAGACCTGGTTGTACACCTCCAGCGGTGTCGTGACGTATCGGGCGGTGGCCGGCCAGTACACGAACACCGCAACCGTGACGGCAACCGAGCCGCGCACCGGCGCGCAGGCCCACTCGTCCGATATCAGCGGGTACCTCGGTGCGACCAGCTCGATCAGCGTTAGTAAGGCCGTTAATGCCCTCGACCCGTGGCATCCTACGGTGCGCGAGGACGCGAACGCGGCTCCCGGACCGGTGCTGTTGGCGGGGACAACGGTGACCTGGTCCTACCTCGTGACCAACACCGGAACTTCGATGCTCGACCTGACGGGTGTGCTGGATGATGATGGCACCGGCAACCCCAATGGTGGCTTCGCGGTCGATACGGATACGATGTGTGCGCCGAGTGCGCCTAACGCATCGCAGGGTGACGTCAATAACAACGGGATGCTCGACCCGGGTGAGACGTGGTGCTTCACGGCCACCGGCACCGTCGGGCTTGGCCAGTACAAGAACACCGTGACCGTGACGGCAACCGTGCCGGGCCAGCCAACGCCCGTGGTCACAGCAACAGACGTGGCCAATCTGTTCGGCACCGCGGCCGGTATTCGGGTGCTGAAGTACATCAACGGGATCGCCGCCGAAACACCTTCGACAGCGGTACAGGTTGTCGCGGGGTCGACCGCGACCTTCACCTACAAGGTCAGCGTGACGACGGGAGCCTCGCTGGCCGACGTGACGGTGATCGATGACAACGGCACCCCGATGAACATGGCCGATGACTTCGCGCCGGCCTACCTGTCTGGAGACACTAACGGCAACGAGTTGCTTGATCCGGGCGAGGTCTGGGTGTTCACAGCGCCCCACGTGGTTCCCGTTGGCGCATACAACAACGTGGTTCGGGCCAGCGGCACACTGACGGCTGGCACACCCGCCGCTACGGTCTGGGATGACGACATAAACTACTCCGTCGGGGTCACCGCAACAATCAAAGTTGTGAAGGCGGTGAATGCGCTGGACCCGTGGCATCCGACCACGATCGAAGATGCCAATACGGCACCGGCGAAGGAGTTGCTGGTCGGAACGACCGCCGTATGGACCTACCTGATCCGCAACACTGGGAACGTCCCCCTGGCCTACACAAGCCTGCGCGATGACAACGGCACACCGACCAATACCGCTGACGACTTCACGCCGACCCCTGTGACGGCGACCTGGCAGGGCGCGCTATACAACGCGGGCGACCTCAACCACAACAACATTATTGACCCTGGCGAAACATGGCTGTTCGAGGCAACGTCGATCGTCCACCTCGGCGCCTTCCTCAACACCGCCGTGGCCACAACCTCTGTACCGGGCACCGGGCAGATCGTCACCGGTGGCGATGTTGCTGGTTACTACGGCAACGCGAGCGGCGAGGGTCTCACTCCCGGCTACTGGAAGAACCACACCACACTGTGGCCGACGCAGTCGGACGGCACACCAGTCTTCTCGCCGAACCAGCTCCTCTCCAGCGTGTTCACCGGTGTCCCCGCGGCACAGTCGGGGGAGACCTTGCTGGGCGCACTCAGCGCCGGTGGCGGTGGCGTAATCGCACTGTTCCGTGCAGCGGTTGCCGGCCTACTGGCGACGACCAGCCAATACATCTCCTACCCGGAGAGTTCCACCTGGGTGATCGCGTCAGTCAACGCCGCTCTCGCGAGCGGAAATGCCAGCCAAATCTCCAGCCTGATGAACACTCTCGACGGATGGAACAATTACGAAGCGAACCTGACGCCACCGAAGGTCTGAGGCCGACTGTCGCTCAAGCGATCTGCGCTATTTCCAGCGGAAGTGGACGAAGACGCGTCCGAAGTTTTTAGAATCCTTCTCGACCCGATGGTAGAGAGCCTTGATCTCGGGTTGGTCCAGGAAGCGCAGCACACGCTTCTTCAGCGCTCCGGATCCTTTGCCCGGGATGATCTCCACCAGCGGTGCCTTCTTGGCGACGGCTTCTTCGATGATCGCGTGCAGTGCTCGATCGATGTCGCCGCCCCGGTTGTAGATGTCGTGCAAATCGAGTGTGAGTTTCACGTCTCTATTGTCTCCCGTAGCGCGAGGATGCTGAGGGTCATGCTCGCCACGATCCCGCACCGAAACACGCGCAGCAGTTCGTTGAAGCGATGCGACCAAGAACCTCCTTTCTTCGGCCGGACTGAGCAATACATTTATCCATCCCAGGCAGGCGGGTAAATGGACAAGACGGGGTCTACCGGTGACGATGCTAACGTGCCACAGTTGCCTATGAAACTCGATCCAGTGGAAACCAACCCAGAGCACTACGCAGTGATGTTTGAGAACGATCGGGTCCGTGTCCTGGAGTACACGGACGCACCGGGGGACAGGACTACTCCACACGAGCATCCCGACAGCGTCATGTACACGCTCAGCACGTTCCGGAGGCGGCTCCACGCTGGCGGTACCCATCGCGACGTCGAATTGCCGGCCGGGCTGACCAGTTGGCTTCCTGCCCAACAGCACTTTGGAGAGAACATCGGGGACACCGAAACCCATGTCCTGTTCGTGGAACTCAAGGGTGGGGCCGGAATGCCCTCCGAGGGCGCACTCGGCCCGGCCTGAGCCGAACGATGTCGTGCGCCGACCCCGCCAGAATCTTCCGCGGTATTGCCCGCCGCAGCGGTACCACGGTCGACCGGCGGGTGCAGAATGAAGAGAGGAAGGTTGGTGCGCGATGACAGAAACAATCGGGCTCGTAGGGCAGGCACAGCGAATGCAGGCGGCGTTGTCTCCGGTACTCATGATCGGTCCGGACTTCCTTGCCGGTCGACGTGACGCCGACGACATGGCGCACACGATGGTGCGAGCGGTGCAGGAATACGCCGACGAAGAGCGTGCGCGTCAGCAAGCTGGCACGCTGCCAGAGGAAGATTCTGTTCCCAGTTCAGCGGACCGGGCTGCCGAGGAGCTTTACGCGGCGCTCGCGGAGGTGTACACCTGCGGGTCCGGGTATCTCGCCAACCGTTGCGACTCCGACTGCGTGGTCCGTACGATGACGCAGATTATGGGCGAATTCGGCGACCCCGACCCGGGGCGCTAGCCAGCGACCGTTCGACCGGCGGTGTCTATCCCTCTGCGGCCCGCCACAGGTGCATGCCTGCGTAGCTTTGCCACGGAGCCCAGAGCATCCCGTGGTGCGCGAGCGTAGTGCTGTCTGCGGGCAAGCCGAGGTGCTCGGCGCCGTGCCGGATGCCGAGGTCACTGGCGAGGAGCACGTCTGGGCTGCCGAGAGCGCGCAGTGTGACGTAGCCAGCGGTCCATGCCCCGATACCGGGATAGGCGGTGAGGGTTTGTGCCAGCTGTGAGCGTGAGTATCCCCAGTGCAGCTCGAGTCGTCCCGACGCGATCTCGCCCGCGATCCCGATGATCGCGTCGATCCGTTTGCCCGGGCCACGCAACACATCGCGCCCGTGCTCCGCGATGCGCGCCGCGGTGGGAAAGAGGAGCCCCCACGGCGTCGGGTCTCCGAGCGCATAGCTGAGCCCGCCGAGCATTGTACGAGCGGCGGCCACCGAGATCTGCTGCCCGGCCATCGCGCGAAACAGCGTCTCTTCGATATCGACTGCACCTGGAACCCGGATGCCAGGGTGTGCCGCTACGCTCGGTGCCAACGCAGGGTCGCGACGAAGTACGCCGTCGATTCTGACCGGATCGGTGTCCAGGTCAAACAAGCGTCGCACCCGCGAATACAGCGGAATGAGATCGCGCGGGTCGGCCACCGTTAGCTTCGCTAACAACCCGCCGCGACCGTCGTCATCGACGCGCAGATGCCCAGCGCCGTGGGGCAGCCGTACCGTTCTCGCGTACCAAAGTTCCCCACCGTCTTCGACATCGGGGATCGCACGGGTGACCAGAAACCGGAAGATGCCAGCCGCGTCATAAGGCTTCCGCAGTGGAAGCGCGCATCGCAGCACGAGCGGTCCGGGCACGGGCATCGCGGGAGTGTGACGACGAGCACCGGATCGCAGCGCGCTCGGTGTTGTGCGATAGAACTGGGTGATCGTGGAGTTGAACTGCCGCACGCTGGTGAAGCCGGTTGCTGTCGCGACAGTACCGATGGGGATCGTTGTTGAGGTCAAAAGCACGCGGGCCAGGTGCGCACGAGCGGTGCGAGCCACCGCGAGCGGGCCGCAGCCAGCTTCGGCTTCCACGGCGCGCAGCAGATGTCTGGTGGTGACTCCGAGGCGCCGTGCCACCGCGTCAATACCGCCACGTTCGATCTCGCCGTCGGCGATTAAGCGGAGAGCGCGGGTGGCTACCGTGTCACTGGCGGCGAGCTCGGGGGAGGAGCAGGTCGCGTCCGGCCGGCACCGTGGACACGGCGTGAGCCCGGCCGCGTGGGCAGCGGCCGCGGTGGGGTAGAACGTGATCTGGGAGGGGCGTGGTGTGCGTGTCGAACATCCCGGGCGGCAGAATATTTCGGACATTGGTAACCCTGTCACGAAATACCCGTCGCACCGACGGTCGTGGGCAGAGGCGCGCCGGTATCGCTCGGAAAAGATGGGATCTGCCATCGCGACGTCGTCAGCGTGGGTGAAGCTTCGCATGTCCCAAGCATCGCACAAACAGACTCTAGCTAGCGGGTTTCAGACATTTATGATTTAGAAAAGAGCGTTTCGGCGGGTAAAGTCGGCCTTTCTTACTTCAGACGGAAAGGTTTTCCATGACAGACCTCGAGCCCCGCATTCAGGCGATCTTCGATCAGGTGGTGCGCCGCAGCCCCAGTGAACCCGAGTTCCAGCAGGCCGCCCGCGAAGTGTTCGAGTCGCTTGGGCGGGTCATCACCAAGGCGCCCAAGTATGCGGAAGCATCGATCCTCGAGCGCTTATGCGAACCGGAGCGCCAGATCATTTTCCGCGTGCCGTGGACTGACGACAAGGGCCGCCTTCATATCAACCGTGGCTTCCGCGTCGAGTTCAGCTCTGCGCTCGGCCCGTACAAGGGCGGTCTGCGCTTTCACCCGTCGGTGACGCTCGGCACGGTCAAGTTCCTCGGATTCGAGCAGATATTCAAGAACGCGTTGACTGGACTGCCGATCGGCGGCGGCAAGGGTGGAAGCGATTTCGACCCGAAGGGTAAGTCCGACGCCGAAGTAATGCGCTTCTGCCAGTCATTCATGACCGAGTTGTATCGCCACCTGGGCGAGTACACGGACGTGCCGGCTGGCGACATTGGCGTGGGTGGTCGGGAGATTGGCTACCTGTTCGGGCAGTACAAGCGCATCACAAACCGGTACGAGTCCGGCGTGCTCACCGGCAAGGGCGTCGGTTGGGGTGGATCGCTCGTGCGTACGGAGGCCACCGGTTATGGTGCCGTGTTCTTTGCCCAGGAAATGCTGGCTACTCGTGGCGAGGGCTTCTCCGGCAAAAAGGTGCTCGTGTCTGGCTCCGGCAACGTCGCGCTTTACGCGATCAAGAAGGCGCAGGATCTCGGTGCCGATGTCGTGGCCTGTTCGGATTCTTCCGGTGTGGTCTATGACGCGGCGGGTCTCGACTTTGAGCTGTTGCGCCACACCAAGGAAGACGAGCGCGGTCGCCTCAGCGACTACGCTGCCGAGCGCGGTTCTGCCTCGGTCTACCGTGCCGCGGACAGCCTGTGGAGCATTGCCAGCGAAACCAAGATCGACGTTGTGCTGCCGTGTGCAACCCAGAACGAGCTCTCAGGCGACAACGCGAAAGTTCTGGTGAAGAGCGGCGTCATTGCTGTAGCCGAGGGTGCCAACATGCCGTGCACGCCGGATGCCGTGCACGCCTTTGCTGAGGCCGGTGTGCTCTTCGGCCCGGGTAAAGCCGCAAACGCCGGTGGTGTTGCCACCTCCGCGCTGGAGATGCAGCAGAACGCGTCGCGTGACTCGTGGACATTTGCCTACACCGAAGATCGTCTTGCCGACATCATGCGAGGCATCCACACCAGCTGCGCCGAGACAGCCGATGAGTATGGCGAACCGGGTAACTACGTGCTCGGCGCCAACATCTCCGGCTTCGTGAGAGTTGCTGACGCGATGCTCGCGATGGGCATCATCTGAGCAGTGTGAATCGGAGCTGACTGCGCCGGACCGACCCGGTACAGCCGGGTTTGTCCGGCGCAGTTATTTATATCAACCGAAAGACGGGTGAAGAGTCGCGATGCTTCAGTACACGATGGGATTCACGGGAATCTCTTCCCTCTTCGGCGGCGTGATCGCCCCGTTGGGTGCGCAACCCAGCGCATCCTCGTACAGTCCGGTGGATACCCTGTGGCTGATCGTCGCCACAGTGCTGGCGCTGCTGATGGCACCGGGAGTCGCCTTCTTTTACGGCGGCCTGGTGCGGGCCAGCAGCGTCATCCACATGATGATGATGAGCTTCGGTGCAATGGCCATCGTCGGGGTCCTGTGGGTTCTCTACGGCTATGGCGTGGTCTTCGGTCCGGAGTGGATTCCGCACTGGTTGGGGGACCCGCTTTCCGAACTCGGGCTGAACGGTATCGTCAGCGCGTCCGGCGACATCCAGGTTCATGACCTCGCATTGGCCGGCTTTCACGCAACATTCGCGATCGACGTGGTAGCGCTGATCTCCGGGGCCATCGCCGATCGAGCACGATTCGGTGCCTGGATGGTCTTCGCCGGGGTGTGGGCATCGATCGTCTACTTCCCGGTGGCGCACTGGATTTTCAACACCGCGGACGGCTGGGCAGCACAGCTGGGAATGAACGACTTCGCCGGCGGCACCGCCGTGCACGTTAACGCTGGGGCCGCCGCCCTGGCCCTGGCGCTCGTGCTGGGCAAGCGCGACGGCTTCACGAAGGGATTCGACAAGCCGCACAACCTGCCGCTCACGATGCTTGGTGCAGCTCTGTTATGGATCGGGTGGTTCGGCTTCAACGCCGGCTCGGCCGCTGCGGTCAACGGGGTAGCCGTACTCGCGTGCATGAACACGCTGGTTGCACCGGCAGCCGCGATCCTCGGCTGGCTCGTCGTGGAGAAGCTCCGGGACGGAAAACCCACGTCGGTCGGTGCAATGTCGGGACTGGTCATCGGGCTGGTGGCAGCGTCGCCCTCGTGCAACGTGCTCACCCCGGGGTGGACTCTGGTGCTCGGCGCGCTCGCCGGGGTGATCGGTGCACTCATCGCCGACCTGAGATTCACCTTCAGTCTGGATGACTCCCTGAATGTCGTGGGCATCCACCTGGTCGGTGGGCTGATCGGAACCCTTTTCGTAGGCATTGCAGGGATCGGGATGGGCGTCGTCAACACCGGGTCGTGGCACCAGTTCGGAGTGCAGTCGCTGGTTGCGTTCGTCGTCATGGTGTATTCCTTCGGCATGACCTGGCTCATCGGAACGCTGATCCAACGCTGGATGGGGTTCAGGATTGCTCGACACGAAGCGCAGGCTGGTCCAGACCTGGCGGTGCACGGGGAACGGGGCTACCTGCTGGAGCCGGTCGCAACCGCTGCCGGGGTCGAAACCGGCGCTGGGGTCGAAAGTCCCTAGTGCTGCGGGTCAGCCTCTAGCATTCTGGACGTAGCGGCACGCGGCCGCGGTTGTGAATGAGGAGAGCCACCATGCCACGCACCTACGTCGTCACCGGCGCTGCAAGCGGAATCGGAAAAGCGACCAAGGAGCTGCTTCAGTCCCGTGGTGAGAAGGTCATCTCGGCTGATCTCCGCGACGCTGATATCGAGGTCGATCTGGTGACCGAGGAGGGCATCGCGAAGCTCGCGAGCGAAGCAGCCCGGCTCAGCGGCGGCAGTATCGACGGCATCCTCGCGATCGCCGGTCTCGCAGCACCCATTCCCGCAACGGTCGCGGTCAACTTCTACGGGGCAGTCGCCACTCTCGAGTCATTGCGCCCGCTGCTGAGCGGATCGGACGCGCCACGTGCAGCGCTCGTGACCTCGATGGCATCCCTCTTTCCGCCGGACGATGCCCTGCTGCACGCGTTGCTCGACGGCACCCGCGGTGACGCGATAGCGCGGGCGACAGAGCTCTCGAGCGGCACGCCGGGAGAGGCCAACCTGATCTACGGCACGAGCAAACGAGCCCTCGCGCGCTGGGTGCGCCGCAACGCGGCATCCGCAGACTGGGCCGGCGCAGGCATCCCACTCAACGCCGTCGCACCCGGCGTTGTGCTGACTCCCATGACCGCAGAGCTCACCGCGACCGCGGAAGAGCGTGCGGCACTCCTCACGCAGGTTCCCATGCCGCTCGGTGGGTTTTTTGGCCCGGAGCCCGTCGCTGATCTGCTGGTCTGGCTCACCGGGGAATCCAACGCTCACCTTTGCGGACAAGTCATCTTCATCGATGGCGGCAGCGACGTCGTGATTCGCGGCGACTCCACCTGGTAATGTGCAACGCCGGGTGTTCCGGCCGTACCGCTCACCAACAAAATACGGCTTTCAGGCGTATCCTCCCGGCATGAAAACACACACTGTTACGGACGAACATCCGACGGGCGATAGATTCGTCCACTTTATCGACTGGCTCAATCACAAACTGGTTGGCGCTTTAGGCCCGCCCGCTCTCGGCCCGTACGACGCCGTGATTAGACACCTCGGAGAAGCACTGTGCCCGGTGTGCGATCGACCGATGCTGGAACACGCGATCGACCACACAGCGCACAACCCGATCCTCAACTGTCCGGTTGAACACCTGACCGACGCCGTCCAGGACGAGAAACTCAACGAGCTCGGGATGTCCAAGAAGCTGCGCTGAAGATCCCTTGCCGCACCGTAGGGCGATGCGGCAACTTTCAGATCTCCGCCGCGCGCAGATCCTTGCGCAAAATTTTGCCAGCGGACGACTTGGGGATCGATTCGACGAACGCGACCCGCCGCACTTTCTCGTACGGCGCCACTTGGGAAGCGACAAAGTCCATCACGTCCTGCTCACTGAGGACTACTCCCTGCTGCAGCACGATAAACGCCTTGGGAATCTCCTGACCGTCATCGTCATTCACGCCGATCACCGCGGCATCCGCAATCTGCGG
This sequence comes from Terrimesophilobacter sp., assembly GCA_039924285.1. GTDB lineage: Bacteria > Actinomycetota > Actinomycetes > Actinomycetales > Microbacteriaceae > Parafrigoribacterium. The sequence continues at coordinate 39 of JBDTBD010000093.1, read as the reverse complement.
GTGTGAGAGCAGCACGGCTTCGAGCACGGCCGGCGCCAC
>JBDTBD010000092.1:0-14517 GCA_039924285.1 Terrimesophilobacter sp. | reverse complement strand
ACGTGGAGCGGCTGAGCGCGACGGCCAACGGGATCCCCGTGGGCAACGGTGCGACATCGGATGCACCGCTCGGGCCGATCATCGACGCGCACCAGCGTGACCGCATCCACTCCCTCGTCACCGGCAGTGTCGATGCCGGCGCACGGCTCACCGCCGGCGGCACTTACGAGGGCTTGTTTTACCGACCGACGGTGCTCGCCGACAGCACCCCCGACCAGCCGGCCTTCGAGCAGGAAGTCTTCGGTCCCGTCGCCCCTGTGATGAAGTTCAAGACGCTCGACGAGGCCGTCGACATCGTCAATCAAAGTGAATACGGCCTGTCGCTGGCGATCCTCACCAAAGATGCGCTGCGCGGCCTCACCCTGTCGGACCGGATGCACAGCGGCATCATCCACATCAACGACCAGACCGTCGACGACGAACCGGTGATCCCGTTCGGAGGCGTCGGAGCATCCGGCACCGGATCGAGATTCGGCGGCGCAGACGCGAACATCGAGGCGTTCACCGAGACGCAGTGGGTGACGATGCAGAGCGACATCGAACGGTACCCGTTCTGAGGTACGGGTTGTCGCGCACCACATCGTCAAAACGCAAAGGACCACATGATTTCGAAGATCGTTGCCAGTGCGGCTGCCGCCGTGGCGGACATTCGCGACGGCTCCACCGTGATGATCGGCGGGTTCGGGTCCGCCGGTCAGCCGATTGAACTCATCGACGCCCTTCTGGAGCAGGGTGCGAAAGACCTCACCGTGGTCAATAACAATGCCGGCAACGGGACCACGGGGCTCGCCGCGTTGCTGCAGGCGGGGCAGGTGCGCAAGATCATCTGTTCGTTCCCACGGCAGGTCGACTCACAGGTCTTCGACGGGCTGTACCGAGCCGGCAAACTGGAGCTCGAGCTCGTCCCGCAGGGCACCCTGGCGGAACGCATCCGGGCCGGTGGGGCGGGAATCGCGGGCTTCTTCACCCCGACTGGTTTCGGTACCATGCTGGTCAAGGGCAAGGAGACTCGCCGGATCAACGGCAGGGACTACGTGCTCGAACAGGCGCTGTCCGCCGACTACGCACTCATCAAAGCGCACCGAGGCGACCGTCTAGGCAATCTTGTGTACCGTAAGACGGCCAGGAACTTCGGGCCGCTGATGGCGGGAGCGGCCTCCGTCGCCATCGCCCAGGTGTCCGACATCGTCGAGGCCGGGCAGTTGGATCCGGAGTCGGTTGTGACTCCCGGAATCTACGTGCAACGCGTCGTGAAGGTTGCCGGTCGCGCAGCGCCATCGACGCAAGGGCAATGAGAGGGCGCGACGATGAGAGGACCACTGCTGTGAGAGGACCGCTGCTGTGAGAGGGCCACTGAGCCGCGCCGATATGGCGCGCCGCGCCGCGCAGGACATTCCGGAGGGCTCCTACGTCAACCTCGGAATCGGGCTGCCCACGATGATCTCGGATTTTCTGCCGAAGGATCGGGAGATCATTCTGCACACCGAGAACGGCATGCTGGGCATGGGGCCGGCCGCCGTGGGCGATCAGATCGACCCCGACCTCATCAACGCCGGCAAGATCCCGGTCACCGAATTGCCCGGCGCCGCCTACTTCCACCACGCCGACTCGTTCGCCATGATGCGCGGCGGGCACTTGGACATCTGCGTGCTCGGTGCCTTCCAGGTGTCCACCACCGGAGACCTGGCCAACTGGCACACCGGCAAACCGGACGCGATCCCTGCCGTCGGCGGAGCCATGGACCTAGCGATCGGCGCGAAACAGGTTTTCGTCATCATGGAACTGTTCACCCGCGACGGAACGTGCAAACTCGTCCAGGAGTGCAGCTACCCGGTCACCGGAATCGGCTGCGTCAACGCCGTCTACACGGACTATGCCGTCTTTCGCATCGCTGACGGACAGATCGCGGTGCAGGAGATCTTCGGCAACACCACGGTCGAAGAACTCGAGCAGCTCACCGGCCTGCGCCTCCGCTCTACCGCGGAACCACTCGGAACCGTCGCAGCGCCAACGCCGGGTTAATCTGCCGCACCTCGGCAAGCCGGGCGGGAGACGCCCAGGCGAGTGCCACATCGGTGTTTTCGCCGACGGTCGCCAATTCGACGCCCATCGGATCGACGATCATGCTGTTCCCCGCACCAATCGGCGGGGCCTGGTCTGCGGCCAGCACATACACGGTGTTCTCCAGCGCCCTCGCAGTGACCAGGGTGCGCCAGTGCGCTTCCTTCAGTGGGCCGCGCACCCACTCCGACGGCACGAGCACCAGATCGGCTCCGGCATCCACGAGCCGCCGGGTGGACTCCGGAAAGCGGAGGTCATAACAGGTCTGCAGTCCGGCGGTGAAACCGCTGACGGGAAAGGTCTCGGGCGCGTCGAGTGGCCCGGCAAGCACGGAGTCGGACTCGCGCTGGCCGAACGCGTCGTAGAGGTGGATTTTGCGGTACTTCGCGAGTAACTCGCCACCCGGGGACACGGCGACGAGGGTATTGGAGAACCGGTCAGGCGTAGCGGTCGTCTCAAGCATCCCGGCCACAATGGTCGCCCCTACGCTGCCGGCAAGCTGCGCCACGGCGCTCACGAACTCCCCGTCGATCGGCTCGGCCGCGGCAACGGCACGCTCGCCAAGCTCTGGAGTAAAAAATGAGGAGTATTCCGGAAACACCACGAGCTGTGCGCCGCGCTCCACGGCACGCTGAGCAAGGGACCGGATGGCGGCGAGGTTGGCCGCCTTGTCGGTGCCCGGCGCAAACTGCGCGACGGAGACCGGAACTTCATCAGATGGCATGGTCCCAGCTTAAGATGCGGCGGTCTGTCGTGACAGAGCGTTGACGCGTAGCCTTGCTCGTTGAGGGGAAGGACACGCCATGGCGACCGTCGGCGTGCGGTACATCGTCAACGATGTGGACGCCGCTATCGAGTTCTACTGCGGCTATCTGGGGTTCCAGGAAGCCATGCATCCTGTGCCGACGTTTGCCATGCTCGAACGTGGCGATCTCCGGCTGCTGTTGAGCGCCCCGAGCGAGCAGAGTGGTGGGGTCCAGACGATGACTGACGGAACAGTGCCGGCACCTGGCGGCTGGAACCGGATCTTCCTCGAGGTCGACGACCTCACCGCCACCGTTGACGCGTTGCGCGCGGTGGGGGTGCAGTTCCGCAACGACATCGTCACGGGAGTCGATGGCCGCCAGGCACTCATAGACGACCCTTCCGGCAACCCCATCGAACTGTTCGAGCCCACGATCCCAGAAGCCCGGCTGTCACCGGAGGCTCCTTAGACACCCGCGTCGCCCTCGTAGCGGCGGCTACAATCGGGTCCATGGACCGCACCTTCGTCATCGTCGGTGCCGGTCTGGCGGGTGCCACGGCCGCAGAGGCGCTTCGCACTCGGGGATTTACCGGCCGAATCGTCGTCATCGGCGCGGAAAGTGAGTTCCCCTACGACAGACCACCGCTGTCGAAGGACTATCTGCTGGACAGATCCGAGAAGGCGAAGCTCTACATCCACACCCGGCAGTGGTACGCCGATCACAACATCGAGGTACGCCTGGGCACCCGGGCCACGACAATCGACCGGGCGAACCATGAGGTGACCCTGGAGGATGGCGAGCGGATCCGCTACGACAAGCTGCTTCTGACCATGGGTGCCTCGCCGCGGCGACTGGACGTTCCCGGCGCCGACCTGGGTGGCGTGTTGTCTCTGCGCGACGTCAATGACTGCGAGGCACTGAAGGCGGCGTTCGCGAAAGCCGGCCGCGTGGTGATTGTCGGCGCGGGCTGGATCGGCATGGAGAGCGCGGTCGCCGCTCGTGCCGCAGGATGCGACGTCACGGTGGTCGGGACCGGCGAGCTGCCGCTCAGCGTGCTCGGCCCCCAGGTTGCCCAACAGTACGCCGCTCTGCATCGTCGCCACGGCGTCGAGTTTCGCCTGGGAGTCGCCGTGGCCGAGATCACGGGCCAGTACGGGCAGGCCTCCGGGGTGCGCTTGGCCGACGGAACATTCCTCGACGCCGATGTTGTCGTCGCCGGGATCGGTGCGACCCCGAACATCGCGCTGGCGAAAGCGTCTGCCCTTGCCACCGGCGATGGCGTCCTGGTCGACGAGCACCTGGCGACGACCGACCCAGACATTTTCGCCGCGGGCGATGTGGCCGAAAGCTACTACCCGCACCTGGGGCTGCACCTACGCCTAGGGCACTGGTCGGCCGCCCGCAAGCAGCCACCGGTGGCGGCAGCGGGAATGATGGGCCAGGAAGGCGTCTACGACAACGTTCCCTATTTCTTCTCTGATCAGTATGAGATGGGCATGGAGTACTTGGGGTATGTGCCGAAGGACTCCGCTGCCGAGGTCGTCTACCGGGGTGATGTGGCCACCGGTAAGTACCTCGTGTTCTGGTTGGAATTTGATCGGGTGCTCGCGGGAATGAACGTGAACATTTGGCACCTCACCGGTGCCATCCGCACCCTGGTCCGCTCAGGCGCCCGTGTCGATCGCGCCAAACTTGCCGACCCGGCGACTGCCTTGGACGAAGTCTTCGCTTAGTCGGCGTCGAGTGCCGCGCCGACGTCGAGTGCCGCGCCGGCCACTTGACCCCCGGCCACTGCATCGAGCAACGCGACGGCATCCACCACACCGACGCTGCCGACGTTGATGATAAACGCGTCGAAGCGCATCCGGGTGATCCTGCCGGCGTCGATCATCATCGTCGTTTCTTCCGTGAGCGGCAGTGCGAGGACCACGGCGTGTGCCACCGGCAGCAAGTCGCCAAGGAATCGGGACGTGCGGATTTCGTCCACGTACGGCAAGTCGGTCTGCCCGATCCGGTTGATCGCGAGCACCCGCATCCCACGGGACTTGGCCAACTGCGCCACCCGGCTGCCCACCGGGCCGAGGCCTACGACCAGGATGGTGCGGCCAGACAGTCCCGTTCCGGTGACTTCTTCCAGCCGTGTGATCGCAAGTTCTGCCAGTTCGTGTACGGGTGCCATTAGAACACGACGGTGGTGTTGCCATCCCTGATGATGCGATCCTCGCAGTGCCAAGAAACCGCCCGGGAGAGCACCTGACGCTCCACGTCCGAACCGCGGCGCACCAGGTCGCGAACGGTGTCCTCGTGGGAGACCCGCACGACGTCTTGTTCGATTATGGGACCCTCGTCAAGGCTTTCCGTCACGTAGTGAGCGGTTGCCCCGATGAGCTTGACCCCTCGATCCTTTGCCTTCTGATAGGGGCCGGCGCCGACGAACGCGGGCAAGAAGGAATGGTGGATGTTGATTACCGGAACGTTGAGATCACGCAAGAAGTCCCCGGAAATGATCTGCATGTACCGAGCGAGCACCACCAGATCAACGTTGTTCTTGAGCAGCGCCAGGTGTTGCTGTTCCGCTGCCGCCCGATTGTTCTTGTCGACTGGCACATGGAAGTACGGGATTCCGAACTGCTGCACGTCTTCCGCAAGGTCGGGATGATTCGAAATGACCATGCTGATGTTCATCAACAGTTCGCCGCGTCGTTGCCGCCACAACAAGTCCAACAGGCAATGGTCTGATTTCGACACCATGATCGCAACACGCTTGAGATGGTGCGCTTCAGTCAGCTTCCAGCCCAGGCCGAACTCCCCGGTCAGCTTCCGCTCGAACGCGATCTCTAACTCCGGAATCGCCGACGAAAGATTAGGGAGCAGAAAAACAGTGCGTTGAAAGAACCGGCCGCCGTTGGGATTGTCGGTGTGCTGATCGAGCGACACGATGTTGGCACCAAATTCTGCCAGCATTGTCGTTACCGCGGCCACGATGCCCGGCCGGTCTGCGCCCTGAACGATGAGCCTGCCCATCCCTCGCACCTCATCGCCCTGGTCCGGAGTAACCGGGTTCGGCACGCCCTTTGACGATGAGTTCACGACCACTCCCTTGAAGCCAGACGACAGAAGATGCTTGGCCGAAAGTTTATCGGAGCCGGTGTTGCCCGGATTCACTGGACCCCGTCTTCACTCGAGGGTCCGGGCATAATGAACTCAAGGCACAGACGAAATTGCATCGGCGAGGTCAGATGATGGTACGGCAGGCAGAGAATCGCGCAATCGGTCTCACGGACGGAATTCTGGGTTGTCTTTTCGATCTCGACGGGGTGATAACGAAGACTGCTTCCGTGCACGCAGCGGCGTGGAAAGAAATGTTCGACGCGTATCTAGAGGAGTCAGCCCAGCAGGCGGGGGTGCCCTGTGTGCCGTTCGATAAGGTCGATGATTACGACACCTATGTTGATGGCAAGTCTCGAGCCGACGGTACCCGTTCTTTCTTGGAGTCGCGAGGCGTGACATTGCCGGAGGGTGGTCCCGACGACCCGGCCGATGCAGTAACCGTGCACGGGCTGGGTAACCGGAAGAACGACATCGTCGTGCGGCGGATCCGTGAGGACGGTGTCGGGGTGTATGACGGTTCGATCCGCTATGTTCGCGAGGTGCGAGCGCGCGGTTTCGGATGCGCGGTGGTGTCTTCCAGCGCAAACTGCCAGGCCGTCCTTGAGGCAGCCGGAATCGAGGACATGTTCGACCAGCGCGTGGATGGGGTCACGGCGCTCCGTGACGGATTGAGGAGCAAACCAGCCCCGGACATGTTCCTCGCCGGCGCACGCGCCCTGGGATTGGAGCCCAGCCGATGCGTCGTCTTCGAAGATGCGCTTGCCGGAGTGGCGGCCGGTCGGGCTGGCGGGTTCGGGCAGGTCGTCGGTGTGGATCGGGCTGGGCAGGCGGCGGCGTTGCGCGAGCACGGTGCGGATGTCGTGGTGTCCGATCTGGCCGACCTGTTGAGCGCGTCATGATCACGGAGCCTACTTTCGGGGTCGAGCCGTGGTGCTTGCGAGAGACCGGGTTGGATCTCGACGTGCTGGCGCAGACGGAATCGGTGTTCGCGCTGTCCAATGGACATATCGGCTGGCGGGGGAACCTGGATGAGGGCGAGCCGCACGGGCTGCCGGGTTCCTATCTCAACGGCGTCTTCGAACTGCGACCGCTGCCGTACGCGGAGGCCGGCTACGGCTATCCGGAGTCGGGCCAGACCGTCATCAACGTGACCAACGGTAAGGTGATCCGGCTGCTGGTGAATGACGAGCCGTTCGACCTGCGTTATGGCGAGCTGCGTTCTCATGAGCGTTGCCTCGACTTTCGAGCCGGCGTGCTGGACCGTCGAGTTGAATGGGCTTCCCCAGCCGGCTGCACAGTCAAGATCACCTCCACTCGTATGGTGTCCCTCGTGCAACGGTCGGTTGCCGCGATCTGCTATGAAGTGGAGGCAGTCGATCAGAGCACTCGGATAGTGGTGCAGTCCGAACTCGTCGCCAACGAGCAGTTGCCGACACCGCCCCAGGACCCGAGGGTGGCGGCGGTGCTCGAGGCGCCACTGGTTGAAGAAGCGGACTCGGCGCGTGGCGCGCGTGCCGGCCTGGTGCATTCCACTCGCCAGAGCGCACTGATTGTCGCCGCGGTAATGGACCATGTTGTCGAGGGACCGGCTGGTACCCACGTGCAGTCGGAAAGCTTCCCGCACTTAGCCCGCACGATGGTGTCCACCACCCTCGAACCCGGGCAGCGGCTGCGGTTGGTTAAGATGGTTGCCTACGGCTGGTCGGGTTCACGGTCGCTTCCCGCAGTGCGCGATCAAGCCGACGCGGCGTTAGCCGGCGCCATGCAGACTGGTTGGGATGGCCTGCTCGCTGGACAGCGCAAGTACCTGGACGAGTTTTGGGCGCATGCCGATGTCGAGCTGGAAGGCGACACGACCATTCAGCAGGCCGTGCGCTTTTCCCTCTTTCAGGTACTTCAGGCCGGCGCACGCGCCGAATCTCGGGCGATCCCCGCCAAGGGCCTCACCGGACCCGGATACGACGGCCACGCATTCTGGGATACCGAGACGTTCGTGCTACCGGTGTTGACATACACCGCACCGGCCGCGGTAGCGCAGGCGCTGAAATGGCGGCACAGCACGTTGCCATTGGCCATGGCGCGCGCCACTCAACTCGGTTTGGAAGGCGCGGCTTTTCCGTGGCGCACTATCCGCGGGGAGGAGTGCTCCAGCTACTGGCCGGCCGGGACGGCCGCCTTCCACGTCAACGCCGATATCGCCGCTGCCGTCATTCATTATGTACGCGCGACCGAAGACACCGACTTCGAGCAGACGACCGGTTTGGATTTGCTGGTGCACACCGCCCGGCTGTGGCGCTCTCTCGGTCACCACGACAGCCTCGGGCGGTTTTGTATCGACGGGGTCACCGGGCCGGATGAATACAGTGCCCTCGCGGACAACAACATCTACACCAACCTGATGGCGCAACAGAATCTCGCTGCCGCCGCGGAGGTCTCTGCCAAATACCCCGAGCGTGCCAAGGATCTGGGCGTGAATCTGGAAGAGATGGCCAGTTGGCGGGACGCTGCGACCGGCATGTTCATTCCGTATGACGAGACTCTGGGCGTCCATCCGCAGGCCGAGGGTTTCACCAGTCACCGAGTGTGGGATTTCGCAGCCACCAAGGCCGAACAGTATCCGTTGCTGCTGCATTTTCCCTATTTTGATTTGTACAGCAAGCAGGTGGTCAAACAGGCGGACCTGGTTCTGGCCATGCAACTGTGCCCGGATGCGTTTTCCGATGAGCAAAAGGTGCGCAACTTCGACTATTACGAGGCACTCACGGTGCGGGACTCGTCGTTGTCGGCGTGCGTCCAGGCCGTCATGGCTGCGGAGGTCGGCCAGCTCGACTTGGCTGAAGATTACCTCGCAGAGGCGGCGCTGATCGACCTCGGCGATTTCGAGCACAACACCCGAAGCGGCCTGCATCTGGCCTCGCTAGCCGGAGTGTGGACCGCACTCGTGGCCGGTTTCGGCGGGATGCGCCACACCGCGAACGGGCTGCGATTCAAACCCCGCCTACCTTCGGGATTCGCGCGGCTCAGCTTCTGCCTAGTGTTGGCCGGACGGACGTTGCGGGTGGAAATCAGTCGTACCCAGGCGGTCTATTCCCTTCCGGAGGGAAAGCCGTTGCGGTTGGTTCACTACGGCGAGCAGGTCACTGTGTCTGCTGAAGAACCGGTAATCTGCCAGATCCCGGAATTGCCGCCGACCGTGGGCCCCCGGCCCACTCAACCAACCGGACGCGCGCCGGAACGCCACCACCAGGTTGGGTTGTGAGCTCGTAAGGCGGAGCCCACTGAGATAATTGCTCGGTGCGCATCATCAAGCAGAGTCAAAAGCTGAAGAACGTCCGATACGACGTGCGGGGGCCCATTCTGGTCGAAGCCGAACGACTGGAATCGCTTGGGCACCACATCCTCAAGCTCAACATCGGCAACCCGGCCCCGTTCGGCTTCGAGGCACCGCGGGCGATTCTCGCCGATATGATCCACCACCTACCAGAGTCTCAGGGGTACAGCGACTCACGGGGCATCTACTCCGCGCGGACCGCGGTCGCCCAGTACTACCAGAGCAAGGGTCTGCAGAACTCTCACGTCGACGACGTCTTCATCGGTAACGGAGTGTCCGAACTCATCACGATGGTGCTGCAGGCGTTCGTCGACGACGGCAACGAGATCCTCGTCCCAGCACCCGACTACCCACTGTGGACAGGAGCGGTATCCCTCGCGGGCGGAACGCCCGTGCACTACCTGTGCGACGAGCAGAACGGGTGGGCGCCGGATCTGGCGGACATCGAGTCCAAGATCACCGAGAACACGCAGGCCATCGTGATCATCAACCCGAACAATCCGACAGGAGCCGTGTACAGCGAGCAGGTCGTCGCCGGCCTCGTCGACATTGCCCGCCGGCACGATCTGGTCGTGTTCAGCGATGAGATTTACGAGAAGATTCTGTTCAATGGAGCCGTCCACCACCACACGGCTTCGTTCACGGGAGACGACGTTCTTTGCCTCACTTTCAGCGGCCTCTCCAAGGCCTATCGCGTGTGCGGCTATCGGTCTGGATGGGTGCTCGTCTCCGGCCCAACGCACCTCGCGGGAGACTTCCTAGAGGGCCTCACCCTGATGGCGAATATGAGAATGTGCGCCAACGTCCCGGCGCAGCACGCGATTCAGACCGCACTCGGCGGATATCAATCCATCGACGAACTGATTGTGCCCGGTGGCCGCTTCTACGACCAGAGCATGCTCGCACACCGGCTGCTCAACGAGATCCCCGGCGTCAGCTCGGTCGAGCCGGCCGGGGCTCTCTACTGCTTCCCCAGACTCGATCCCGAGATCTACCCGATCGAGAACGACGAGGCGTTCGTGCTTGATCTGTTGCGCGATCAGCACATCCTGGTCACACACGGCACGGGATTCAATTGGCCGCACCCCGACCACTTCCGGCTCGTCACGCTGCCCGACGTCGGAGTACTGGAGGAGGCGATCGGACGGATCGCAGAGTTCCTCGACGGCTACGCGTCCAGACACAACTGAGACAGCAATCGTTTTGCAATTCGTCTCTGGCAGCACCGAGTCCCTCTCCTGCGCGGACGCTAGTTCAGCGCGATCGGGGCAGCCTCGAGCAGCTTCTTCAACAGCGGAGACTCGGCCATATCCGAGCGATAAATCATACTCACGCGTGAGTGCGCGCTGCTGTCGTCGAGGTCCAGATACGTCACCCCGGGGATGACGAAGGCCTCCATACTCTGGGGCACGATAGCGATGCCGATGTGCGCGGCGACCAGACCCAATATGGTCGGGAATTGCAGAGCCTCCTGAGCGACGACGAGATCGACGTCTGCCTCATGCAAGAGCGCGGCAATACGGTCAAACAGTCTGGAGATCCGAGCGCGCGGAAAGGTGATGAATTCCGCGCCGCTGAGCTCCCGCAACGACACGGACGAACACGCTGCCAGATGGTGCTCCGACGGCACCGCTACGACGAGCCGCTCGTGCCGTAGTAGCGTCTCATTCATGCCCGGCACGGAGGTCACTTCCCGCACCAGGCCGGCATCCAACGCGCCGTCCCGGATCAGGTCGATCTGAGCATCGGTGGTTTCTTCACGCAGTTGCAATTCGATTTCAGGCCAGCTGGTGCGGAGTCGGCGCGCGATCAGCGGTATCGCCGAGATAGCAGCGGAGGAAACAAATCCAAGCCGCAAGCGGCCGGCTTCGCCGTCTCGGGCATGCCGAATCGCGGCATCCATTGTCCGATACTGAGCCAGAACTCTGCGCGCATGCGCGAGAAGCAGGTGTCCTTCAGCCGTGAGCCGCACGTTGCGTGAATCGCGTTCGAACAGCGGGAAGCCGCACTCATGCTCCAGCTTGCGGACCTGTTGGCTCAGAGGAGGCTGCGCCATGTGCAGACGGTCGGCCGCGCGGCTGAAGTGGAGCTCCTCGGCGACGGCGACGAACAGTTCAAGACGGCGGAGGTTCATGAATACCAAGACCAAACGCATATTGATCTGCGACAAATGGATATTTCACATTGTAGATCGTGGTGGCTAGCGTTTGACATAGTTCACGCACGCGACGCAGCGTCGAGAGGGAGCAGCAAATGTTGGGTAGCAGATGGTCAGTCAGCAGCTTTATTAACGGAACATTCTGTGAAGCAACGGGTCCCGAGACGGTCCGGTTCAATCCTGCCCGCCCGCACGAGCCGGTCACCTCATACCAGCAGGCTGATTCGTCAGCGCTTGACAGCGCGGTTCGGGCGGCCGTTGCCGCTGCCGGTGCGTGGGACGATCTGGGCATCATCGCCCGCGGCCGCATACTGATGCGGGTCGGATCGCTCATCCGCGAACGGAGGGAACTGCTCGCGGAGCAGATGACCGCCGAAAACGGCAAGACGATCGGAGAGTCCGAACTCGAAGTTGATGCGTCCGCCGATACCTTCGACTATCACGGGGCGTCTTCGCGAGGCGCGGTGGGTGTCGAGTATCCGTCCAGTAATCCGGATGAGCGCATCTTCACCGTGCGTCGCCCGCTCGGGGTCGTCGCGGTGATCACGCCCTGGAATTTTCCGCTTCAGATCCCCGCATGGAAGATTGCCCCTGCGTTGCTTTACGGCAACTGCGTCGTCTGGAAATCGGCAAGCAACACCCCTGCGGTATCAGCCTCGCTGATGGAAGTGATGCGCGACGCCGGTGTGCCGGACGGGGTCGTCAACCTCCTTCTCGGGCCCGGGCCACTGGGTTCGGAACTTGTGAGCCGCCCAGAAATCGCCGGGGTGACTTTTACCGGCTCGGTGCCGGTCGGCCAGCACATTCGAACCATCGCAACCAGTCGTGGCGCGAAACTTCAGATGGAACTCGGAGGCCATAACGCCTCGATCGTGCTCCCCGACGCCGACCTCAAGTTGACGGCGACAAGCCTCGTCGCAGCGTCAGTGGCCTCTACTGGCCAAAAGTGTACGGCCACACGCCGAGTCATCCTTGTCGGAGGGGGCCATGAGGAACTACGCAATGAGCTGATATCACGTGTGCAGGAACTGCGGCTTGGTGACGGGTGCGACCCCTCGGTGCAAATCGGCCCGGTTGTTTCCCGGGAGGCTCGCGACGAAATACGTGCAGCCATCGATCTGGCCTTGTCCGAGGGTGGCTCGATACTTGCCCAGGCAACCGTACCGGACTCCGAGGGTTACTTCATTCCTCCGACGATCCTCACCGGTCCTGCCACCATGACGATTTGCCGCGAAGAGGTCTTCGGTCCAGTGTTCACGATACTGACGGCGCCCACTCTCGATGATGCGATCGATCTGGCAAATTCAACGCGTTTCGGACTGACGGCATCGTTGTTCACAAGCGACGAAGGCGCCATACGGCAGTGCCTGAAATACTTGGAAGCCGGATTGATCAAGGTCAATGCGCCGTCTACCGGCTCGGAACTGCACGCACCGTTCGGGGGGCTGAAAGACTCCACTTTCGCCGGGCCGAGGGAACAGAACAACGAGGCCGCCGCCGCATTCTTCACCGTGGAGAAGACGGCGTATGTGCGCAGTGCCGGAGTGTCGAAATGAGAACACAGAGCATTCCCTATGCTTTGGCGGAGCTGAGGTCGCCGGAAACCGTCCTCAGCGCAGCAGATATGGGGGGTTCGTGGGCGACCCGGCACAGTTTTGCACACTCGATGCTCCGTCGTGCGATGTCACACGGATGGAGAGTACAGCGAACCGAACAGGATTTGGATGACCGCGGTTGGGGTCGTGTCGTCTACCGAATCGAAGCCGAGCAACACGTCTTCCACTTCGTCGCGTTCTGTCGGACCATCGACGACTCACAGCGCACCGACCGCGTGGTCGCCACGTCCTGGGATGTCACAGCCGCTCTTGTCGAAGGAGAACTGACTCCGCAACTGATCACGGAACTGCAACGAGAGGTTCCCCTTCAGGAACAATCACACTTCGAAGCAGAAGTGCTGGTCCTGACCAGGGCGAACCGAAGCGTCCGGTACTTTGACTACGCCAGCGACTGCCTGGCCGAGGGTCGCCAGCCCGAGGTCAACCGGATGGGGCCAAGCCCCTATCTGCTTCGCAGCACCGCATACTACGGCAACGGCAAGTTCGGTCTGAAGCAGTTCGCAACGCTCCCGGCTGACCACCCCCTGGCAGTCCCCTATCGTTCACAGATGCTCTCTGCCTGGGTGTTGCGCGAGGTCAGCATCGACATCCTCGAACGTGTGGCGCACGCCAAAGGCCGCGACCTCGGCGGTCGGTCGGTGCGGCTGGACTCACGATGGCGTCGCTACCTCGGCGTAGGAAACGCCACGGGGCTCGGCATGGTTCCGTTTGTGGTGACTCATCCTGAGTATCTTGATGCGTGGTGTCTGCTGCGCGAGGTGCCGCTAGCCGCCGCCCTGAGCCGAGCCTACGCACCGGACGCACCGGAACTCGCGCACGTCGGGAGCCTGCTCGAGCGGGCAGATCTACACCTCGCTGAAAAGGACGAGTTGGCCACTGCTCCGTTCCCCTCCGCGCGGGAGATCCGTGCACAGCTCCGGCTCGTCCGCGATGCGCTCGACGAGTACCGGCGATCTACACAACCCCCGTCGACCGTGTTACGCCGGCTGCACGATTACGCAACACAGCTCGGCTTGGAGACGCGCGGCATCGTGGCGGCGTCCGCGGTCGACCTGACGTCGGAGCTCGACGAGCAACTCGACGCGATGTTGACTACAGCGTTCACGTGCGACCTAGACGCGCGGATGACATGCGGCCAGCTGTCGAATATCGTCGCCACCAGCTACGCGTGGGTCTCGAACTTTGATTTCTCGCAGCAGGAACGGACCGCGTACTACTGGTTCAACTCAAGAAACAACGAAGAGCCGCGCAGATCACTGCGCCGCGACAAGCCAGATGCGATCGTCGAGCACTGCACCGACATCGCGCGTCGGGTGTGGGCGCTCTCGTCCGACCTTACTGCGCTCGATGCAGATATGAGTCTCGGGGAATTTCTCGTAAACCACCCCGAGCATCGCTTTGCTGCGGCTCGAGTGCAGTCGAGCCGAGCACTGACATTCGGCGAGCTGCACCAGAACCTGCTCGACGCGGACTTCGTGCCGTTGAATGTCCAGC
>JBDTBD010000091.1:0-18318 GCA_039924285.1 Terrimesophilobacter sp. | reverse complement strand
CGCGGTGCACCAGGCCGGCCGAGTGGGCAGCGTGCAGCGCCGCTGCGGTTTGCGCGACGATGTCGAGCACCCGGTCGGTGGAGAGCACCCGCTCGCGCTCGAGGATGGTGGACAGCGCTTCACCGGGGACGAGTTCCATAACCAGGTAAGCGCTGCCGTCTTCTTCGCCGTAGTCGAAAACGTTCGCGATGCCCTCGTGGTTCACGAGAGCGGCGTGGCGCGCCTCGGCACGGAACCGTTCGAGGAACCCCGGGTCGCCCAGGTATTCGTCCTTCAAAATCTTGATCGCGACAGTGCGCCCGATGACGAGGTCGGTGGCCTCCCACACCTCGCCCATGCCGCCGATGGCGACGCGACTGGAAAGTTGGTACCGTCCCCCGAAGGTGAGGCCGCTGGTGGGTCTCATTTGTTCAGCACCGCCTCTATGACCTTCCTCGCAATTGGTGCAGCTACCTGGTTGCCGAAACCAGTCCCGTCTTCGACGACGACCGCAATGGCTATCTGTGGATCATTCGCCGGGGCGAATCCGGTGAACCAGAGGGTGTTCGGTCGTCCCTGCCCGTTTTGTGCTGTACCAGTCTTGCCGCCCACATCGACTCCGCTTATTCTCCCATTACTGGCCGCGCCATTGTTGACGTTGTTCACCATGAGTTGTCGCAACGTCGCGCTACTCTGCGCGCTGATCGGTTGGCTGTAAACGCGGGGTGTGAACGGCTGGATGACCTTGAGGTTCGGGGCAGTCACGGTCCCCACCACTGTTGGTTGCATCAGAGTCCCTCCGTTGGCGATACCTGCTGTTACCATCGCGATTTGCAGCGGCGTCACCCGCACGTCACCTTGCCCGAACGACGCGAGCATGACGCTGGGCGCATCCATGTTCTTCGGATACACGCTCGGCGTCGCCGACATCGGGACCTTGATGCGCGTTCCAAAGCCGAATTTCTTGGCATAGTCGCCGATCGTGCCCTGCCCGACGGCGGCACCGATCTGGGCGAACGGAACATTGCAGCTGAGACGCAGCGCATCGGCGATGGAGATTGTCGCCGTGCCGCCGCAGTTGCTGTCTTCCGCGTTGTGCAGCACCGACGAGCTCAGCGGCAGTTGCAAGGTCGGCGGATTGGGGAACTGGCTGTCCGCGGTGAATTTGCCGCTGTCGATGGCGGCGGAGGTGACCAACAGTTTGAAGACGGAGCCCGGATGGTAGAGGTCGCCGGCGATGGTGCGGTTCACCAGCGGGTTGGTCGGATCGGCCAGAAGCGCGTTGTAGGCGGCGATCACGTCCTTGGTGCTGTGCGAAGCCAAGGGGTTCGGGTCGAACGCCGGCTTGGACACCATGGCCAGGATCGCACCGGTCTTCGGGTTCAGCGCGATCACGGCACCGCGATAGTCGCCCAGCGCATCCCACGCGGCCTGCTGCGCGACCGGGTCGATGGTCAGCTCGACCGCGGCACCCTTGGGCTTATCGCCGGTGAGGATGGCGTTGACCTTGTCCAAGAACTGGTCATTGGCGGTTCCGCTGAGGTGATCGTTCAGTGCAGACTCGACGCCCGTGGTGCCTTGGTTGAGTGTGAAGTATCCGGTGACCGCCGAGTACAACTGCGGGTTCGTGTACACACGCTGGAAGTTGTACTGGTCACCGGAGGGTTTCGACAGGGCGATCGGCTGTCCATGGACGAGGATCGGACCCCGCTCGGCGGAGTAGCTGTCGTACGTTGTGCGCACGTTGCGGCTGTCGACGCGGAGGTTGTCCACCTGGAAGACGCTGATCACCGTGCTGGAGCACAGCAACGCGACGAACATCACCAGCACCGCCGTGCTGATTCGCTTCAGTTCTTTGTTCACCTACCCCACCACCAGTCGCGGCTGATTTCGGATGGTGTCTGACAGGCGAAGGAGCAGCGCCGCGATGATCCAGTTCGCCACCAGGGAGGACCCGCCTGCCGCCAGGAACGGTGTCGTCAATCCGGTCAGCGGGATCACCCGGGTGACGCCGCCGATGACGATGAACACCTGCAACGCGATCACGAAGGCCAGGCCGACCCCGAGCAGCCGGCCGAAGTCATCCGACCCTGCGAAGCCGACCCGCATCCCGCGGGAGACGAACAGCAAGTACAGCGCGAGGATGGCGAACAGGCCAGCGAGGCCGAGCTCTTCGCCAAGGCTGGTGACAATGAAGTCGCTTTCGGCGAGGGGCACGATGGTGGGGCGGCCTTCACCCAGTCCGGTACCCAGCAGCCCGCCGTGCGCGAGGCCGAACAAGCCCTGCACGAGTTGATAGCTGCCGCCTTGCCGGTCGTAAACCGACGGGTTGAACGCATCAAGCCAACCGTGGAAGCGCGAGGTGACGTATCCGAGGGTTTGGCTGGCGACGACGGCGCCGGCGAGAAAGAGCCCGAGCCCGAGGATCACCCAGCTGAGCCGCCCGGTAGCCACGTAGATCATGACCAGGAACAGGCCGAAGTAGAGCAGCGAGGTGCCGAGGTCGCGCTGGAAGATGAGTACCGCCATGGCGGCGGCCCAGATGACGAGGATCGGACCGAGATCCCGCGCCCGCGGGAAGCGCATTCCGAGGAACTTCTTGCCCACCATCGAGAGGCTGTCGCGGCTTTCCACAAGGTAGCCGGCGAAGAAGATCGCCAACGCAATCTTTCCGAGTTCTCCCGGCTGGAACGAGAACGGGCCGATCTCGATCCAGAGGCGGGAACCGAATTTCGTCGCACCGATGAACGGCAGCATCGGCAACAACAGCAAGACGATGCCGGTGAACATCGCGATATACCGGTAACGCTGCAGCACGCGGTGGTTTCGGATGACGATGATCACGCCGAGTGCGATGGCCATAGCCAACGCGGTCCACACGATTTGGCGCACCGAGGCGGATTCCCATCCGGAGGCGTGGCGTGCGATGTCGATGCGGTAGATCTCGGCGATGCCGAGGCCGTTGAGCAGGGTGACGATCGGGAGGATGAACGGGTCTGCCTGGGAGGCGACGAATCGCAGGGCGACGTGCATTCCGAGAGCGAGTACGGCGAGGCCGGCGCCCTGGAAGATCACGTCGAGACGCACCGTGCCGAGTGCGCCGAGTTGCACGAGCACTGCCGCGGCGCCATTGATGGCGCAGGCGAAGAGCAGGAGAACGAGTTCGAGGTTGCGCAGTTTGGCTGGGACGTGCAGCGTCAGCTTGACGTTGCTGGTGAACACGCTGCGCGCACCGGCTTGGGTGGGCCGGGCGATCGCAGCGGTGTTTTGTGTGTCAGTCATTGGCGGAGGTACGCAGTCGGTCGAGGATGGCTTTTGCGTCGTCCAGGTTGTCGGCACTGATCGTGTTGACCACACTGTCCCGCCAGTACGCCGGGAGGTTGTCGAGCTGCACGCTGGTCTCCTCATAGACGCTGTGCAGCGAGATCGGCCCGATGTTCTGTTGCACACCTTGGAAGATCGCCACGGTCTGGCCGTCAGCGCCCACGTAGTAATGCGTTTGAGTCCAGCGGTAGCCGAACACCAACGCGACCACGATCGCGATGATGGCCAGGGCGATGCCGATCAGCCAGCCGATGCGCCGTCGCTTCGCGCGCCGCCGGTCTTCCTCGATGAGCTCATCGAGATATTCGTCCGATTCCGGCTCGAAATGGCTGTCTTCCTGCAGCGTGACCTTGAGTGGATGCAACAGCAGCGTGGGTAGACGCAGGGAGCGTCTGGTGGAGTCGCTCTCGAATGACAGCGGCTGAGCGGCGGATCCGACGATCACCGGCGGGGCGCTCGCCGAGCCGCCAGTCTCGTCGATGTCAACCACCACGACGGTGACATTGTCCGGAGCGCCAACGCTGAGGCTTTCTTCGACGAGCTGTTGCGCTGCATCCTGGACGCTCGCCGCCGACTGCAATACACCGCGGATCTTCTCGTCCACGACGTAACTGCTCAGTCCATCTGAACACAGCAGCCAGCGGTCGCCCGGCTGCACCGACTGCACGGTCGTGTCGATTTCCGGCGTGGCGTCCACGTCGCCCAGCACCCGCATCAGCACCGAGCGGCGCGGATGCACGGCAGCTTCTTCCGGGGTGATCCGTCCAGAGTCGACCAGTCGTTGCACGAAGGTGTGGTCGGCGCTGATTTGCGTCAGCTCGCTGTCGCGCAGCAGGTAGATGCGGGAGTCGCCGATATGTGCGATTGCGATGTCGTCGCCGACCCGGAGGATGGCGCTAACCGTCGTGCCCATGCCCATCAGTTCAGGATGCTCGAAAACTGTTTGGGCCAAAAGGGTGTTCGCGGCAACGAAGGCCGATTTCAGCGCAAACTGGGCGTCGTGCGCCGAGGCGTAGTCGGTGTCGGTTTCGATGACGCGGCGCAGCGCGACAGCGGAAGCGACGTCGCCGCCCGCGTGACCGCCCATGCCGTCCGCGACAACGAACAGTCGGGTTCCGGCGTAGCCGGAGTCCTGGTTGTTCGCCCGGATCTTTCCCACATGGGACGCTGCGGCGCTCTTGCCTGTTGTCGGCATCCAGTTACCGCCGCAGTTCGAAACTGGTCGCACCGATTTTGATGGGTGTATTCAGGGGAACGTGGGTGGGGATGGTGACGCGCACTCCGTCGAGGAACGTGCCGTTGGTGGAGTCCAGGTCTTGCAAAACCCAGTCTTCGCCCCACAGCAGAAGCCTGGCGTGATGGGTCGAGGTGTAGTCGTCGCGGATGACGAGCCCGCTTTCTCCGGAGCGCCCGATGGTGAGTGGTTCGCCGGTGAGCGGGAGTTCTTGGCCGGCTTTGCCGCCCGAGGTGATGACGATTCGGCTGGCCGAGGAGGCGGTCGCAGGGGTGCCGCCGGCGGTCTGGCCGGATGCGCGTGCCGCGGACGGGGGAGCGGGCGGTGCGGGCGGGGCGCTGGGGAAGGGTGATGCCGCCGGGCTTTCCGCAGGCATCCGGCGTACGCGTTGGCCGAAAAGGTCGGAGCGGAGGGCGTAGACGACGGCGAACACGAACGCCCAGAGAAGAAGGAGGAACCCGAATCTCAGGAGCAGCAGTGTTAGTTCGCTCACCGGCGACCACCGTCATCGGGTGCTGACGGGTCGACCCGGAGGTCGGAGAACTGGTCGATCGACGACGATTGGGCCAACACTCGGAAAACAATACGGGTTCGACCGATGGAAATCACGGAATCGGCGGGAAGCGGTGCGCGTTTGACCGGAGCTCCGTTGAGTTCAGAACCGTTAGTGGACCCGAGGTCGTTGACTTCGGCGCGCGAACCGTCCCAAAGGACTTCAACGTGTTTGCGCGAGATTCCGGTGTCGTCGACCACAACATCTGCGTCGCTGCCGCGGCCGATGACGGTGCGGGACTTCATGATCGGGTATCGCTTGCCGCCGATGTCCAGCACCGGCGTCCACTGCACGGTTCCCTTGATGTTCACCGAGTCGACCTGGATCATGCCTTGGCTGAGCGCAGGGTCCTCGGCTAGCTTGATGCTGATACCGCCGGAAAATTGGTAGTGCTGAGCTGTGGCGTGCTGTTGCACAAGCTGGGTCAGCTCGTCGATCAGCGACGGGCCGATAGCGGTCATCCGTTCGTGGTCGAAGGAGCTGAGGCGCACGGTGAACTTGTTCGGCACCAGGATGCGATCGCGCGACACGACTGCCGCTTTGGTGTCGAGTTCGCGGCGCAGGGCGCTGGTGATCTCGATCGGCTGCAGACCGCTCTTGAAGGTCTTGGCGAAGGCGCTGTTGACCACCCGCTCAAGCCCTCTTTCGAAGTTGTCCAGTAGCCCCAAGAAAATCCCTCTCAGCGTGCGCGTACGTATCACGATGTTAGTCGGTGGCGCTTCGACCGAGCTGTTTCTGCGCTCGGCACACTCTGTGCCGGGCTGTGGGCGCGGTCCTAGCCGGATCGTTCATCGACTGGTTGTCGCTTCTCTAGGGTGGCACTCTGACGCAGGAGGTCGGCTATGGCTGCGCTCTTGGACGGCATGGCGATCGAAGTCTGCGCGGGGCCTTCCGTCCGTGGCGGAACGAGCCAGTACTGAGCACCGGAGCGCGTGATGCGCCAGCCGTTGTCATGGAGCAGCATGTGGTGGTGGCGACAGAGCAGGATGCCATCGGCCACATCGGTGTTCCCGTGATCGCGTTGCCACTGGTTGATGTGGTCCGCTTCGGTCCAAGAAACGGGCCGATTGCACCCTGGCCACACGCAGCCGCCGTTCCGGGCCACCACGGCGATCCGTTGACGCTTGTTGAATCGACGCTGGGCCCGCCCGACATTGAGTGACTGTCGGGCACCATCGAAGATGATGGGCTGGATTCCGGTGTCGCACAGGGCCCGTTGAACAGTCGTTGTCGAGACAGGGTCCAGCTGTCCTTCGATGCGACCGTGGCCGGCGTTCTCGCGTAGCGACTTTTCGGTCACCAGAACGCGTACCGCAGGACGGTTTGTGCCGATCACGGTGTCGGGAGCGACGTCGTCGCCGATCGTCAACAATTGCAGGAAGCCGTCGTGCGCGAGCTGTTCTGTGGTTCGCGGATCCGCGATGATCGCCTCGGCACGCGCCTGCTCCCCGGGATCGACGAAGCGTGGTCCGCCGCGCCGCGGCGAGGTCAGTTGGTCGTAAGTCGCCGTCACGATGGCGGCGGATTCCGGATCCAGTAACCACACCAGCCTGGTCATCCCGTCTGGCTGCCGGAACACCCGCAGCGACCGGCGCTCCCGGCGTTCCGATTCTCGTTCGGTGACGCCGGCCTCATCGAGATCGTCGCGCAGGGCACGTGCTCGATCGCTGAGAGCGTCAACATTGAGGGTCTGCGCTATTTCGACGAGACGCGCGGCGGCATCCGTAAGCGTCAGTTCCGTAATGTTTGCGGAGGGCTCGCCAAGCCCGATACGGATTGCCTCCGCGGCTTCGAGGGAGATGACGGCTGCCGCCACCGCCTCGGCAATCGGTGCGAGCCACGGCTTGCTTCCTTCCGTGCCGAACTCGGACGGGTGATCACCGGCCACAGGGAAAGTGGAGCTGTTTGCTCCCGTTTTGGCGCCTTCGGCCTGGTGAATCAGGATGCCGACTCGTACGAGTTTTGACGCCTCGCGGCTGCTGTCGCCGGTGACGTTCTGGATCAGTCCTGCCGGCGTGCGGAATCCAGAGCGTTGTGCCAATCCCGCGTAGCCGAGTTCGTGCCGCGAGCGACGTGCGATTTCACCGGCCGCCATGGCTACTGATGCAGTGATTCGTCGTTGTATTCGAGATGCCAGTGCTGGAACTTCCAGAAGTTCCGCGTCAGAAAGGTCTCCGAAGCGCGACGAATCTGCTGGCAGAGCTTCTGCTAAGCATTCTAACGAGGCTAAGGATTCGGTGACTTTGGGCACGACACAATTTTCTCATAGTCGAATACACCTTCGCGAAACATTTGCAAGCTTGTGGAAACCTTTCTTCGACCACTTAAGGCCATCGCGCAAAGGGCCGTCGCTGAAAGAGTGCCCGTGCAGGCTGTGGTAATCTCGCATGATTGGCGCGGGTGGCGAAATTGGCAGACGCGCACGGTTCAGGTCCGTGTGCCCGTGAGGGCATGGGGGTTCAAGTCCCCCCTCGCGCACCAAGGGTTGATTGCAGTACTGGTGGTATCAGTTTGAAAAACTCGACCAAATGAAGAGGGCCCCCGAATACCGGGGGCCTTCTTCGTTTTTCAGGCAGGTTGGGCTTGCCGGAACCACTTCCGCACGGTTGTCGAGCTTGTCGAGGCCGATGGCGGTGGCTCATTCCCTTTTTCCGGGCGGAGACGAAACCTCCGGTGCTGCGTTGATAAGAGAATGATGGTTGACCGTGAGGTCTAGTCGGTCTTTGCAGTATTGGGCGGTGTAACCGTGCATTCGCCGTCGCGCGGTCTTCGAGGAAGGTGTTCGTGCCTTCGATTGTGTTGCGGTCGCTGGCGTAGATTTCCTGCCACTCCTTGGGGCCGTAGAGCATGTCCTGCGCCAGTTTCGCGCCGGCCTCAATAGGGAAGGTAACGGAGGTGTGGTTTGTGCAGATCCGGTCGGGGTGTTTCGGCGGGTTCCGGATCGGCATCCTGCTGGCGCATGCTGGACGAATCCGAGGAAGATGGAAAGGACGGGTTGTTCGCCCGTGACCGAGGAGAAGAACCTATGGAAAGCGTCACGCTGGCGATCGCACTGGAACGGGAGCACCGCGAAATCGACGGTGGCATCGAGGCATACGCGGCGGGGTTGGCCAACGGACTAAGCGACACCGAGCCGCTGCTGAGGGCAATGAACGGGTTACGCCGTCATATCTACCTCGAGGAGGAGTTTCTCTTTCCGCCGCTGCGCGCCGGCGGAATGATGGTGCAACTGTTCGTCATGGTGCGCGAGCACGGCGAGCTGTGGAAAACCATGGAGGCATTGGATGCGTCCCTGGCCGCCGGCGCGGCGTCCGATGTTCTGCTACCGGCCTGCGCAACGCTGCTCGCCCAGCTCGATAAGCACAACTCTAAAGAGGAGCCGATCATTTATCCGCAGGCTGACACGGTGCTCACCGACGAAGCCGCCGCACAGCTGAGCTCGTTCTTGGACTCCGGCACCATGCCGGAGGGCTGGGTGTGCCAGAAGGCTCGCGCCTAACATCTGAAGCCCACTCACTTGAGCTTTGTGCACTCTCCCGCGGGCTCGAAAGGTGCACAAGGCGCATGTCACCGCGGCACGGGCGCGCCCGCCTAGGCTGGAGGCCACATGCGTCTCCTTCTTATTCGCCACGGACAGACCCCGGCCAACGTGTTGGGGCAGCTTGACACTGCCCAACCGGGACCGGGACTGACCGAACTCGGCTCGCGACAGGCCGCCGAGATTCCGGGTGCACTGAGAGATCAGGCGATCGACGCCTTGTTCGTTTCGACCCTGGTGCGCACACAACTGACCGCGGAGCCGCTCGGCCGAGCGCGCGGCCTCGACCTGGAAGTGCGCACCGGATTGCACGAAATCGAGGCCGGCGATCTGGAGTCCCACAGGGACCGCGACTCGGTGCGCACCTACCTCGAGACGGTGTTCGCCTGGGGATCCGGCAACCTGGATGTCGTCATGCCCGGTGGTCCCGACGGCCACGAGTTCTTCGGCCGGTACAACGCCGACCTGGAATCGATCGTGAGTTCCGGTGCCGCCACCGCTGCGGTGGTGAGCCACGGCGCCGCCATCCGAGTGTGGGTCGCCGCCAACGCCACGAACGTGCTGCCCACGTTCGCTTCCGAGAACCCGCTCGACAACACCGGCATCGTGGTCGTGGAGGGATCATTCGAGCAAGGCTGGACGCTCACGCGCTGGGCTGATCAGCCCGTCGGCGGGGCTGGACTGGCCGACGTGACGACCGAAGACCCCACCGGCGAGACCCTCGACGAGGCGACCAACCCCTGATCGCGGTGCAGGCAGCCGGATACTATGGAGGCCACCGACCCGGGGGAGTATGTGCATGACGATCACCGCCGCCGCCGACGGATCAGCGCTTGGCAATCCGGGGCCAGCCGGATGGTCGTGGTACGTCGACGAAGACTGCTGGGCCGCCGGTGGATGGAAACACGCCACGAATAATCAGGGCGAACTGACCGCGGTGCTTGAGCTGTTCCGCGCCACGGCGCACCTGGACGACGACCTGGTGATCATGTGCGACAGCCAGTACGTGATCAACTCCGTGACGAAGTGGATGCGCGGTTGGAAGGCAAAGGGCTGGCGCAAGTCCGACGGCAAACCGGTGATGAACCTTCAGCTGCTGCAGGAACTGGACTCGGCGCTGGTCGGGCGACGCTACCGGTTCGAGTGGGTGAAGGGCCACGTCGGCCACGTGCTCAACGAGGCCGCCGACATCCGGGCGCGTGGGGCCGCTGAGGCATATCAGCGGGGTGCGGCTATTCCCAGTGGACCGGGATGGGCTCGCGAGGGAGCGCGTTCGGCAGCGTCTGAGTCTGCAACGCCCGCGGAACGCTCCGCCATTCCGGCGCCGAGCGCCACCCTCGTCACCAGCACGGAACCGCCCAGCCTGTTCGATCTGTGACGCCGGCACCCTGCACCCTGCAAACTGCAACGTGTGGGTGAGAGCCCCGAGCGCCAGCACGGCATCGTTCCAGGTGCAGGCCCCCAAATCTGGTGTCAAACAGGCCCAAACGCGAGTAAAACTGCCAGACTGGGGCAATCCGAGGGGGTCCGTATGCCTGCTGGTGCATCCGCCGCGCTGCAAGCGCAGCGCATGAGTGCGCTCGCGACGAGTCATCTCATCGAAGCCGAGCGGGCAAATGCGGCCTCAGGACGGTTCGCCGCCGCGGCGATCGCCGAGCGGCGACTGGCCACCCGGCTGTCCCCATTGACTGCCCACGGTTACTACCTGCTGCCCGACCGGCAGTGGCCCGGCTCGAAAAACGCCCAACTCGACCTGGTAATCGTCGGCCCGTCGGGGGTCTGGATCGTCGACTCCAAGCACTGGAACGACTTCAGGGTCGCCGCCGGTCACATCTACCGCGACCAGGCCGATGTCACCGACGATGTGCTCCGGCTGGCTGATGTCGCCAACGCGGCCGAGGGAGCGTTCGCCGACATCGGCCTGGCGCCAGGTGAAGTGCGCACGCTTCTTGTGATGGTCGGCCACACTGGCCGGCTCGGGGAGGTGGGCACGGTCGAGGTGGTCGGCGAGGAGGACGTGCACCGGCATCTGGCGAGGCGCGGCAAGCGCCTTACTACTTCCCAAGTCGAGCAGGTGCTGGCCTTGGCGATGCAGTACTTCCCCGCTTATGTGGGCGCGCAGGCCGAAGCCGCCGTGCCGATCGTGGCCGAACCCGTGCTGTCCGAGCTGCCTGACACAATGCAGGACGATGGAGCTCCGGGCGGTGTTAATGAGCTGGGCGATATTGATGAATTGCTGAGTGAAGCCGACGTGCACGACGTGCTCACTGCGGCCGACCTAGCTGCTCCGGTCGAGGACTGGATGACCTTTTTGCACCCGACACAGGCCGCGTTGGTACGCCGCAGCTTCAACGGACCCGCGCGCATCCGCGGCGATGCCGGCACCGGCAAAACAGTGGTCGGTTTGCACCGGGCTGCGTATTTGGCCAGGGTGCATCCGCACGGCAGAGTGCTGTTCACGACGTTCGTGAAGACGCTGCCGGCGGTGATGTCGAATCTGCTTTTGCGCCTGGCGCCGGATGTCGCCGGCCGCGTCGAGTTCGTACACGTGCACGGATTCGCGGCCCGGATGCTGCGCGAGCGCGGCGTGGTGTTGAATGTCAACTCGCGGCGGGCAGGCCAACTGCTCGACGCCGCCTGGATCGCCCTCGAGGCCGGGCAGCGCAACCGCCTCCTCGAGCGAGCGCCCGCGGCACCCGGCGATCGCTCGATCGAGTACTGGCGTGAGGAGGTCGAGTCGGTCATCAAGGGGCGCGGACTCACCACGTTCGATCAATACGCCGACTGCGCCCGGCCCGGTCGGCTGATCCGCCTCAACGTGGACGACCGCCGTGCGGTGTGGTCACTGTTCCAGGCCTACGAGCGGTCCCTGCGTGCTGCGGGCATCGGCGACTTCCAGGACCAAATTCTCCTCGCCGAGACCGCCTTGAGCAGACGGCCGGAAAATGGTTACGCAGCCGTCATCGTCGATGAGGCGCAGGACCTGTCTCTGGCGATGATCCGGATGCTGCACAGCCTCGTCGGTGACGGACCAGACTCTTTCACCCTGATCGGTGACGGACAACAGAGCATCTATCCGGGCGGCTACGTCTTGTCGGAAGCGGGCATCTCGCTGGCGGGCCGCGGCGTCGTGCTGAACCGCAACTACCGTAATACCGTGGAAGTCCAGGAGTTCGCGGCCCGATTGATCGTCGGCAGTACGTATACGGACATCGACGATGCGGTGGCGCCGATTTCCAGACGGCCGATGGCCAGATCGCCGATCGTCGGGTCTCTGGTTGTGGGGTCTTCGGATGTCGAGCTCGGCGAGAAGCGCCATGGCGCCCAGCCGGAGACGCCGCACTTCCCGACCCGCGCCGACCGCGACCGCGCCCTGGTCGCCCGCATCCGCCGGGCCGTCGATCTCGACGGCGTGAACCTCGGCGATATCGCTGTGCTCTGCGGCACGAACGGGGAAGCGGCGGTGATCGAAAAGATACTGGCTGACGCGCACCTCCGCACACTCAACCTGCTGCACTACGTGGGACTCCCCGTCCCGGCCGTGAAAGTCGGCACAGTCAAGCGGGCCAAGGGGCTCGAGTTCAAGCTCGTGGTCGTGCCCGCGTCGACTGCCGGACAGTCGCATTCCGGCGACGAGCGTGCTGCCCGCGACCTCCGGGAGCACTACGTTGCGGCAACTCGTGCCCGCGACGCCCTGTGGATCGGTAGTTGTTGAGCTGGTTCGGACGCTGGGGCGCTACTGGGCCCAAGGCCGCTGCAGCTGCAAAGTGAGGCGATGTGCCTCGGTCAGCAGCGCCTTACCGAGGAACTCTTGACGCTCGCCGCTGAACCGCGACTCGATACCGGTCAGCGAGAGCGCATAGACCGGGTTCTTGTTCCGGTCGAAGATGGCCGCGCCCATCCCCCAACTTCCCTCGAGGATCAGCCCCGGATTCACCGAATACCCCTGCGCGCGGGCTCGCTCCAAGCGTGGCCGGATCGCCTCGATGATGTGCGCCTGACCGAATTTCTCGGATCGCCATTCGCCCTCGGCGAAAAGCTCGTCCTGCTCCTCGCGACTGAGGAAGGCCATGATCGCGATACCTGCGGAGGCCACACCCAGCGGGTACCGGGTGCCTTCCATTAGCGTGAAGGTGCGAATCGGGAAGCTGCCGTCTTCTCGCATCAGGCACACCGTCTGGTTTCCCCGGCGCAGTGAAAAGAACGCGCTCTCCTCGGTCTTGTCCGCCAGCCGGTGCAGGCTGGGCCGGACGATGTTGCCGATGGGGAACTGCGCGGCAGCCACGGAGGCCATCACGTGGAATTCCGGTCCAAGACTCCAGGTCTTAGCGGTCGGCTGATGATCTAGCAGCCCCTCCACCGTGAGCGCGGTGAGCAGGCGGTGAGCGGTGGGCCGGGTGAGGCCGGTGTCCCGCACCACTTCCGACAGCGATGTGCCCTCGGCACGGCGCCCCACAAACCGCAACAGCGCCGCAATGCGGCTGACGACTTGGGCGCCCTGCACTTGCGTCGATGACACGATGAATCCTCCGGTTGGTCACATTGTGGACGTTCACTCACGCGTTGCTCACACTATATGACCAACCTGGTGCCTAGGGAGTCTCAGATTGACAGCACCGCGTGACGCCTCCTAGTGTCATCCCTGGGCGTACACGTCCACGAAGTGGATACCATGAGCGAGAATCTCCTTCTTGGACCTGCGAACCTCAAGGAAGAGATTCAGATGGGACATGAGGTGACGATTCCAGATTTGCCGACGACACTCCTGTCGACTCATGGCCTGACCAAGGAATTCCGAGGCTTCGCTGCGGTGCAGAGCGTCGACCTCACCATCCGCACGGGTACCGTGCACGCGCTCGTCGGACCGAACGGCGCCGGCAAAACGACCCTGTTCAACTTGCTCACCGGGTTCCTCAAACCGTCCGCCGGCAAAATCATGTTCGACGGCGACGACATCACCGGAGCTCAGCCGGAACAAATCGTGCACCTCGGAATTGCCCGGTCGTTCCAGATCACCAGCCTGTTCGACCAGCTGACCGCACTCGAGCACCTCGAACTCGCCCTCGGCAGCCCGACCGGCCTCGGCTACCGCTTCTGGCGGTCCGAACGGAGTTTGGCCCGCTTTCACGGCCGCGCCCTGGAGCTGCTGGACGAGGTCGGCATGGCCGACTTTGCCGACCGCGAAGTGGGCGGATTTGCCTACGGTCAGAAGCGCGCCATCGAATTGGCCCTTGCCGTAGCGCTCGACCCGAAGCTGCTGCTCC
This sequence comes from Terrimesophilobacter sp., assembly GCA_039924285.1. Lineage (GTDB taxonomy): Bacteria > Actinomycetota > Actinomycetes > Actinomycetales > Microbacteriaceae > Parafrigoribacterium. Next base: position 4,426 of record JBDTBD010000091.1, on the reverse strand, counting down.
TGGACGAACCGACAGCTGGTATGGGAATGGAAGACGTCGATCGCACCATTGAACTGGTGCTCCGCATTGCGGCCGGCCGCACGGTCGTGTTCGTCGACCACAACATGCACGTCGTGGGCAGCCTGGCCGACCGGGTCAGCGTGCTGCAGCAGGGCGAGATTCTTGTGGAAGGGACCTACGACGAGGTGCGCAAAGACGAGAAGGTCATCACGGCCTACCTGGGACAGTCCATTGCTTAGCGTCGAGAATCTTTCCGCCTGGTATGGAGAGGCCCGCGTTCTCACCGATGTGTCGCTGACCGTTGAACCCGGCACCGTGGTTACGCTCGTCGGCCGCAACGGAGCCGGTAAGACCACGCTGTTGCGCAGCGTGATGGGCTTGCACCGGCAGATCGAAGGCACCATTTCCGTCGGAGGCAAGAAGGTCGACAAGCTTTCGCCGAACGCCCGCGCCCGCGCCGGCGTCGGCTGGGTGCCGGACGACCGCGGCATCTACGCCAGCCTCACCGTCGCCGAGAATCTCACCCTGCCTCCCGTCGTGAGCGACAGCGCCTGGTCGTTGGAGAGAATCTACGAGTCGTTCCCCGTGCTGGCGAAACGCCGATCGTCGATGGGCACCCAACTGTCCGGCGGCGAGCAGCAGATGCTCGCCATCGCCCGCGTGCTCCGAATGGGATCACGGCTGCTGCTGCTGGACGAGCCCAGTGAAGGCCTGGCACCCGTCATCGTGCAACATATCGGCGCGATCATCCGGGACATCAAGGCGGACGGCGTCGCCGTGCTGCTGGTGGAACAGAACGTGAAGTTCGCCGCCACCGTTGCCGACCGGCACTACCTGCTTGCCCAAGGCCGAATCGTAGAACAGCTGTCCAACGCCGACTTTCACGCCAGAGAGAGCGAACTGCTCGAACACCTGGGCATCTGATTCACCGCAAACTGTCAACAAATAGAGGAGAAATTATGGGAATGAAGACACGCGGCGCCGCCCTAGCGGTCTGCATGGTCGGAGCAATGGTGCTTGCCGGATGCGCCGGCGGTGCCGGCGGCCCGCAACAAAAGGCTGGCAACATCAGCAACGACGAGGTCGTCATCGGTGTGCTGAACGATCAGTCCGGTGTGTACAAAGACCTGTCCGGTCCCAACAGCGTTGTCGCGGTCAACATGGCGATCGCTGACTACAAGGCCAAGTACGGCGACAAGGCTGTCGCCAAGAAGATCGAGGTCGTCACAGCCGACCACCAGAACAAGCCGGACATCGCCAACACCAAGGCGCAAGAGATGTACGAGCGGCAGAACGCCGACATCATCCTCGACGTGCCGGCCTCCTCGGCCGCACTCGCCGTGGCAACTGTGGCCAAGGCACAGAAGAAACTGTTCATCGACGTGGGAGCCGGCACCACCGCGCTCACCGGCGTATCTTGCAACAAGTACACCTTCCACTGGGCGTACGACACCCAGATGCTGGCCAAGGGCGCCGCGAGCCTGGTCAAGAACGGTGGCCAGAACTGGAGCATCGTCTACCCCGACTACGCCTTCGGTCAGGACATGCAGAAGTCCTTCACTGCAGCGGTGAAGGATGCCGGCGGCACGGTGCAGCAGAGCATTCCGACGCCGTTCCCGAACGACAACTTCGCCACGTTCATCACCAAGGCCGCCTCGAGCAACCCGGACGTCATCGGTACGATGGCCGCCGGCGGCGACCTGATCAACTTCGTGAAGCAGTTCAACCAGTCGGGCATGCGCGACCAGGTGAAGCTGGCCGTCGGGTTGATGTTCATTACCGACATCCACTCGCTGGGTGTGGACCAGTTCGCCGGCACGTCCTTCACGGATGCCTGGTACTGGAACTTCGACAAGACCAACCGGGCCTGGGCGGACCGCTTCACCAAGAAGACCGACACCCGGCCGTCGTTCGCGCACGCAGCCAACTACTCCGCGGCCACGCAATATCTTGAGGCGATCCAGCGCGCCGGCACCGACGCCTCCGACGCGGTCATCAAGGAGCTCGAGGGGAAGAAGTTGAACGACGTCTTCCTTCGTAACGGCCAGGTGCGCGCGGACCACAATGTGGTCCACGACACCTACCTGGCCAAGGTGAAGTCCAAGGACCAGGTCAAGGAGCCGTGGGACTACGAGGAGATCACCAATACGATTCCCGCCAAAGAGGCGTACGGTCCCGTGTCCACCGAGTGCAAGCTCTAACTGGAACACTCCTACTGAACTAGGGGGGGCGGGCGTTCGCGCCCGTCCTCCCACCTTCGGAAAAATCACACATGAGCGCATTCATCCAATACACCGTGCAGGGACTGGCGGCCGGGGGCTTCTACGCCCTGGCGGCGCTGGGCCTCGCGGTGATTTTCGGCGCGCTGGGCGTCGTCAACTTCGCCCACGGCGCCTGCTACATGCTCGGCGCCGTGACGGCAGCCGTGCTTCTCGATGTCACTGGTATGAACTTCTGGCTCGCGCTGGTGGTTGTGCCGGTGCTGATGTTCGGCTTCGGCGTGGTCATCGAACGGTTCCTCGTGCGGTGGCTGCTCGGACTGGACATCCTCTACAACTTCCTGCTCACCTTCGGCATCGCACTCGTGCTGGTCGACCTGGTGAAGCGGATGTACGGCGTCTCCGGGTTGCCGTATCAGCAGCCGGCCGGCCTGGAGGGTCAACTGCACCTAGGTTCCGCCACGCTGCCCAAATATCAAGTATTCGTGTTCATCTTCGCCCTGGCGGTCTGCGTTGTGGTCTGGCTGGTGCTTTCCCGAACCCGGGTGGGCATGATCGTCCGGGCGGCGACCGAGGATGCCGAACGGTCTCGTGCGCTGGGCATCAACGTCGGCCGCTGGGTCACCCCGGTGTTCGGCTTCGGAATCGCCCTGGCCGGGTTGAGCGGCGTGCTCGCCGCCCCGTTCCGGGCGATCACCGCCGACATGGGAGGCAACTTCATCATCATCTTGTTCGCGATCGTCGTGATCGGCGGCCTCGGCTCCATCCTCGGCGCCGTCGTCGCCGGATTCATCGTCGGAATGGTCGAGGCCTACGGCCAGGCCTACCTTCCGGCGTTTTCGCAGGTGGCGATCTTCCTGTTGATGGCCGTCATCATCCTGGTGAGACCCGCCGGGCTGTTCGGACGGGCGGACTCGGTATGAGCGACAAACTGATGCCTGCGGCTGTGCTCGACGCCAGCCTGGAACCGTCCCGCGTCGGGCACCGGACCGCGGTCATCCGCCGTCTCGTGCTGCTCGCCATTGGCCTGTTCGCCGCGTTCGGGCTGCCCTGGTTCGTGTATCCGCCCGTGGCGATGGACATCGCCGCCTGGTCGCTGTTCGCCATCTCGGTCGACTTGCTGCTCGGCTACACCGGGCTGCTCTCGTTCGGTCATGCCGCGTTCTGGGGTTCCTCGGCCTACGTGACCGGCCTCATCGCCCTCAAATTCGGGGTACCGTTCCCGGTTGCGATCGTCGGCGGCATGATCTTCGCCATGGCCATCGCCATCCCGATCGGCTACCTGTCGGTGCGCCGGGCCGGCATCTACTTCGCCATGGTCACCCTCGCTTTCGCCCAGATGATTTACTTCGTGGCCAACCAGTGGAAGGACATCACCGGTGGCGAGAACGGACTCCAGGGCATCCCGAAAACCTTCTTCGGGATCGAGAACATAGAGACGCAGGCGTTTTACTTCTACTACGCCGCCATCGTGATGATCCTGCTGGGCATGTGGGCGGCCTGGCGCATCGTGCACTCGCCGTTTGGTCGAGTGCTGGTCGCGATCCGCGACAATCCGGCCAGGGCGCGTGCCCTCGGATACGACGTCGAGCGTTACAAGCTCATCGTGTTCGTGCTGTCTGCCGGCCTCGCCGGCCTCGCCGGCGGCGTCTTCGCGATCAGCCACGGTTTCGCCTCGCTGCAGGAGCTGGACTGGACTACCTCAGGCAAGGTCGTCTTGATGACGGTGCTTGGTGGGATCGGAACGCTGTGGGGCGGCCCGGTGGGCGCCTCGCTGGTGGTGATGCTCGAGGACCGGCTGGCGTCATCCGGGTTCGAGGGCGTCGGTATCATCACCGGCGGCATCTTCATCATTGCCGTGCTGCTGTTCCGCCGGGGGATCTGGGGCACCGGGCGCGATCTGCTCCTGTGGGTTCGCACCAAGTTCGCGTTGAGCCGGAAGGTTGGGCCACCGGATCAGGATTCGAGCGGAGACGGCTCCGGTCGGTAGTGTTCTACGCGAACGCCGATAACTGCCCGTGCGCCACGCTTCAGTGTCCGGGTTTAGAAGCCTGCTCGGAGTGCTCGGAGTGCTCGGAGTGCTCGGTGTGCTCGGTGTGCTCTTCGAGGATCACGGCTTGGCGTCGGGCACGCTCGGCTGCGTAAGACAAAAGCAGGTGCTGTGTTGATCGGCTTCCACCAAACGTGTAGCCGCCTCGATCGCTTTC
>JBDTBD010000090.1:0-11146 GCA_039924285.1 Terrimesophilobacter sp. | reverse complement strand
ACCGGATGCATCATTTCCGGCCAGACTCCCGCCGAGCGCAAAGAGCAGTACGCCGCCGACATCACCTATGGCACCAACAACGAGTTCGGCTTCGACTACCTTCGCGACAACATGGCCTGGGACGCGGCCGACATGGTGCAGCGCGGCCACCACTACGCCATCGTCGACGAGGTCGACTCCATCCTCATTGACGAGGCCCGCACCCCGCTCATCATCTCCGGTCCGTCCTCGGGGGAGGCGAACCGCTGGTTCACCGAGTTCGCCGGGCTCGCCAAGCACCTGATTTCGGGAGAAGACTACGAGGTTGACGAGAAGAAGCGCACCGTCGGTGTGCTGGAGCCGGGAATCGAGAAGGTCGAGGACTACCTCGGCATCGACAACCTGTACGAATCGGCCAATACGCCGCTGATCTCGTTTCTCAACAACGCGATCAAAGCGTCCGCGCTGTTCAAGCGCGATAAGGACTACGTGGTGATGAACGGCGAGGTGCTGATCGTCGACGAGCACACCGGGCGCATCCTGCTCGGCCGCCGCTACAACGAAGGCATCCACCAGGCGATCGAGGCCAAGGAGGGTGTTGCGGTCAAGGCCGAAAATCAGACCCTGGCCACCGTCACCTTGCAGAACTACTTCCGTCTCTACGACAAGCTGGCGGGCATGACCGGAACCGCCGAGACCGAAGCGGCCGAGTTCATGGGCACCTACAAGCTCGGCGTCGTGCCGATCCCGACGAACAAGCCGATGATTCGGATGGACCAGTCGGATCTCGTCTACAAGAACGAGAAAGCCAAGTTCGAGCAGGTCGTCGAGGACATCGCGAGACGGCACGAGAAGGGCCAGCCGGTGCTGGTCGGCACCACCAGCGTCGAGAAGAGCGAGTACCTGTCCAAGCTGCTCGCCAAACGCGGCGTCAAGCACGAGGTGCTGAACGCGAAGAACCACGCCCGCGAGGCGGCGATCGTCGCCCAGGCCGGGCGGCTCGGTTCCGTGACCGTCGCCACGAACATGGCCGGTCGAGGCACCGACATCATGCTCGGCGGCAACGCCGAGTTCCTCTCCGTCGCCGAGCTGAACAAGCAGGGTCTCAGTCCGGTGGAAACGCCGGAGGAGTACGAGGCGGCCTGGGACGCCGTGTTCGAGGACGTGAAGAAGAAAGTCGACGAGGAAGCCGCGAAGGTCGTGGAGGTCGGCGGCCTGTACGTGCTCGGCACCGAGCGTCATGAGTCTCGCCGCATCGACAACCAGCTGCGCGGCCGGTCCGGCCGTCAGGGCGACCCGGGGGAGAGCCGGTTCTACCTCTCGCTCACCGACGACCTGATGCGCCTGTTCAACTCATCGGCGGCGGAGTCGTTGATGGGCCGTAGCAACGTACCAGACGACCTGGCCATCGAATCTCGCGTGGTCAGCCGCGCCATCCGCAGCGCCCAGGGGCAGGTCGAGGCGCGCAACGCCGAGATCCGCAAGAACGTGCTCAAGTACGACGACGTGCTGAATCGTCAGCGCGAGGCAATTTACGGCGACCGCCGGCGCATCCTCGAAGGCGACGACCTGCACGACCGCACCCAGAACTTCCTGCAGGATGTCATCACCGCGGTGCTCGACGAGCACTGCTCCGAGGGCCACGCGGACGACTGGGATCTGGATGCGTTCTGGAACGACCTGAAGCTGCTCTACCCGATCTCGACCACCCAGGATGAGCTCGTGCACGAGGTCGGCGGTCGGAACCAGATCACCCGGCAGGTTCTGGAAGAGGAGATCCTTTCGGATGCGCGGCTCGCCTACGGGCGCCGCACCGAGTCCCTGGGCGAGCCGGCGATGCGCGAGCTGGAGCGTCGCGTCGTGCTGTCCGTGATCGACCGCCGCTGGCGCGACCACCTGTATGAGATGGACTACCTCAAAGACGGCATCGGGTTGCGGGCGATGGCCCAGCGCGACCCGCTCGTCGAATACCAGCGCGAGGGTTTCTCGCTGTTCCAGACCATGATGGAGCAGATTCGCGAGGAGTCGATCGGGTTCCTGTTCAACCTCGAGGTCGAGGTGAACGCCGGTGGCGAGGCGACCGCCGCGGTTCCGCAGGTCGCGGCGAAGGGGCTCAACGGTGCCGGCGCCGGCACCGAGAAGCTCAGCTACTCCGCGCCATCGGACGACGGCGGAGTCGAGGTGCGCAACCAGCGCGGGCAGATCGAACAGGCTGCCACGGCCAAGGCTCGTCAAGCGCAGGCCGAGGCGGAGCCGGGTCTGAGCCCGGCGTTCGGCGGCCGAGGCGGCACATCGGGTGGGCAACAGGGCGGCGCGAAGGGCGCTCCGCCCGCCGGTCCGGCTCCGAGCAACCGGGCCGAGCGGCGCGCACAAGAGCGCAAGCGCGCGCAGCACTGACCGGTCGGCTCCGGCCTTAGTCGAACGCCGGGTTCAGAGCGCGTTGGGGTTCAGAGCACGTTGATCGCGGTGGCCCGCCACCGGTGGTCGAGCCCCTCGAGACGTAGGGCCACGACCCGAGTGCGGACGCGACCGTGCACCACCACGACAGCCTCGACCACACCGTCTCGTGGTTCGCACGTCACGGTCGACCCGATCGTGAAATTCGGCCTAACGCCCGGCAGCCCCTTGGCCTGCCGGGCCCGCGCCGAGAGCACCACTCGTTTAAGCAGATGGCGGTAGACGCCGTCGGTCACCCACCTCGAGATCTGCTCCAGGTCACGGGCGCCGGCGAGAATCTCGATCACGCACCGGGTGAGGTTTTCCAGCAAGGGCTGCGGATCGGGCAGATCCGAGCGTTCGGATGGCTGTTGTCCGAAGAACTCGTCGTCGGATTCGAAGTGCTGACGGATGACCTTCCCCCGCGCAATCGCTTCACGAGGGCGCGTTTGGGCCGCGAGGGCTTGGGCGGCGTGGGTCCGGGCTGCGCTGAGTGCGATATTCACGAGTGCTCCCAAGTGTGATGCCCGTCCGGTCTACCCCAGAACGGGGGTCGCGTGCTGGACAAGAACTTAAGCAGATCGGGACACCGAAAGTCCACGCCCCACTTTGGGGCTGTGGATAACATCGCCCAGGCTTGCCGTGCGTGTGGCGGCCACGACACAATGGTCCATGGCCGAAAACAAGACCCAGCCGACGGATGCCTCCGTCGAGGACTTCCTCGATGCTGCTACGCCGGCCCGGCGTCGCGAAGACGGCAAGGCCCTCAACACGATCTTCCGGGAAGTGACCGGAGAAGAGCCGGTCTTGTGGGGGCCGTCGATCGTGGGCTATGGAGGCTATCGCTACATCTCGCCGTCCGACCTGCGCAGGCGTGGCAACTGGATGAAGACCGGATTCTCGCCGCGCAAATCGCAACTGTCGATCTATGGGCTCAAGGACCTCCCGGAGGGTGCCGCCCTCCTTCCCCGGCTCGGCGTCTACACCGAGGGAGCGGGGTGCGTCTATGTGAGGAAGCTCGACGACATCGACCTCGACGTGTTGCGGACGCTGATCGCGATCGCCTGGACCCGGGCGGACGACCCAGAGCCCGACCCCGACTAGCGGCCACTCGACTCCGACACCGCACCACTGGCAGGGTGCCGCTGCTGTGGATAACCTCCCACACGGACCCGTCAGGCTGGCTACGGTCGCATCTATGCGATGGGACAACCTCTTTGACGACCTCGAAAGTCAGCTCGAACAGGGGCTTACCGCGGAAGAGGTCGACCTGCGGGCGGAGGAGGAGCGGCTGCGGCTCGGTCGGCTCGGGTTGCGCGAGCGGATCGCCGCGATCCTCCAGGCGCAGAAGTACGATCCGGCCTACGGCATCCGGGTCACGCTGCACGGCGGTGAGGGCCTGTCGCTGCGCCCGGTGACGGTGGGCAAGGACTGGATGTCCGCGGATGTTCTGGATGATTCGGCCCGGCACGCGCAGTGCGTGCTGCCGCTTCGGGCGATCGCCAGCGTCGTCCTCACGCCGACGCAGGTGCAGCAGAGCCTGAACGCGACGTCGACGAGCGACTCCGAACCGGGGGTCACGAGCCGACTCGGGATCGGCTTCGTGCTGAGGGATCTGTGCCGACGCCGCCGTGAGGTGAGTGTGCACCTCGCCGACGGCGACCTGCACGGCACCATCGACAGGGTCGGCCGTGACCACTTCGACCTCGCCGTGCACGACCCCGGGGTTGCGAGGCGGGACTCCGCCGTGCTCTCGTACCGGATCATCCCGCTGGATCAGGTTTTGCTGGTGCTGCTGTGATCGGTGCGGTCGCCGAGCAGTTCCGGCAGGCTCCCGTAGTCTGACTGGTTCCAGAGGCTGAGGCGTCGAGATTCCTCGTACTTGGCCTCGATGTAGGACTCCAGCACGCTGCGCTCGACGCGCCACTGCCCGCGACCGCCGACCTTGATGGCCGGCAGCTCCCCGGACCGCACCAGCGCGTACGCCTGCCTGGCCGACACGTTGAGCACCTCGGCGGTGTCGGCCAGGGTGAGGAACCGGGCGAGGGTGCCGGCAGGATTGGTGTCGTTCATGCCTCGATTATGGGTGAGTTCGGGCGGCCGGAACGAGGCTGTGGATAACTTTCGGCGAGGAACTGCGTGGACGGCAACCATAGAAGTCACCCCGGGCGTGCACCCGGAAGGCGAAGGAGATCACCGATGTCCCGCAAGAATCCGGCAACAGCAACCGAACGCACACCGCGGTCGTTCTGGTTCGATCCGCGCTTCGCCGTCGGCGTTGGCTTGGTTTTCGCCTCCGTGCTCGGTGTGCTCTGGATCGTGTCCACCGCCGACCGAACCGTCGAGGTGCTGTCCGCGGCCGGCCCGCTCAGTCCCGGTGACCGAATCTCGGCGGCGGACTTCGGCGTGCAGAGCGTGCGGTTGGGGTCGGCCGGCGGCAAGTATCTCACCCGCTCGGACGTGCCGGCGGCCGGTGTCGTGGTTACCCGTGCCGTCGCTGCCGGAGAACTGATCCCGCTGTCCGCGGTCGGCAGTGTCGACGGGCTCAGCGTCGCCTCCGTCGTGGTCAGCGTGCACGGCGAACTGCCGCAGTCTGTGGCGGCCGGCACCGTGGTTGATCTGTGGTCCGCCCATGAGGCCGAACACGGGGTATTCGGTCCTCCCGCGGTCCTGGTGGATTCGGCAACAGTGGTCAGGGTGATCGCCCCAAATGGTTTGGTCACGGGCAGCACCCGGAGCGTGGAGCTTCTCGTCTCCAGGTCGAAAACGGCGACCGTGCTGGAGGCCGTCGCGAATGAGGATGCGATGTCGGTGGTTCCGGTGACCCTTCCGGCGAAGGGTTGACCGTGCCAACGATAGCGATCGGCGTGCCGGCGGAATCCGAGGGCCGGCTGGCGCGCGAGGCGGCCCGCAACGGATACGACGTGGTGGCGCGGTGCCGCAGTGCTGCGGAGTTGGCGACGGCGGTCCTCGGCACGTTGCCGAATGTGGTCGCCGTTTCCGCCGCCGAGGACTACCTGGATGCCGACCTGCTGGCCAGGTGCGACGCCGCCGGTGTGCGAATCGTCGCCTTCGCCGCATCCGACAAGGAACGTCGTCGCGCCACGGCCCTGGGACTGCACGAGGTCGCGATCGGCGAACCCAGCTGGCCGGTGCTGGCGTCGCTGCTTGGTCGGGCGTCCACGGAGGCTCTCGCCGACCCGGCTGCCCCACGCGAGGGCGGCCAGGTGTTGGCCGTCTGGGGGCCGGCCGGTGCTCCCGGACGTACCACCCTGGCCATCAACATCGCCGCACGGCTGGCCTCGTCCGGCTTCAGCGTCGTGCTGGCCGACGTCGACACGCACGGGGCGTCGGTGGCGCCGGCACTCGGCCTGCTCGATGAGGCGCCCGGCTTCGCCGCCGCCTGTCGCCTGGCCGGCTCGAACAGCCTCACCCAGATGGAGTTGGAACGGATCGGGCAACGCTACCTGTCCGCACACGGCAGCTTCTGGGTGCTCACCGGGATCGGCAGTGCTAGCCGGTGGCCGGAACTGTCGGCGGAGCGCGTCGCCACAGTGGTGCGGGAATGCCGAACCTGGGCCGATTACACGGTGCTCGACACCGGATCCAGTTTGGAAAGCGATGAGGAGATCTCCAGCGACCTGTTCCCGCCGCGGCGGAACGCGGCAACGATCGCGGCTTTACGGGCCTCGGATCGGGTGATCGCGGTGGGAGTCGGCGATCCGGTCGGATTGTCCCGTTTCCTGCGCGCCCACGTCGACCTGGTCGAGACCCTGGCCAGCGACCGGATCACGGTCGTGATGAACAAGATCCGCGCCAGCGCGATCGGGCCCGGACCGGGGTCCCAGGTGGCGCAGACGCTGCAACGGTTCGGCGGCATCACCGGGCCGGTGCTCGTGCCGTACGATCAGCCGGCACTGGATGCTGCCGTGCTGAGCGGGAAGACACTGCTGGATTCCGCCAGGAAGTCGCCGGCGAGCCTGGCGATCGGCAAGTTGGTGTCGGCACGTCTCCTTCCGCCCGCCGCCGAATCGACACAGCGGCGGGCGCGGTGGCGGCGGCTGCTGCCGGCGCTGCCACTGGCGCACCCGACGGGGCAGCACCAGAGGACGGTCGCGCGCAGGCTAACCTAGAGGGCGTGTCGACCCTCAGTGATTTGGTCATAGCGCAGGGGCGCTCCGAAGAAGCCGACGTCGAGTGGCTGCACCTGCTGGTGGGGGACTGGCAGCTGCTCGCCGACCTCGCGTTCGCCGATATCGTGCTGTGGGTACCGTCGGCGCAGGGAAGCTTCGTCGCCGTGGCCCACGCTCGCCCGTCGAGCTCGGCCACCCTGTTCTACCGCGACTTCGTCGGGCAGGATGTGCGGCCGGAGTGGGTATCGCAGGTCACTGCAGCGTTCGAAACCGCCCACATCGTCGACTCCGCCTCACCGGACTGGTTCGAGGAAACCCCGACCAGGGTGCGCGCGGTACCGGTGATGCGGCGGCTGTCTCCGAGCGGCGCCGAGACCACCCCGCGTCCGATTGCCGTCATTAGCAGGCACACGAATTTGGGCGAGGCGCGCACCCCTAGCCGGCAGGAGTTGACGTTCAACGAGTGCGCCAACGACCTGTTTGCCATGATTGGGGTGGGCGATTTCCCCGACCTCGGCGCCCCGGCCGGGCCCCGGCGTGGCGCTCCCCGTGCCTCCGACGGTTTGATTCGGCTCGACGTTGACGGCATCGTCACGTTCGCCAGCCCCAATGGGCTCTCCGCATTCAACCGGATGGGCTTCAGCGGTGAACTCGAGGGTGAATCGCTGGCCGAGGTGACCACCGGGCTGCTGGCCGGCAAACTCACGGTCGACGAGTCCCTGCCGCTTGTGGTGACGGGGCGTGCCCCGTGGCGCACCGACATCGAGGCGAAGGGGGTGACCGTGTCGCTGCGCTCCATCCCGGTCCGCGACCGCGGCAACCGGGTCGGCGCCATCGTGCTCAGCCGCGATGTCACGGAATTGCGGCATCAGGAGCAGGAACTGATCACCAAGAATGCGACCATCCGTGAAATCCACCACCGGGTGAAGAACAACCTGCAGACGGTGGCGTCGTTGCTGCGCATCCAGGCCCGGCGGTCGCACTCGGATGATGCGCGGGAGTCATTGACCCAGGCCATGCGGCGGGTTGCCGCGATCGCCGTGGTGCACGACACGCTCAGCGAGGGCCTGAGTCAGAACGTGGACTTCGACGCGGTGTTCGAGCGGGTGCTGCTTCTCATCGCGGAGATCTCCTCCACGCACAACGCCAAGGTACATCCGAAGTTCACCGGCAGCTTTGGCGAGCTTCCGAGCGCCTACGCAACACCGCTGTCGCTCGCGCTCACCGAACTGGTGACGAACGCGATCGAGCACGGTTTGAACGGACTCGAGGGCAACGTGGAAATCACGGCGGAACGCACCGAGGAGACGTTGAGCGTGCGGGTGCGCGACACCGGGGCGGGGATGCCGGAGGGCAAGGTTGGTTCGGGGCTGGGGACGCAGATCGTGCGCACCCTGATCCAGGGCGAACTGGGTGGAATCATCGACTGGCACACCATGGTGGGCAGCGGGACCGAAGTCACGATCGAGATTCCTTTGACCTGGCTCACGAAGAGCTAGGCCGCGGAGACCGTCGTGGCTAGGAGGCCCGGCGGGCGCGTGCGGCACGGCGCTTCAGCGCACGCCGCTCGTCTTCACTGAGCCCGCCCCAGACACCGTAATCCTGGTTGGTCTCCAGTGCGTACTGCAGGCACTGTTCGCTGACAGTGCACCGACCGCAGACGGATTTCGCCTTCTCGATCTGGTCAACTGCCGGTCCGGTGTTGCCGACGGGGAAAAATAACTCGGGGTCAACGGTGAGGCAGGCTGATTTATCGCGCCAGTCCATGAATAGGTACTCCTTCAGATGTGATGCATAGGTCTAGACCCGTAACGGGGTGACGAAGAGGGTTTTGGGATATGCTCACAGCCCTGTGAGTAACAAATCGACCTCAGCTAGAATCTCACACTGGTTGTAGCAAATCAATAGTTTTTTGGTGGATATCCCTGTGAGCGAAAGAAATGACCCGGAAGCCGCGCCCGGCGACGAGCGGATGCCCGCACCCACGTCGCTGAAAATGCTGGCGGTTCTGCTCTTCGCCGAGGCTGCCGCGTTGGCCGTGGCCACCGTGTATCTCCTAGTCGAACTGCTCGCTGAGACCCCCCAGTCGTACGCCACGGCGGTGGCGATTCTGGTCCTCGCCGCCCTCGCATCGGCGTGGCTCACGATCGTTGCTGTGAATACCCTGCGCGGCCGGTCCTGGGTGCGCGCCGCAGCCATCGTGTGGCAAGTGCTGCAGATTGGCCTGGGGATCGGCAGCCTGCAAGGGCTGTTTGCCCGCGAGGACATCGGCTGGCTTCTCATCGTGCCGGCGATCCTGGTGATCGCCCTTTTGTTCACCGGGCCGGTGCTCGCCGCCACCCGTCGGGATTCCTGAGCAGCGGCGCGGCGTGGCACGGCGGCTAACCTTGAGGTGATGTTGAGAACACTGCTGACTGCCAAAATCCATCGTGCAACGGTCAGCCATGCTGATGTGAACTATGTGGGCTCGATCACGATCGACCAGACGCTGCTGGACGCCTCAGGCGTACTTCCGGGCGAGTTGCTGTCGATTGTGGATGTCACCAACGGCGCGCGGCTGGAAACGTACGCGATCGCCGGCGAGCCAGGCAGCGGCGTGATCGGAATCAACGGCGCCGCGGCGCACCTGGTGCATCCGGGTGACATCGTCATCATCATGGCGTACGGCCTCTTTGACGCCGAGGAGGCGCGCGCCTTCGAGCCAACCGTCGTGCACGTCGACGCCGCCAATCACGTTGTCACCGTCGGCGCGGATCCCGCATCCGCACCGGTCGGCCTCGTCCGCTCGCCGCACTCGCTCTAGACGCGGCCCTCAGCTGCACCAGGACGTTCAACCTCGCGCCTGCGGGCGCGCTGTCGCGGGTCAGTCGTCCAGGCCGAGCTTCTTTCGCAGCGAAGCGACATGACCGGTGGCTTTGACGTTGTATTGTGCCTGTTCAATCGTGCCGGACTCGTCCAACACGAACGTGGACCGCAGCGTGCCGGTAACCGTCTTGCCGTAGAGCGATTTTTCGCCGTAGGCACCGTACGCGTTGTGCACGGTCAACTCGGGGTCGCTCAGCAGCGGGAAGTTCAAGCCCTGCTCCTTCTGGAACTTCTTCAGCGGGGGCAGGTCGTCCTTTGACACGCCCAGCACCTGGTATCCGGAGGCCTTCAGCGAGTTGATGTTGTCCCGGAAGTCGCACGCCTCGGTGGTGCAGCCCGGCGTGCTAGCGGCGGGGTAGAAATAGACGATTACCTTTTTGCCGGTGAAATCGGCCAGCGAGACGTCCTTGCCGTCCTGATCGCTGAGGGTGAACGCTGGGGCGGTGTCGCCAGGAGCGAGCTTGATTGATGCCATACGGATTCTCCTCGAAGTGGTTTGTCGTCTTCATTCTACGAAGGCGAGCGGGTCTTCGAGGCCCGCCGATTGGCACCAGCCAGCGGCGGAATGCTATCGTTGCTTCTCGGCTCGTGTTCGCGCCGCGCCATGCACCTCTAGCTCAATTGGCAGAGCAACTGACTCTTAATCAGTGGGTTCCGGGTTCAAGTCCCGGGGGGTGCACCACAAAAAGACCTGGTCAAAGGCACGTTGTGTTCGACGAGTCAGGTGGTGTCGGAAGCCGGTTTGGGGCCATTTAACCGTTTACTCCCGTTTTTGCTTTTTGATGAAAGCTTGGGGTTGACAAAGATACCGCCCGCACGACGTGTCACGAGGTGCGGGCGGTAGGTAGCTCCGGTGCCGGTTAGTCCGTTAGTTGGGGGCGAGCCCTTCCAGAGGGGCCGCGCCCGCGGGGTTCAAGTTCCGGTTCCGTTCGACGTAGTGAGCGAAAAGAACGGCGGTTCCAGGTCCGTGCCCCAGGAAGGCGGCCGCGTAGTAGGGGTCGCTGTCAGCCAGGAGAGTTGCCAGCGTCTTACGCAGCGTGTGCGGGATGACGAAGTCAAGCCCTTCCGTGGCGTCTCTGATAGTGCGCCACGTGCGCCTGAGATTGCCCGGTTGCAGCGGTGTGTTGTTGCGTGAGTAGAACAACAGGGCTTCCGGGCCGGCGTCGGCAATGAGCTCCAGCCGGGCCGCAAGCACCTCGCCCACGAAGGCGGGTAGTGGCAGTGTGCGGACGCCGGCCGGCGTCTTCGGGTGCGGCTGCCGGAACGTCTTCCCGTGATCGGGAACGATGATGGTCCCGTTCACTTCCAGCTTCCACGGTTTGTCCTCGCCGCCCGGGTGGATGTCGCACTTCCGGAGTGCCAGCACCTCCCCGATGCGCAGACCTGCGCCCAGCATGATACGGAACGCATCACCCAGGTGTCTGGTGGGCCTCGGCCCGCGTCGGCCGAGCCCCGTGCGCCAGGTATCGATGGCGTGGAATACGGCGTCAATGTCGACCTGCTTCAGCGCTCGCACTTCAAGGTGTTTCCGCGGCACGACGAACAGCGCACTCAGGTCTATCTGTGCGGCGCCGTAGGAGGCGGCCAGCTTGAGTGCGCCGCGGATTATGGTCTTCGCCCGCTTCGCTTCGGTTGGATGCCCGGCCGCCAGGTTCATCAGAAACTTGTCCAGTCGCTGTATGTTCAGCTCACGCAGCGCTAGCGCGCCGATGCCGGGCCGCACGTGCAGTTCC
>JBDTBD010000089.1:0-10563 GCA_039924285.1 Terrimesophilobacter sp. | reverse complement strand
GCCGCTCCCGCGCCCACCGGCGCCTCGGCGCCCTGAACCCGTTTCACGGAGTTTCTGTGCGACAGGTGCCCGGATCCCCGGGCGGGGTGCCGACGGCGACAGTTTCTCCGTGAAACGGGGTGCTAGGCGGCGGTATCGAGGGTGCGCGCGTCGAGGATCGTGTAGCTGTAGCCCTGCTCCGCGAGGAATCGTTGCCGATTCTGCGCGAAGTCCTGGTCGACGGTGTCGCGGGCAACAAGGGTGTAGAAGTTCGCCGGAAGACCCGACTCCTTGGGACGCAGCAGGCGGCCCAGGCGCTGCGCCTCTTCTTGCCGCGAACCGAACGACCCGGACACCTGAATGGCTACCGTTGCCTCCGGCAGATCGATCGAGAAGTTCGCAACCTTGCTCACCACGAGCACCTTCGTGATCCCGTCGCGAAACTCCTGGTAGAGCCGTTCGCGCTCGTCCACCGGAGTGGCCCCGGTGAGCTTCGGGGCGGATAGGGCCTCTGCCAGCTCGTCGATCTGGTCCAGGTACTGCCCGATGACCAGGATGCGCTCGCCGCGGTGCTTGTCGACCAACTGCCGCACGACGGCGAGCTTGGCCGGGGCGGTCGCGGCCAGCCGGTACCTTTCGGCGTCCGCCGAAGCGGCGTATTCGAGCCGCTCCTGCGACGGCAAGTCGATGCGCACCTCGTAGCAGGAGGCCGGTGAAATGAAGCCCTGCGCCTCGATCTCCTTCCACGGCGCGTCGAACCGCTTCGGACCGATGAGGCTGAAGACGTCGCTTTCCCTGCCGTCCTCGCGCACCAGGGTGGCGGTGAGGCCGAGCCTGCGGCGAGCCTGCAACTCCGCGGTGAGTTTGAACACCGGTGCGGGCAGCAGGTGCACCTCGTCGTAAATGACGAGACCCCAGTCCATGGCGTCCAGCAGCGCCAGATGGGCGTACTTGCCCTTCCTCTTCGCGGTGAGGATCTGGTACGTCGCGATGGTGACCGGTCGGACCTCCTTCACCTGACCGGAGTATTCGCCGATCTCGGCTTCAGTGAGGGTCGTGCGCCGCAGGAGTTCGCTGCGCCACTGCCGGGCGGCGACGGTGTTGGTGACCAGCACGAGCGTGTTGGTCTTCGCGATCGCCATGGCGCCGGCGCCGACCAGGGTCTTGCCCGCCCCACAGGGCAGCACGATGACGCCAGAGCCGCCGGAGAAGAAGTTGTCCACCGCGTGCACCTGGTATGGGCGCAGGTGCCAGGTACTTTCGTCAAGGGCGATCGGATGCGGCGTGCCCGGAGTGTATCCCGCGAGATCTTCCGCCGGCCAGCCCAGCTTGACCAACTCCTGCTTCAGTTGCCCGCGAGCCCACGGCTCGATCGTTCTGGCGCCATCCGGCAGCGTGCCTGTGATGAGCGGGGCTACACGTTTGGCTCGTACGATCTCTGTCAGCACGGCGAGATCGGTGGAGCGCAGCGTGAGGGTTCCCTCACCGTTCCGCTCGATGACGAGCCTGCCGTACCGGGAGACGGTCTCCGCGATGTCTACAGTGACGCTGCGCGGCACCGGGAACCGCGAGTAGCGTTCCAGGGTGGCGATCATGCTGTCGGAGGTATGTCCGGCTGCGCACGCGTTCCACAGTCCGAGGCGGGTGATGCGGTACGTGTGCATGTGCTCGGGCGCCCGCTCCAGCTCCGCGAAGACCGCCAGATCGTGGCGGGCATCCTCGGCGTCGGGGTGCGCGACCTCCAGCAGCACGGTGCGGTCGCTTTGGACGATCAGCGGGCCTGACACGGATTCTGGCTCGCCATTCACGCAGGCCAGTCTACGTTTGCCTCCTGAGGTCAGGACGCGGGGTTGAGCGAGACGATGCTGCTCAGCGGAAGAGTGCGTTCGATGGCGGACTTGCGGTCGTGCGCACGCAATCTGCCGTTACCGACGCTGGCTGGCTGCAACAGGTAGTCCACGACGGCACCGCCCGGCATAGACACACTCACCGACACTGTGGCCTTGTTCCGAATGGCCACCTCAAGGCGACGCGAGAGCCAGGCCTCGTCGGCATCATCGGGTGCCTCTGCGGCCTGCTGCTTCAGCCGGACAAGCAGCGCGAGCAGCCCGTCGTTTTCTTCACGCCGCCGGGGTTTCGCGATCCGCTGTCGGCGCAGTGCGACGATTTCGTGCCGCTCGTTCTCGGCGGCCACGGGGTACCTGGCGTCGGTGAGTGCCCAGAACAGCACGTCGGGCTCGAGTCTGCTGATCATCCGATCCGGTGCGACACGGGTCAGGAACAGTCCCGGCAGGTTCTGGTCCACGCGGATCATGTCGAGCAGGTTTGAGTGGCCGGTGCGCAGATAGCTGCGGCCGGCCGCGTCCGCGACATCGGCGTCGTGGAGCGGTCCCACCCTCAGCAGCCCGTAGCGTGCGGACGCTTCACCGATGAGGTAACGCACCGGTTGGGGGATGCCGGTGGGGGCGATCTGAGCGAGGAAGCCCAAGAGCGATTCCGCTGTTTCGCCGTGCGCCAGGGCACGATTGACGCTTGCGGTGGAAATGCGGTAACTCGACGCCAGCGTTCGGCTCTCGGGATCCGCGAGCGTGCGCAGGCGCGCATCCAGGTGCGGAGCGAGTGGCCCGGGCGCCACGACTGACAGGTCGTGCTGCAGGTACACTGTTTCCACTGCCGGTGGGAACCGGGCCGTCATGACCTTCTCGGCCGAGTCGTCCTCGGCCAGCAAAAGGGTGCCGGGTGTGCTGGAGATCCCGCCCGCGGTGACGCCGAGCAGCTCCGCATCGCGCGCGCAGTCGGCAACCCGGCTGGCGATCCATTCGCCGCCTGCCGGGTAGTACCAGCGCGTATAAGTACGTAGTTCATCGCCCCAGACGGCGTGCGACCTGGAACCGAGCACGCGTCGAACCCCGAAGGGCAGCGTGGTCAGCCAGCCGCCGGCCAGCTCTGCCCAGCGTCGCCCGGGCGGTTGCTGCAGCCAGGCTGCCCCCTGCTCGGTGAGGAGCCACGACCCGCCTTCCAGACAGACCAGACCAGCGCCGTCGGCCAGCGACAAGAAGGTTGCGACGCTGTCGGGGGCTACGGCCATGGTGTGTGCGAGGCGCTTGGTGTCGGGTAGTGACACCCCGCCCTTGGCGAGTTCGTGGGCTGGATTGCGCTCGAGCTCGACGAAGAGCTCGGCAGTAGCCGTCGTGACCGAGAAAGCCCGTTCCGCGGCAAGGCGGTCGACCGCGTCCTGGTCCACCCGCGGGACACGGCCTGCCACGGTGGGGGGAAGCGGGGCGGCGAGATCTTCCAGGCACGGGATAAGAGCACCCGACGTGTTGTCGAAGTGCTCGTCGATGGAGCTGTACGAGGCGTATCCGTGGCCGCGCGGCTCCAGAAGCAGCAGGGCGGAGGCGTGCTCGGCCTGTCGGGCGATCACCGAGGCGTCCCAGGCGCGGTCCGAGAATCCGGACAGGTGCGCGACGACGTCACCGACGCTGGCGTGTCCCGCCGCTTCCGAACCGTCTGCGGCAATGCGGCCTACGGCTGCGATGACCGCCAGTGTGGTGCGATCCAGTCGGGTGAGCGCGCGCTGCACTGCGGTTTGTTCGAGGAATGCTTCGGCAAGATCGAACAAATCGTGGATCCCGGTTGCTCGGATCTCGCGCTCCGTCACCGCGCGATGAAGCTGTGCGTCACTCATGGTAAGCAGCCGTGCTGCGAGTGACCGGGTATTGCTCATACGAGTCCCGTCCGGATGGGCCCGGCGGGGATGCCTAGGCTCGTGACGTTTCCATTGTGCGCCGATTCTGACGAAGTGCTAGGGCTTTCCTTCTGCGCGCGCGGAACGACTGCGGCGGCGCGCACTCGCGAGCACCAGCCAAACGATCAGGATAATCCCGAGTGGCAGACCGAGATACGGCGTCCACGCCACGGCAGGCCACAGTCCCGTGCCGAAGTCGGCGGCGTTCATCCCCGACCAGGTGCCGACGATGATTGCCACGAACGACACGATCGACAGCGCAATGGCCACCACGATGATGTAGGCCACGATGCGTTCGCGACGTTCGACAGCATCGCTGTTCGCCTGAGCCTGAGTTTCCTTTGCCACCACTCCAGGATACGGGGCCAGCAAGTGCCCGTATGCTTGAGCCTCAAGGAAGTACGAGAAAGAGGTAGTGACATGCCCACCGGCAGAGTCAAGTTTTTCGACGATGAAAAGGGTTTTGGCTTCATCAGCTCGGATGAAGGCCAAGAGGTCTTTCTGCACGCCTCCGCACTTCCCGCCGGTGTCACCTCGGTGAAAGCGGGCACAAAACTCGAGTTCGGGATCGCCGACGGAAAACGCGGAGCACAGGCGCTGTCGGTACGTCTCATCGAAGCGCCGCCCAGCATGGCGAAGATGAGTCGCAAGCCGGCCGATGACATGGCGATCATCATCGAGGACCTGGTCAAGGTTCTCGACGGGCTTGGCTCAAACCTCAAGCGCGGCCGGTACCCGGAGAGCAGCCACGGCAAGAAGATCGCCGCGATGCTGCGCAAGGTTGCGGATGAACTGGATGCCTAATAGCGAATCTACGCAGATCGGTGCGACTGTGGCCGATGTCGAGCTAGCTCGCCTAGCGCTGCTCGAAATCACGTCGGCGGAGTCCATCGGTGAGCCGGCTGGCTCGATTGACGAGGGCGACGGCGTCGTGTCGGTGTACTTGACCACGAATCTTGCCGGGTACCCCGGCTGGCGCTGGACGGTGACCATCGCGCACCTGGACGGTGGCGTCGGCAGCGTACTCGAAACCGAACTCACCCCGGGGGACGATGCGCTGCTTGCACCGGATTGGGTTCCGTGGGTGGACCGGCTGGCCGAGTATCAGGCCGCGCAGGCAGCGGAGGCGCCGTCTATCGACGAGGACGATACCGACGACGATACCGATGACGACGATACCGATGACGATGACGACGACGACGATACCGATGACGACGACGACGATACCGATGACGATGACGATGACGACGATGACGACGGCAACTTGCTGCACGCCGGGGATCTCGACGGCGTAGACATCGACGACGTCGAACTTCCGGACGAGGGCATCGAGGAAGCAGACACTGCAATCACGGGTACTGCGATCACGGACAACGCAGCGGACTAACGAGGCGAAACCCCCGCACGGAGCCATGCACTGGGCCCGGCCGGTGCAAAGTCGATGCCGATTAGCTCAATTGGGTGCGATCTTGTGACGCTGCCGATGCACGAACGCCAGCCCCGCGGCGCCGATCCCCGCGCCGATGAGGCATGCCCAGATCCAGCTGCCGTCGCCAGATGGCCCGGCCGACCCGGACGCGATAAGCAGAACGGCCAGCGCCACCAGCCAGAGAATCAGACCCGAGATCAGCGGTATCCGGTCGTCAGTAGCCGCGGGCGCCCGGTCTGGGCGGCGCTCGGAGTCCTTCAGCCAGAGTCGCATGGCTTCAGGGTACCTGCTGGCGCCGCGCTAGCGGGCTGCGCTACAGATTTGCCACGACGTAGTCGATGGACTCGATCAACCGGCGCACGTCTTCCGGCTCCACCGCGACAAACGTCGCGATCCGCAACTGGTTGCGGCCCAGCTTGCGGTACGACTCGGTGGCCACGATGCCGTTGGCGCGCAGCGCTGCCGCCACCGCCGCAGCGTCGACCGTCTCCGCGAAATCAATGGTGACGACCACCTGGGAACGATGGTCGGGGTCGGCGACGAACGGTGTGGCGAACTCCGACGCCGTCGCCCAGTCATAGAGGGCGGATGACGACTCCAGGGTTCGCGCGTTCGCCCACGCCAATCCGCCGTTATCGTTGATCCACTCGATCTGGTTCTCGAGCATCAGCAGCGTCGCGATCGCGGGAGTGTTGAGGGTCTGATTGAGTCGGGAATTGTCGATCGCATTCTTCAAGCTGAGGAACTGCGGGATGTAACGGCCGCTGGCCGCAATCTGTTCGACACGTTCGATGGCTGCGGGGGAGAAGAGGGCGAGCCACAGTCCGCCGTCCGAGGCAAAGTTCTTCTGCGGGGCGAAGTAATACACGTCGGCTTGGCTGGAGTCGAAGTCGATTCCGCCCGCCGCGCTCGTCGCATCCACTACGGTGAGGGCACCCGGGTCGGCCACGACGCGCGTCACCGGCGCCATGACGCCGGTGGAGGTTTCATTGTGCGGCCACGCGTAGAGATCCACCCCGGCGACGGGTTCCACCTCGCTGCGCGAACCCACCGGGGCATTGACCACGTGCGGGGCCAGCAAGAACGGCGCGGCCGCGGCCTTGGCGAACTTCGCGCCGAATTCTCCGAACGTGAGGTTCTCGCTGCGGTTCTTGATCAGCGAGTATGCGGCGGCGTCCCAGAATGCGGTCGAACCGCCGTTTCCGAGAACGACTTCGTAGCCGTCGGGAACGCGGAACAGGGTGCGCAGGCCCTCCTGCACGCGCGCCACCACCTGCTTGACCGGTGTTTTGCGGTGCGAGGTGCCCAGGATGCCCGCGCCCGTGAGATAGGCGAGCTGCTCCGGTCGGATTTTCGACGGCCCACAGCCGAAGCGTCCATCGGAGGGTAACAAGTCAGCGGGAATCGTCAGATCGGCCATGAGCCGATTCTAGAGGAACCGCGCAATGCAGAGACCTTCGTGACAGAGGTTAGGCTAACCATTGGGCGAGCGATCGGAGGATGCATCGATGACGGATCTCATTGACACCACTGAGATGTATCTGCGGACGATCTACGAACTCGAAGAAGAAAACATCATCCCGCTGCGGGCACGCATCAGCGAACGCATCGGCCATTCCGGTCCTACGGTGTCCCAGACAGTGGGGCGCATGGAACGCGACGGTCTGGTCATCGTGGAGGGGGACCGCCACCTGGTTCTCACCGAGGAGGGCCATCGCAGGGCCGTCGGCGTGATGCGCAAGCATCGCCTCGCCGAGCGCCTGCTCGCCGACGTGATCGGCCTGGACTGGGCACTCGTGCACGAGGAGGCCTGCCGGTGGGAGCACGTGATGAGTGAGACTGTCGAGCGTCGCATTGTCGCGTTGCTCGAGCATCCGCTGCACTCGCCGTACGGCAATCCGATCCCCGGCTTGGACGAACTGGGCGACCATCCCGCGGAGAAGTTCACGCAGGGAGTGGTGAACATCGTCAACTTCGTGCTCGGCGTGATCGGCCCGGTCGACGGCGTCATCCGCCGGCTCGGCGAACCGGTGCAGTATGAACCTGACCTCCTCGAGCAGTTGCGAGGCGCCGGCGTGCTGCCCGGTGTCACAGCGAGCTTCTCGGGTACCGGCAGCTCCGTGATCGTGCAGGTGGAGGGCAAGGACGAGACGCTCGAGCTGCCGAACGAAGTCGCCCAGCACGTCTACGTCGGCATCTGACGCGCGTCCGACGGGTCGGGGAGCGGCGAGCCCAGTACCGGCCCGGCCGATTTGTGCGTTAACCTAGAACCTTCGTAGTTCGTGAAGGATGTATTCGGGAGAGCCGATGACGGGGCAGTGCATCATCCAAACCGTGGATGCGTGCGCTCTTCAGACTCGGCAATGTAGCCAGGCGTGTTTCTGCACGTCTCACACCTAGGCACTGCCGGTTTCGGCGGTGTCTTTTTGTTTGGCACAGTGTTTGGGCACCGTGCAGGCTGTTGCTCCCGCCGACGCAGCGACGAAGTGAGTCGGATCCCTGGAAGCCGTCCAGGGGCTTGTCGATGGGATGAGTATGCGCACGCTAGTGCTCAATGCGGGCTTCGAGCCCCTAGCCGTGGTGTCCTTCAAGCGGGCACTCGTGTTGGTGATGAACGAGAAGGCGACGGTCGTCGCGATCGATCAGGAGCATCCGGTGTTCGGCTCGTCCGGCACCTGGGATCGTCCGTCGGTGATCTTGTTGCGTCACTACGTTCGCATTCCGCACCGTCGATTGGTTCCGGTGAGTCGCCGGGGGGTGCTCCGTCGCGACGGCCAACGTTGCGCCTACTGCGCGAAATCGGCGACCACGATTGACCACGTTCTGCCGCGCTCGCGCGGGGGCGCCGACAGCTGGGAGAATCTGGTGGCGTGTTGCCTGCACTGCAACAACATCAAGGGGGACCGCACGCCCGCCGAGATGCACTGGACGCTGCGCATCCGGCCGCGCGCACCGCACGGCACGGCCTGGTTGGTGCGCGGAATCGACCGGGACCAGCCGCAGTGGCAGGAATTCCTGACACCGGCCGCCTGATTCTCGCCACTCGGAGCTCGGCCGGTTAGTTCGCGGCCGAGTCCGGTTCCGGGTCGAGCAGTTCCGGATGATGGCGTCGGGCGACCTCCGGATGCGAGCGCACCCAGCCCTTGAGAACATTGGCGCCGTACGCGGCGAGCATCGGGTTCTTCGGGTCATCGGAGGTGCCGCGGGATTGCGCGGCGAGTGCCGGCGGAAGCTCAACCGGGGCGACGACGGCATCCAGACGCGGCGACCAGAAGAACGGGACCGAGTAGCGGTCGACTCCGGGTGGTGGGGCCTGCACGCGGTGGATGGTGGCGGAGAGGTAGCCGCCGGTGGCGACCTCAAGCATTTCGCCCAGGTTGACGACGAGGGCGCCTGGAAGAGGCTCCACCGGAATCCAGCTTTCACTGCCGGGCGGGCGCACCTCGAGTCCGCCGACACTGTCCTGCAGCAGTAGCGTGACGAACCCGTAGTCTGCGTGCGTGCCGACGCCCTGATCGCCGGCTTCCTGCACGACGTTGCCCACGTAGTGCACCAGCTTGGCCATCCAGGCCGGTGTGCCCTCGAAGGCGTTGTCGAAATGGTTTTCCGGCTGCCCGAGTGCTGCGGCGATGGCGCTGAGCAGTTCGGCGCCGACGGCCGACATCGACTCTGCCCACGCCATGGCGATGGGTCTCAACTTCGGCAACGCGGCGTCCGGCCACAGGTTCGGACCCTGCACAAGCCAGTACGGCTGGTCGGAGGGGTAGTGTTCCACCGCCGGTCGATCCGGCCCGAAGTCCAGCTGCTCGCGCGCATCCGGGCGCCCGCGAGTGAGTTCGTGCCCGAGTCTGGTGTAACCGCGGAAATGCGGGGACGTGCGGTTGTCGAGCTTCAGCCGTTCCGGCAGCGGAAGTTCGAACAGCGCCCGTGTGACCTCGAAGATGTCGTTCACCTGAGATTCGGCCTGACCGTACCCGACCAGTTGGAAAAAGCCGACGTGGTGTGCCGCCGACCGCAGCGCGTCCAGAAAGACGGGATTGAAGGTGCCGTCCGGGCATCGGGCGGTGCTCAGGTCGAGGACCGGAATCGAATCAATCACGGATGAAGCAGCCGGCGAGTGGGTCGGCGGCAACGTCTTTTCGGGCTCAGCTATATTCAGTGCGCTCACCTTGGCAAAGTACCATCGGCCGTCACCGGATGTCCCAATGTTTCACCTACCCGACCGGAGCCTGCTTAGGCTAGGCTTACCTAGTATTAGTTCCGTCACACAGCAGAAAGCGTCATGCGAACTCACACACCCGCCACCACCTTCCTTGCCGTCTCCGCCGTCCTCGCACTTACTCTCACCGGCTGCGCGTCGAACGCGCCCGGCGCGACCCCCGAAAAGTCCGGCTCGCTCGCCGGCACCGAAATCACCGTCTACAACGGCCAGCACGAGGAACTGACGCAGGCGTGGGCGGATGCCTTCACCGCCGAAAGCGGTGTGAAGGTCGTGCTCCGCAACGCAGACGAATCGGAGCTCGCCAACCAGATCGTGCAAGAGGGTGCGGCGTCACCCGCGGATGTGTTCCTCACTGAGAACTCGCCGGCCATGGCATTGGTGGAGAACAAGAAGCTGCTTGCCCCGGTCGACGGGGCGATTCTGACGGCCGTGCCTGCGCAATTCCGCCCGTCGACCGGCCTGTGGACCGGCATCGCCGCACGCTCCACCGTTTTCGCGTACAACCCGAAACTGATCGCCGAGAACGAGCTGCCGAAGTCGCTGCTCGACCTCGCTGGACCGAAGTGGCAGGGCCGCTGGGCGGCATCCCCCGGCGGGGCCGATTTTCAGGCCATCGTCTCCGCGCTCCTGGAGCTCAAGGGCCCCGACGCGACACTCGACTGGCTCACCGGCATGAAAAAGAACTTCTCGGCATACAAGGGCAACAGCACCGTGATGAAGGCCGTCAATTCCGGCGACATCGCCGGAGGTGTGATTTATCACTACTACTGGTTTGCGGACCAGTCGGGGACTAAGGAGAACAGTTCCAACACGAAGCTGTACTACTTCAAGAACCAGGACCCGGGGGCCTTCGTGAGCGTTTCCGGAGGCGGTGTGCTGGCATCATCGAAGCATCAGGCCGCAGCCCAGGCATTCCTGGAGTTCATCGTGGGCGAGACGGGTCAGAAGATCCTGCAGACGGGCACGAGTTTCGAGTACCCGGTGGCCAGCGACGTTGCTGCGAACCCGGCGCTGCCGTCACTCGACTCGCTTCAGGCACCCGTGATCGACCCGACCACGCTGAACAGCCCCGAGGTCGGCGCGCTGATGACGCGGGCGGGGCTCATCTAGCCATGCCGTCCAGCCCGGCGGCCGGAACACCATGGTTCTGACCCGAACGACACGCGATCCATCGCTGTCGTCGCG
>JBDTBD010000088.1:0-2980 GCA_039924285.1 Terrimesophilobacter sp. | reverse complement strand
GCCGAAGACGCCGACATACAGCGTTCCGATCAGCCCGCCGACCAGGTGGATTCCCACGACGTCCAGTGAGTCATCGAACCCGAGCTTGTACTTCAACTCGATCGCGAGGGCGCACACTGCTCCGGTGAGTACCCCGAGCACGATCGCCCAGCCCGGAGTCAGGATGTTGCACGCCGGGGTGACCGCGACCAGCCCGGCGACGGCGCCGGATGCCGCACCGATCGATGTCGGTTTGCCGTCGCGCAGCTTTTCCACGAGCAGCCAGCCCAGGATGCCGGCGGCAGGGGCGGCGAGAGTGTTGATCCAGGCCAGGGCCGCTATGCCGTCGACCGCCGCCTCCGAACCGGCGTTGAAGCCGAACCAGCCGAACCAGAGCAGCGCGGCACCGAGCATGGTCAGCGGCACGTTGTGAGGCTTCCCGAGTCCCTTGCCGAAGCCGTCCCGCTTCCCCAACACCAAGGCCAGTGCAAGGCCTGCGGCTCCGGCGTTGATGTGCACAGCGGTTCCGCCGGCGAAGTCATTGACGTGCAGCGCCGACACCGCCCATCCGTCCGCCAGGTTGAACACCCAGTACGCGACCGGGAAGTAGACGATCGTGACCCACACCCCGGTGAACACCATCCACGCGCCGAACTTCGCGCGCCCGGCGATGGCACCGGAGATCAAGGCGACGGTGATGATGGCGAACGTCGCCTGGAACCCGGCGAAGGCGAGGCCAGCCAAATCGGGATGAGCGGCGCCGTCGGCACCGATCCCGACCAGCGACTCCAAGCCGAACAATCCGCTCGGGTTGCCGAGAAAGCCGGGGATCAGCGGATGCCCGAACACCAACCCGTAGCCGTACAGCACCCAGAGCACGCCGACAAGCGCCATCGAGCCGAAGCTCATCATCATCATGCTGATCACGCTCTTGGCACGCACCATGCCGCCGTAGAAGAAGGCGAGCCCGGGGGTCATCAGCAGCACAAGGGCCGCTGCAATCAGCAACCACAGCGAGTTCACGTTGCTCGTGATGGTGTCGGAAACGTCCATGGCGGAATCTCTCCTTCGACTTGTTCGGGATGAAGGAAAGTTTCACGCACTCAGGTTTCGGGGTGCGCCGCCGGTCGTTTCGAGCGTGTTACGGCTGCGTGCCCTGCGTAACCATTGTGTTTCAGAGCGATCGGGTGTGGCTACGCGATGTCGTCAGTGGTCAGCGAGATCATCCTGGAGGTGGCGCGAAGGTACTTCTTGCGATAGCCGCCGGCCAGCATGTCGTCGGCAAAAACGCTGTCCAGCGGCTCCCCCTGCGCGAACACATGAATCTGCGCGTCGTACAGCCGATCCACGAAGGCCACCAGGCGCAGCGCATCCGTCTGACTTCTCAGGGTGTGCACATCCAGCACGCCGATCGCGTTGAGCCCCTCGACGAGCTTGACGTAGCGTGACGGATGCACGCTGGACAGGTGCTTCAGGATGTCGTCGAATCTGTCCACGGTGACCGTGCCGCTCACCCCGGCTAGTGCCGCATCGAACTCCTCGGGTGACAGCGACACCGTGTGCCCCTCGATGGCGCGCCTGCGGTAGTCGACGCCGTCGATCTTGATGGTCTGGAATTGAGCAGACAGTGCATCGATCTCCCGCAGGAAGTCCTGCGCAGCGAAGCGTCCCTCACCGAGCGCGTTCGGCGGGGTGTTGGATGTCGCCGCAATGCGGGTGCCGGAGGCGACCAATTCTGACAACAGCCTCGACATCAACCGGGTGTCTCCTGGGTCGTCGAGTTCAAACTCGTCAATGCACAGCAAAGAGGCACCGGTCAGCAGCTTCACAGCAGTGCGGTATCCGAGCGCGCCGACCAGGGCGGTGTACTCGATGAACGTCCCGAAATACTTTCGCCCTGTCGCCACATGCCACAGTGCGGCGAGCAGGTGCGTCTTGCCGACGCCGAAGCCGCCATCGAGGTAGATGCCAGGCAGGGTTTCCGGCGCCCGCTTGCGGAAGAACCAGCCTCGTTCCGGTGTGACTGCCGCGGCGAACGCCTTCATCGACTCCACAGCCTCTGCCTGCGAGGGATAGTCCTCGTCGGGACGGTACGACTCGAAGGTGGCGTGCTCGAACTGGCGCGGTGGCACAAGGTGCGCCACCATTTCTGGTCCGGAGAGTTTCGGCTTGCGTTCGAGCAGGCTACCGATCGACCGGGTAGGTTCGGCGGTCAATTCGTGAGACCTCGCGTTGGTATCTGAGATGGCGGTATCGGGCATTTATCGTCCAAGGATGCTGTTGTCAACTGTGTCGAACCTTTACACGACGCTGTCTTTGCGGCGGGCCGGTAGCTAAGTTCGTAACAGAGCGGGACTGATAAAGCCTAACCCGCACATCCCATTTGAATTCGCCCGTGAGTGGCGACAACAGGAGGTAATCACCATGGCCGTTGAGGTCGATCCGTCTACGAAGTTCGCCGAGTTCGCGCATCCCGAGCGCCTGGTCACCGGCGACTGGCTGGCGAAACACCTCGGCAGTGACGGCCTGGTCGTCGTCGAATCCGACGAAGACGTCCTGCTCTACGAAACCGGCCACATCCCCGGTGCCGTGAAGATCGACTGGCATACCGACCTCAACGACCCTGTGGAACGCGACTACATCGACGGCGCATCGTTCGCGAAACTGCTCGGATCCAAAGGCATCTCCCGCGACACCACAGTGGTCATCTACGGCGACAAAACCAACTGGTGGGCGGCATACGCGCTGTGGGTGTTCACCCTGTTCGGCCACGAAGACGTTCGCCTGCTCGACGGCGGACGCGCCAAGTGGGAGGCCGACGGTCGCGCGTACACGACGGACGAGCCAACAGTGACGCCGGTCGACTATCCGGTTGTTGAGCGCAACGACGCGCCAATCCGCGCATACAAAGACGATGTCCTGGCGCACTTCGGCAACCCTCTGGTCGACGTGAGATCCCCAGAAGAGTTCGTCGGGGAGCGCACCACCGGACCGGGATACC
>JBDTBD010000087.1:0-51361 GCA_039924285.1 Terrimesophilobacter sp. | reverse complement strand
GTATGAACCCTAGCGCTTGGCCCCTCGGCCGTCGACTAAAGTGGGGTACAGCCAAGGAGCACCATGCCTGAATTCGCCGCCGTATCCCACATCGATCTGTCCGTCTCGGACGTGGAGAAAAGTGCCGCTTGGTACTGCGATGTGCTGGGCCTGAAACGGCTCCGACGGTCGGACCTGGACAACCGCATCATGATCGTGTTGCGCCACGAGGACACCGGATTGATCATCGGCCTGAACCAGCATCAGGTGCAGGGCGCAGACCGGTTCGACGAGCACAGCCCCGGGCTGGACCACATCGGTTTCTCGGTTCCGGAACGTGCCGATCTCGACGCGTGGCAACAGTGGCTGGCCGAGTTGAGCGTGGAGCATTCCCCGGTGCAGGACAGCCCCTCCGGGTCGGGCTCCGCTTTGGTGTTCCGCGACCCGGACAACATTCAACTCGAATTCTGGTGGACCCGCCCCCGGTAGGCACCGACACCAGGAACTCCCGCTGATGGGTTCGTTCTGCGCATCTTCAGCCATCGTTGGTACTGTCGGCGGAACACCGAACATCAAGGAGGCTGCACTCGTGTTGTACGTCGACATTCCTACCGCATCCGATCTCCTCTCCCTCGCCGAACAGCGGTATCCGGTGTCTGTTTCGCTGTATCTGCCGACGACTCCGGTGAGCACGAAAGCGCAGGGTTCACGAATTGAATTGAAGTCCTTGATCCGTTCCGCAGTTCAGGAACTCGAGCGGCGGGACGCGGATGCGGCGGACATCGCCGCTGTGGACGACCTGGGGCACTCCCTCGTGGACGATGCGGAGTTCTGGCGCTTCCAGGCGCACGGTTTGGCGGTGTTCGCGACCCCGCACAGCATCCGGCACTATCGGCTACCGAACCGGCTGGAACTGCGCTGCTCGGTGTCCGACCGCTTCCAGATCACCCAGTTGCTGCGCTCGGTGACCTTCCCGAACGCCGGATACGTGCTCGTGCTCTCCGAAGGCGGCGTGCGACTGGTGGAGGTGTCCCCCAACATTCCGGCATCCACGGTGCCACTGAGCGACTTGCCCAACACGATCGAGGGGTTCCTCACCCAGCCGTTAGGCGACAGATTCCCACGGGAGAGACCACGCGGCTCTCTGGGCGACGCCAGCGCCCAGAGGCAGTTCGCGAGGAAGGTCAACAGCGTGGTGCGTGACTATCTGCGCGGCAGCGGGCTGCCGCTGGTGCTGGCGGCCACCGAGCCGATGGCGTCAATCTACCGTTCGGTCAACAGCTATCCGAGGCTGACGGAGACCGCGATTCCGGGCGGCGCCGAACCGCTCACTGATAACGCGGCAGCTGAGAAGGCACGCCCGGTGTTCGACGCCGTATATCGCGCCGACGTGGACGACTGGCGCCACACCTTCGAGCAGCGGGAAAACCAGAGCCGGGCGACGACGGATGTCGCGACCGCTGCCCGCGCGGCGACGTTCGGCGCCGTCGACTCCCTGCTGATCGACATGGCCACCCAGCAGTTCGGCACGCTCGACGAGACGAACGGAACGGTGACCTTCGCCGACAGTGAGGGGCCCGGCACGTACTGCGTCATCAACGAGATCGCGTCGCGCGTCATCCGGGGCGGTGGACGCGTCCTCGCCGTGCGCACGGAGGACATCCCGAGCGGGGCGGCGCTAGCGGCGATTCTGCGGTATCCGCTGTGATTGCAGAAATCGCTTGCAATTGCCAGCCGGCTACTGCAGGCTGGGGATAGAACAACTCATCGCCCGGAAGAGCCGCACCAAGTGCCGCACCGGGCGATGAGTCTGTGTGGGGGCGGCTACCGGTGCTACGGGAGGGGACCCAGGAGCGCCGTCGCGACCGTCGAGTGAGCCGAGTCCTCGTTGCTCGGATGAAATCCGCCGGCTAATACATCGCGGTACAGTCGCCCGAGTTCGTTACCGGTGGAGTAGGTGGCCCCGCCGGACACCCGGATGGCCTGGTTGACGACGAACTGCGCGGTTTCGGTCGCTCTGATCTTCAAACCCACCAGCGCGCGGAACCATTGGTCGCCGCGATCAGTCCGCTCGTCGACTTCCCGGGCCAGCGCGTCGATCTGGGGGACGATCCCGTCGAGGGCGATCGCGGCATCGGCGATCTTCCAGCGGGTGTCCGGATCCTCCGACTTCGGGGTGCCGCTGCGCTTGGTCGAGGTGCGTTTCGTCGCGGCCGCCACAGCCAGCTCGAGGGCGCGTTGCCCGATGCCGGTGTAGACCGCGGACAGCAGAATTTCAAAGTTGGCGAAAATCGCGAAGATGAGCGGGTCGGCGTTCGGACCTGGCGGCAGCCGACGGAAAACCCGGCCGGGCTCCGCCCGCGCCGCGGTCAGCCGGGTGCTGTTACTCTGGCTCGCCCGCATGCCCATCGTGTTCCAGTCGTCCAGGATGTCGATGCCCGGCGCGTCCCGCGCCACAACCGCGTGGACGAGTTTCGGCGCATCCGCCGACTCGCTGTCCAGGCCGAAAAGCCCGAGCCTGGTCCACGCGGGCGACAGGCTGGTGAAGATCTTGGTGCCGGTGAACTCGTATCCGCCGTCCGGCATCGGATGCGCTCGGGTGGTGCTGCCGAACAGCACGAGATCATTTCCCGCTTCACTGATCGCGAAGGCGAAAACCTCCCCGGCGGCCGCCTCGGCGAGCAGGAAGTCCAGTGAGCCGTCGCCGCGGTCGTGCAGTGTCTTGGCAATCCCGGTCCAGATCAGGTGCATGTTCACCGCGAGCGCCGTAGCGGGCGCTGCGGCGGCCAGCCGGGACTGCTGCCTGGTGAGTTCACGCAAGCTCAGGCCGCCGCCGCCAAACTGCGTCGGCACGAGCGCCTTCAGGTACCCTGCGGCGGCGAGTTCATCAAGATCTTCTGTAAAGAAGGAATTGTCGCGGTCGTATCCGGCCGCGCGGGAATGGATGCGTTCGAGGAGACTGTCGGTCAGTACCGGCTCGGGAATGGACACCCCTCCAGAATGGCACCTCCGGCCATAGGATTGCGCAATCATGACAGTTACATCCGGTACTCAAGAGGACTCCGGCACACACAGCGGGCCTGCCGACTTCAGTGCGCTCGACTACGATTCCCTAACCGCGCCGCTCAGCCGAGCCGAGGTGCGCCGATTCACGGCGGCCGCCAAGCCACAGCTTCGGTCGGCATCATCGGCGGTACTGATGGCTGTCTTTGCCGGATTGTTCCTGCTGGCGGTGGTCACGGTGTTCCTGCGGGTCGGTGTCCGGCTCGGCGACACGTTCCCTTCGGTATCCCTCGTGCCGCTGCTGTCGCTGGTGGTTGTCATCGCCATCGTGGTCGTACTCGTACGCGCGGTGCTGCCGCCCCAGGGCAAATGGTCGCGCTGGACCCGACTGGATCGCTTTGCCCGGGCCAACGGTCTGACCTTTCTGCCGTCGGGTGTTCCGACTTATCCCGGAGCAATTTTCGGGCTCGGCCAGGCCCGCCTGGCCACCGATCACCTCGCGACGACCTCCGGCCGCTACCTCGATCTCGGCAATTACCGCTACAGCACCGGCTCGGGTGACGATCGCACCACCCACCAGTGGGGGTTCCTGGCGCTGAAGCTCGACCAGGCTCTGCCCCACATGGTGCTGGATGCGAGGGCGAACAACGGCTTGTTCGGCACCTCGACGCTGCCGATCAGTTTCGACAGGGCGCAGGTGCTGTCCCTCGAGGGTGACTTTGACAGGTATTTCAGGCTCTATTGCCCGACGGGCTATGAGCGCGACGCGTTGTACGTGTTCACTCCGGACCTGCTCGCCCTGCTTATCGACGAGAGCCGGCACTTCGACGTGGAGATCGTCGACGATTGGATGTTCGTCTACTCGGCTGCCCGGTTCGATATGACCGATTCGGGCACGCTGCGGCGCCTGTTCCGCATCGTCGACACCGTGGGGGCCAAGACGCTGCGCCAAAGCGCGCGGTATTCGGACCCTCGCTCCAGCAGCGATATGGTCGCACCCGCCGGGCAGAGACTGCGGCGCGGGATGCCGGCGGCGGCCGTTGTCGTCGCGGTGATCGCGCTGGTCATTTTCGGCGCGAACGCGTTCGGGTTACTGTCGACCCTGCTCGGTTAGTCGGCTCGGTTGGTCAGACGCCGAGACCGGCCGGGAGTTCCCCGAGCGTGACGAGGGTGAGCCGCTGAGTAGGTCGGGTCATCGCAACATACAGGGCAGCTGCCCCGCGGGCACTCGCCTCGACGATGCCGGCGGGGTCGACGATGACGACGGCGTCGAACTCGAGCCCTTTGGCGTCCTGGGGGCTGAGCACGACGATCGGGCGGGTCAGTCCCTCAGCGCCGAGGCCGACATCCAGCGTCGGGTCCGCGGACAGCGTGTCGACGAGGTTCGCTACCTCGAGCTGCTGGGCGATGACCGCGAGGGTTCCCGTCGAATCCACTGCTCGGTCCGCGACTACGGCAGCCAACACCGCCTGGTGCAGTGCGCCGGCCGGATGCTGCTGGTCGACCCGCACGAGGCCGATCGGCCAGGCACTCTCCCGCACCGACGTTGCCTGCGTGACCGGCAATCCGTGCGCGACGGCCATCGCATCCGCTGCCGTGGCGATCTGACTGGGTGTGCGGTAGTTGACGGTGAGAATCTCCAGTCGCCACCCGGTGCCGCCGGCGGCCACGACTTGTTTGCCGAGCAGCGGCGCGAGCGCGTCTTCCCAGGTTGCGGCGGCCGAGACGGATGCGGCCTGGGCGATGTCGCCGACAATGGTAAACGAACGGCGCGGGCAACGCCGGGACAACAGCCGCCACTGCATCGCGGACAGCTCCTGCGCCTCGTCCACCACAATGTGCCCGTACGCCCAGGTGCGATCGGCGGCGGCCCGCTCGGCGGTGGTGCCGCGGTCGGCGACCTCGGCGAATCCGGCCGCGAGGGCTCTGGCGGTGACGATGCCCTCGACGCCCATGGTCTCGATGGCGCGCTCGGCGTTTTCGATGTCGCGGCGCCGCTGCGCTTTGGCCTCGCGTCCGCGGGCGGCACTGAGGTCGTCGAATTCACCGAGCAGTTCGGCCGCTTCGTCAAGCAGCGGCACGTCCGAGACGGTGAACGGCGCGGACCGGTCCCGGTGCAGCAGGGCGCGTTTCTGCTCGCTCCAACCCGGAGTGAGTTCGGCGAGCCAGTGCGCCCGCGCGAAAAGGTCCCGCACGAGTTTCTGGGGGGTCAGCGGCATCCAGGCAGTATTGAGTGCCACTCGCACGTCCTGGGCGGTGCGCAGATCCTCGCGCAGCATCGAGAAGTCCGACTCATCGACGGTGTTGCCTTGGGCTTTCAGCTGCTGAGTCCACGTGCGGGTGAGTTCGGCGAGCACTGTCTTGACGAAGGTCACCCGCGCCACGTTGTGCGGCTTGCCCCGCTCGCGGGCCCTGGCGATCGCCCTGGCGACCACACCCGGCTCCAGCGTGATCGTGTCGCCGTTCACCTGGAGCTCCTGCGGTGACACCGGCACCCGCTGCCTGGACCGCACGGCGCGGGCGATGAGGCCTGCCATGCCGGCGGAGCCTTTCAGCGCGGCAACGTCCGACGCATCCTCGCCGGAAGCATCGACCCCCGGATAGAGCTGGCCGACGCTGGAGAGCACCACACCCGACTCGCCGAGCGAGGGCAGCACCGCTTCGATGTAGTGCATGAAGGAGCGGGACGGGCCGACGATGAGCACACCGGAGGACTTCAGGCGGTCCCGGTGCGAGTACAACAGGTAGGCCGCGCGATGCAGCGCGACGGCCGTCTTGCCGGTTCCCGGTCCACCCTGCACGACGAGTACGCCCTCGGGGTCGGACCGGATGATCCGATCCTGCTCGGCCTGGATGGTCGCGACAATGTCGTGCATGTGCCCGGTGCGGCGGGTGGTGAGGGCGGCCAGGAGCGCGCCTTCACCCTGCAGCGCCATCCGGTCGTCTTCGAGCAGGTCGGCGTCGAACACCTCGTCCTCGATGCGGAGGATGCGCCGGCCCTTGGACAGCAGGTGGCGGCGAGCCCGGGTGCCGAGCGGCGTCTTCGCCGTCGCCTGGTAGAACGCGCTGGCCTGCGGGGCACGCCAGTCCACGAGCAGCGGGTACTGTTCCGCGTCGCGCAAGCCCACCCTGCCGATGTAGCGATACTCCGGCTCGTCATAGCCGGCCAGCTCGAGCCGGCCGAAAGCGAGGCGCTCGTCGACGTCACGCAGCTGCACGATCCGGTCTTCGTACATCCTGGCGAAGGCGTCGCGTTCCGAGCGACTCTGGTGGTTACCGCCCACATCCTGCCGCCGCACCGCTTCGAGCTGCGCGCGCGCCTCCCGCTGCAACTCGTCCAACCGCGCATACAGGGTGCGGACGTAGGCGCGTTCCCGTTCGAGTTCACTGGTGGTCACGCGGGCAGCCCCCTTCCGTCGAAATCAGGCATTCAAGTCTATGCGAGTCGTGCAGGGCGCCTGGCCCCGGCCATCAGCCCTGCTGTTCGCGCAGGATGCGCAGAGCGCGCGAAACCCTGTCGCTGAGCCCTGGCACGCCGCGGCTGGCACGGCGCTCGAGTTCGTCCAGCTCGGCGGCCGCCTCGGCGCGTTGTTTCTGGTACACCTCGTCCCAGGCCGACTGCGCGGTGCGCAGTGCCCGCACGGATGAGCGGCCGAGAAGATAACTGGCGGCCGGCAACAGCAGCGCCGCCAGCGCCAATGGCCACGATTCGGATCCGATAGCCGCGAGCGCGACGGCGACGAACGCGACCACGCCGAGGACAGCTGGCGATAACCGCCACCGGTTGGCCCGGACGGTCGCGGCGACCACGCCGTCTGCACTTGCCGGCGCGGCGGAACCACGATGGTGCAGCGTGTCGATGAACACCAGCTCTTTGTGCAACTCGACCACTTCGTCTTTGCCGAGCTTGGCTCCGCGGAGCAAACGCAGTTTCTCCCGCAGCAGGGCGTAGGAGGGCACGGTTCGTTGACGCAGAATAACCAGGGTTCCCAGCGCCACAGCCGCGATCACCACCGCGAGACTCAGGAGGATGATCACCCCGGGCCACGGGTGACCGTTGAATAAAAGTCGGCCGGCGCTGTCGGCCCCGAGCATCACCGCCACGGCGATCAGGGACGCTACCGGCGGCATCCACACCACGGCACCCGGGTGGGTGCGACCGCCACGCCCGGGAATGTCACGGGCGTTCAGGGCGGTGAGCCAGTTGGCGCCGAGGTCGGACAGCTGGAACAGCAGTGCGATCAGCCACACGCTGACGAGCGCGGCCGCCACAATCCCGGAGATGTTCATGTTCACCATCGAAATCTACCAGCGGCTTGATAGACCACTTGTCGCGGCTCAGAACACCTTCCCGGGGTTGAGGATGCCTTGCGGGTCGAACGCAAAGCGGATCCGGCGTTGCAGCTCGAACTGCTCGTCGCCGAGTTCCCGACGCAGCCAGCGGCGTTTGAGGATGCCGACGCCGTGCTCTCCGGTCAGGGTGCCGCCGAGGGCCAGGGCGGCGGTGAACACCTCGTCGGCGGCGTCCCAGATCGCCTCCGGCACGGTTTCCCCGTCGAAGATGAAGTTGGGGTGCAGGTTTCCGTCTCCGGCGTGCGCGACGGTGGGGATGCTGATGCGTCGTCGTTGTTCGATACCGCGGATCGCCTCGAACATGTCGGGCAGCGCGCTGCGCGGCACCGCCACATCCTCGATCAGGGTGGTCCCCATCGCGGTCAACGCGGGGTGGCAGGCACGGCGGACGGCCAACAGCCGCTCCCCCTCGACGGGGTCTGCGGTGAGTTCGGCGTCGCCGCCGAGGCCGTGAATGATGCCGAGGGCGGCATCCGCTTCGCGGTCGCTGCCGACGCCGTCGAACTGCACGAGCAGGTAGGACTCGCCGCGCTGTGCCAGATCAAGGTCCAGGTAGGCGCCGATGGCGCGCAGCGAGGCGGCATCCATCAGTTCCATCGCGGCGGGCTGAAGGTGTGCTGCGGTGATGGCGGCGGAGGCCGCAGCGGCGGTGCGCACATCCGGGAAATACGCACCGATGGTCCGTACCGGGCCAGTCACTGCCGGGCGTAGCCGTAGAGTCGCTTCAACGATGACGCCGAGGGTGCCTTCCGAGCCGATCATCAGCGCGGTGAGGTCGAGTCCGGTAACGCCCTTGACGGTACGGTGTCCGAGGGTGAGCAGGTCGCCGTTGGCCAGCACGACCTTGAGGCCGAGCACCGCCTCCCGGGTGACACCGTATTTGGCGCAGAGTAGACCGCCGGCGTTGGTGGCGATGTTTCCGCCGACGCTGGAGATGGCCTTGCTCGCAGGATCCGGGGCGAACCACAGTCCCTGTTCCGCCAGTACCGCGTCGAGGTCGCCGTTGAGAATTCCGGGCTCGACGACCGCGAGTTGGTCGGCGGGGGAAATTTCGAGGATGCGATTCATCGCCAGTGTAGAGAGCACGATTTCGCCGTCGTCGGCGATGGCGCCGCCGGCCAGCCCGGTGCCCGCTCCCCTGGGCACGACCGAGATGCCGAACCGGGTGGCGACGCGCAGGGTCGCCTGCACGTCTTCGACGCTGCGCGCGGTGACCAGGGCGAGCGGGCGGGATGCCGAGACGTGTCCTGACTTGTCGCGGCGCATCCGGTCGAGGTCGTCGGGGTCGGTCGACACGGCGTCGCCGAGCGCCTCCTGCAGTGCCATTAGCGCGGTTTCGGTCATATCGCCAGCCTATTCCGCCCTCGCCCGAAGCCCGTTTCACGGAGTTTCTGTCGTCGGCAGTCATCCGTGCCGGGAAATCGGGCTGCCGGATACAGAAACTCCGTGAAACGGGTCTCAACGCAGCAAAGGTGCCTCAGAATGAAGGTGTGGAGAGGTGGTGATGAAGAGGCGGTGGTGGTGAGGAGGAAGTGAGGAGGAGGTGAGGAGGAGGAGGAGGTGAGGAGGAGGTGGAGACGAAGGCGCTGCTGACCGGGACGCTGCTGACGAGGACGCTGCTGACCACGACGCCGCCGTTCGATGGTGCCGCGGTGTTCCGATACCTGGCCAGCCACGGTGCACCGGGGGTCGATGACGGCGACGACACCAGTTATCGCCGGCGCGTGCGCCTGCCGGACGGCACGCCCGGCACCGGCACGGCCGACATTGAACTGAGGCTGCAGGGGCCGGTCACGGTGCTGTGCACCACCACGTTGGCTGACCAATCGGCGCTCGCGCCGCTGGAGCGCCGCATCCGCCGGCTGCTCGATCTCGACACCGATTCCGGCGAGGTCGACTCACATCTTGCCGAAGACCCGGTGCTTGCCCCGCTGATCGTCGCCTCCCCCGGCATCCGACTGCCGGGCAGCCTGGAGCCCCAGGAATCCCTGTTCCGCACCCTAATCGGACAGCAGATCTCGATCGCCGCCGCCCGCACCGTCACCGGGAATCTGGTGCGGCAGCTCAGCGGCGACAGCCGCCTCTTCCCCACTGCCGCTCAGATCGCCGTACACGGACGGGACGTATTGCGCGGGCCGGCCACTCGCGTCGCCACGATCCTCCGCGTCGCGGAAGCGCTCGCTTCCGGAACACTGACGGTGGACGAGACGATGTCGCCCGACGAGTTGATCGACACCCTCGTTCGGGTGCGCGGCATCGGGCCGTGGACCGCAGGCTACGTGGCGCTGCGCGTGCTGTCTGCCCCCGATGTGCTGCTGAACACGGACCTGGTTTTGCTACGGGGCGCCGTCCGGCTGGGCCTGCCCGGCACTGCCCGCGGCATCGCCGACTATGCGCGGCGCTGGGCGCCGTGGCGCAGCTACGCCGGGATGCACCTGTGGCGCGCCGCGCGGATGCCACCCGACTGACTCCGACATCATCAGGGGCGCCGTTCCGGTCGCGCCGGCCGCGCTGCGCTATCCGGTGCTGCTTCTCAGCATCCGCTCGTACCCTGCGATCAGGACCAACGAAGGGAATGCAGAATGCGGCTCAAAATACTCTTCGTCGCCGGGCTGGCGACGGGTTACGTTCTCGGTGCGAAAGCGGGGCGTGACAAGTACGAGGAGCTCAAGACGAAGGCGACGCAGGCGTGGGAAGATCCCCGCGTGCACAAGGTCGTCTCGGATGCTCAGGGGTTCGTGCAAGACGCCGCCCCGGTGATTCAGGCCAGGGTGACGGACGCCACTGCGGCCGCCGCCGACACCGCCAAGGTGGCAGGCCAGAAGGTGGCCGAGGGTGCGGCAACGCTGCGAGAACGCATCATGGAGGCGGTCGACGCGGTGCTGGAGAAGGTCGGACAGGGCGACGATCCGTCTCGCGACGGTTCGGATCGCAGCTAGACCGGCGGCGCAAGCTCTCGCTGCGCCGCCAGAGGGTGCTCGCCTTAGTGCGCGCCCTCGGAGATTGGGTCTTTCACTGCCGCATCCTTCACCACGGTGATGGCGGATGTGGTCGGCACCAGTCCGCTGAGCCGGCTCGGTGACAGCACCCTGGCGACTTCGTCGGCGCTCATCAGGCCGGCGTTGATCACGAGGTCTGCGATCGATTCGTGACTGGTCAGCGCGGTGTGTGCGAGCTTCGCGGAGGCCGCGTAGCCGATGAACGGGGTGAGCGCCGTGACGACACCGACGGACGACTCAACCTGTGCCGCGAGTTTGGACGTGTTCGCGGTGATGCCGTCGATGCAGTGGATGCGCAGCGTGTAGCACGCATTGGTCATCCACGCGATGGACTGCAGGATGCTGTGCACGATCACCGGTTCGAAGGCGTTGAGCTGCAGTTGGCCTGCCTCGGCGGCGGCCGTCACCGTCGCATCCGCCCCGATCACGCTGAAGGCGACCTGGTTGACGACCTCGGGAATGACCGGATTGACCTTCCCCGGCATGATCGAGGAACCGGCTTGCCGCACGGGCAAATTGATCTCGCCAATGCCGGCCTGCGGACCGGAAGACAGCAGCCGCAGATCGTTGCAGATCTTCGACAGCTTGACGGCGGCGCGCTTCAGCGTGCTGCTGACGGTCATGAAGATCCCGGCATCCGAGGTGGCCTCGATGAGATCGGGGGCGGTGATCATGTCCACGCCGGTGAGCTCGACCAGGTGCCGGCGAACCGCTTCCGCGTACCGCGGGTCCGCGGTGATTCCGGTGCCGATCGCGGTGGCGCCCATGTTGATCTCGTTGAGCCACGGGATCGTCTCACTGAGGCGGTCGTAGTCCTCCGCCAGGGTGTGGGAAAACCCGCCGAACTCCTGCCCGAGGGTCATCGGCACGGCATCCTGCAGCTGGGTGCGGCCGACCTTGAGGATGTTGGCGAACTCGACACCCTTGGCGGCGAACGACTTGGTGAGCAGTCGGTGCTCGGCGAGCAGCCGCTTGATGCCGAACACCATCGCGAGCTTGATCGCCGTCGGGTAGACGTCGTTAGTGCTCTGGCTGCGGTTCACGACGTCGATGGGTCGGAAGTGCTCATAGTCGCCGAACTTGTGCCCGAGCAACTCGAGGGAACGGTTGGCGATCACCTCGTTAGTGTTCATGTTCGTGGAAGTGCCGGCACCGCCCTGGATCACTCCGACGCAGAACTGGTCGTGCAGCGCACCGCCGACGATTTCTTCACACACCCGGTCGATCATGTCGGCCTTGGCGGCGTCGAGCACCCCGAGTTCCTTGTTCGCGCGGGCTGCGGCTTGTTTCACCCTGGCGAGAGCGCGAATCAGATCTGGATACACCGAGATCGGTCGTCTCGTGATCGGAAAGTTTTCCAACGCTCTGGCGGTATGAATCCCCCAATATGCGTCAATTGGAATTTGCATAGACCCGACCGAGTCGCTCTCGGTCCTGGTGGTCGGTTGGGACAACGCTTGTGGCGTTTCAGACATCGTAAAATCTCCTTCGACAGTCGATAGTCACAACTCTATCTGGCGCCAGGATGCCCGGATCGCCGGGGTGGTCAGTTGAAGGTGGGGACCAGCAGGTACACCCCGAAGGCAACGCCGATGACGCACACCGAGAAGGACGCTATGGCGCCGGCACGCACCCCGAAACTGTGCGGACTCTCACCGCCCAGCAGCCGGATGCCGAGGGAGGCGAAACCGACCAGCAGCGTGGCCCCGACCAGTGACACCGTCGCGACCAACGCGAACGCAGCCCAATCGATCATCGGGTGCGCACAGTCCCGCGCGCCGCGCTCTGCGGCCGCCGCGCGCGATGCGATGACGCGCCGATGGACGCGGCATCCCGCATCGGTGCCGCCACGTCGCGTGTCCCGGGGGCGACACTTGCGGCATCCACCCGGTGTCGGCGGGACCGCGCGAACATGGCGATGCTGACTCCGGTCACGGCGCAAACGTCCACGACGACACCCCAGAATCCGAGCCGTGCCACGAGCTCCGCCACCGCGGCGACGACCGCGGCAGTGGGGAGCGTGATCAGCCAGGCCATGGCGATGCGGCCGGCGACCCGCCACCGCACGGAGCTTCGGTTCCAGCCGAGGCCGGCTCCGATGACCGATCCGCTGGCGACCTGCGTCGTCGACAGCGCGAACCCGAGATGCGAGCTGGCGAGAATGGCGGCGGAGGTGGCCGCTTCGGCCGCGAAACCCTGCGCCGGTGTGATCTGCGTGATCCCGGTTCCCAGGGTGCGGATGATGCGCCAGCCGCCCACGTAAGTGCCCAGGGCGATGGCGAGTGCGCAGACCGCGATGACCCAGAACGCTGGTCCGCTGCCGGATGCCTGGAAACCGGCGGCAATGAGGGTGAGGGTGACGATACCCATCGTCTTTTGTGCGTCGTTAGTGCCGTGGGCGAGAGAGACCAGCGACGCGGTGAAGGTCTGCCCGTACCGGAAGCGGGCCCGGTTCTGCTGCGCGTTCGGGCCGCTCGTGATCGCCAGCGCCAATTTCGTCGCCAGGAACGCCACCGAGCAGGCGATCAACGGCGCAAGCAGTGCTGGCAGCACGATCTTGTCGACCAGGACCGTCGGGTTGATCGCCCCAAACCCCGCGCCAACGATGACAGCCCCGACGAGGCCGCCGAACAGCGCATGGGAGGAGCTCGACGGCAACCCGAACAACCAGGTGGCCAGGTTCCACACGATGGCGCCGATCAGTCCCGCGAAGATCATTTGCGGGGTGATCTGAATGCCGCCGTTGCCTTCCCGAATGAGTCCGCCGGAG
Source organism: Terrimesophilobacter sp. (assembly GCA_039924285.1). Taxonomy (GTDB): domain Bacteria; phylum Actinomycetota; class Actinomycetes; order Actinomycetales; family Microbacteriaceae; genus Parafrigoribacterium. Next base: position 38,257 of record JBDTBD010000087.1, on the reverse strand, counting down.
ATCGTTCTGGCGACCTCGGTGCTGAGAAATGCACCGACGAGGTTCAGCACGGCGGCGATTGATACCGCAACTTTCGGCTTCAGCGCGCCGGTCGCAATGGGTGTGGCCATCGAGTTGGCTGTGTCATGAAAGCCGTTGGTGAAGTCAAAGAAGAGTGCCAGCGCGATGACAAGCGTGACCATGAGGGGAGCGTCCACTGCCCACGATTCTGACACCAGCATCCACCTCGGTCAACTCTGCGGTGAGCACCAAGAAGTCGTACAATCGGTGCCGCCGGGTTAGGCCCCAAAGCCCGGCAGGGTGGGCTGCGCGTCCGGCGTTTCCGGCTCCGGCGGGTAGGTGATCTGCGTGCCCTCGACGCGTGCGAACGTAGTGATCGTGTGCGGCTTGGCCGAGGTCGCGCTCATAATGTCGAGCACCTCGACACCGCGCACCAGCAGGGCGTCCCCGATCAGCGACCGGTGGCAACGCCACGGCACCGCCTCGGCGCACATGATGGCGGTGCTCTGCACGCGAGCGAACTGAAGCAGGTGGTCGATTCCGGCCGCGAATTCCGGTGTCTGCATATAGTCGGCATACCCACGGAACGACGCGTTGCGCCAACCGCCGTTGACCGTCTCCTTGCTGGTGCGGCGCAAACCACCCAGCTCCTCAAGCCGTAGATAACGGATGCCATTGTCCGGCATGCTGGCAGCCAGCGCGTCCGACATGTACTGCGGATTGTGCCTGGACTTCGCGATGGTGCGCACGTCGACCAGCGTTGTGACGCCGTGCCCAGCGAGCATCTCGACCAGTTCGGCCAGCGGATGGGTCGAGTGCCCGATGGTGAACACGGTGGTCGGCATGCCGCCAGTCAACCACCGTGTCGGTGTTCGCCCAGCCGTAGCCCCCCAAACTGGGGGGAATTTGAGCATTCCGACGACTGTGCGTGTCGCCCTAGACTCTCACTTAGCCCGAAGCTATTGAGCACTAGCCATGTTTCGGGGGGATCATGTCGTGATTGACACGGACTTCGGGCGCGCCCCGGCCGGGTGGTACCCGGATCCCATGGGACTGCCGCAATTGCGCTGGTGGGACAGCATCGGGTGGACGCAGGATGTCGCCGAGGCGCGTCAGCCGATGGTGATGCATGAGAGCGCGGAACGCAGGTTCGCGTGGGCGGACGACGAGATGCCCACTCGTCGCAGTCGGCGCGAGCGGCGCAAGCAGGAACGCGAGGCGGAAAAGCACTCCGGGATGGACCAGTGGCGCCCGACAATCCATACGCTGTCGCAGCTGGAAGCGCCCAAGGCCAGGTCGACAGACAATGATCCGACTCAGCCCAGCTGCGAATTTGCCACGCCGACGGCACCGCCTTGTGACGTCTCCGACGATCCTGCGGTCTTCGATCCCGAACGCTACGGCGATGCGACCGCGGACGACTTCACACGATTCTTCGACTGGGGGCCTGAGCCGGAACCCAACCTGGCGTTCGCCTCGTTCCCTGCCGGCCCTGCCACCGCGTTTGCGGCAGGGTCGGCAGCGAGACAACGCCGGGGTGATTCACCGGCACGAACGCTGGCAAGGGACATCTCGGCGATCGCGGAAGCGACCACGGCCGCGGAAAAGCCAATTCCAGCGCCCCCGGCGCCGTCGCTGGTCAGCACCGGCCCGGTGTGGGTCATTGCGCTGCTCCCGCTCGCCCAGCTAGCACTGAGCCTTGTCGTTGTGGCGGGATTCGGCTGGGGCGGCAGCACCGGCTTGCTCGCGGCGATCTGGGTTCTGCCGTATCCTCTCGTGCTGGTGCTCGCCCTGTGCGACAGGTGGGCGCTCCAGAGTGCGGGCTACCATCGGCCGGCGCTGTGGGCGTTGGCCCTGCTGGGCACCCCGATATATCTGTTCGTGCGTGCGGTGCGCACCACGAGAGAATCGGGTCGCGGTTTCACCCCGCTGATCACGTGGACACTGTTGGTGGCACTCCAAGTGGGGTCGATCATCGCGGTTCCCGGGCTGGCCGTCTCGGCGCTTCCTGACATATTCCGCGCCCAGGCCGAGCAGTCGATCGTCTCCGACGCATCGGTTCTGGGTACCCACCTCACGGTCCGTTGTCCAGTTGCCCTGCCCAGCCGTCTCGGCGATGAGTTCACCTGCACCCTCACCACCGGCCCGGGCACCCACTATCCGGTCACTGTGAGTCTGCAGCGGCTCAACGGCTGGATCGACTGGCACATCGAGAACTGGGGTGTTCCCTTCCTCGAGGGCTGAACCGCTAGCCGAACAGCGTCGCGATCGGTCCGCGGGCGAAGTACAGCAGGAATCCGACGGCGACGATCCACATCAGTGGGGAAATGTGACGGGCCTTGCCAGCCAGCGACCGCACGATCACCCAGCTGATGAAGCCGGCTCCGATGCCGTTGGCGATGGAATACGTGAGCGGCATGACGACGATTGTCACGAACACCGGCAAGCCGACGGAGAAGTCGGTCCAGTCGATGTCCTTGATCTGCGACACCATGAGAGTGCCGACGACGACCAGCGCCGCCCCGGCCACCTCGAGTGGCACCACCTGGGTCAGTGGGGTGAAGAACATCGCGGCGAGGAACAGCACACCCGTGACCACGCTCGCGAGTCCGGTCCTGGCACCCTCTCCGACACCGGCGGCGGAATCGATGAAGATCGTGTTCGACGATCCCGAGGTCGCGCCTCCGGCGACAGCACCGATGCCCTCGATGATCAATGCCGACTTCAGCCTGGGGAAGTTGCCCTTCTCATCCGCGAGCCCGGCCTCCTTGGTGAGTCCGGTCAGGGTTCCGACGGCGTCGAAGAAGTTCGTGAACACGAGGGTGAAGACGAGCATCACACCGGCAAGCACGCCGATACGGCTGAAGGCGCCAAAGCTGAACTGCCCGATCAGGCTGAGGTCGGGGATGGACACCAACGAAGTCGGCAGCTCCGGAACGTTGAGGTTCCAACCGCCTGGGTTCTTAAATCCGGGGCCGAGTTTGAAGATCGCCTCGGCGATGACCGCGATCACCGTCGTGGCGACGATGCCGATGAGCAGAGCGCCCTTCACCTTGCGGGCCATCAACACGCCCATGAGGAGCAAGCCGATCACGAAGACGACAGTGGGGATCGTGTTGATCGATCCTCCGTCGCCGAGCTGCACCGGTGGGGCCGCTGCGCCACTGGAGCGCACGAATCCGGAGTCGACCAGGCCGATGAAGGCAATGAACAGGCCGATTCCCACTGTGATGGCGGTCTTCAGCGGCGCTGGGACTGCCTTGAAGATCATTTCCCGCAGGCTGGTCGCCGACAGCAGCACGATGATGAGGCCGTTGATGACGACCAGTCCCATGGCCTCGGCCCAGGTGACCTGGCCGACGACACTGACGGCGAGGAACGAGTTGATGCCGAGCCCTGCGGCCAACCCGAACGGCAGGTTTGCGACCATGCCGAACAGGATGGTCATCACGCCGGCGGTGAGCCCGGTCACGGCGGCCACCTGGCTGGCTTGCAGCCAGCCTCCCTCGACATCCAGGGTCGCCTGATCGGCGCCGAAGCCCCCGATGATGAGCGGGTTCAGCACGACGATGTACGCCATTGTCATGAAGGTGACGAGACCGCCGCGCACTTCGCGGTTGATGTTCGACCCTCGCTTGGTGATTTCGAAGAGGGTATCGATGCGTGTGCGGACGGTCGGACGTGGTGTGAGGGTCGTGGTGATGGCTGACTCCGTTGGGTGAGGCGACGAGGGACCGGATCACTTTATCGGGGCGGGTGCGTCGGTGTGAGCGTATGACGCGACCACGACCGCGCCCGGTCAGACGGATGCGGGTTGGGCTGCACTCTGGTCGTAGTCGGGGCGTGCCGGGGCATGCAGGAAGAGCGAAAGGATCAGCGCGAGCACGGGAAGTGCAATGAGCATGACGAAGGTGAAGTGCAGGCTCGTGGCGTCGGCCACAGCGCCTAGCACCGGGTTGAACAGCCCGCCGACCGTTACCGCGAGCCCGACTGTGACACCGCTGGCCGTGCCGATCCGGTTCGGTAGGTAGTCCTGGCCGAGAATGACGAAGACGCTGAACGGCACAAAGATACCGAGACCACTGAGTGCGACGAAAACCATGGCCACTCGCCAGTCCGGAGCGACAACCAAGCCGATCATCACCGGGATGGAGAAGAGGAAGCCTCCCCTGATACTCACCATCGGACCGTACCGGTCGGCGATCCAGCCTCCGAGCAGCGTGCCCGCGGCGCCGGCGGCGAGAAAAGTGGTTAGGGCGAGGCCGCCGATGGCCTCGGAGGTTCCGAGGTCGTGGATGAAGTACAGCGCCAAAAACGAGGTGAGCCCGAAGAATACGATCGAACGCACCAGGACGACCGAGGTGAGTTTGAGGAAGTCCGGCCAGTTGTCGGTGCCGGACGGCATAGTCACCGTGCGGCGGTTGCCTACCGGCCCGTCCAATACGGTGCCAAGATGGCGCGCGAGAATCGCCGCCATGACGAACGCCGGGATCACCAGCAGCATCGTGCCGCCGAGGCCGAACGCGAGCAACACTGGGGTGGCTATCAGCGAGCCGAGCGCGAAGCCGATGTTGCCGCCGAGGGCAAAAACACTCATCCCCTTGTTGCTGTTTCCGGCGGCCCGGCGGGCTGCGGATGCGGCGGACGGGTGGAAGGCGGCAACGCCGAGCCCCGACAGGGCGATGACGAACCAGGTAGCGGCGTAGCTCGGGAACACACCGGCGAGCCCGACGCCGAGTGCCGCCGTGACCATTCCGGTAGGGATCAGCCAACGGCGCGGTTTGCGGTCGGACCACCAACCGAACAGTGGCTGCACCACTGACGACAGCACTGTCGCGGCGAGCGTCAAGCCTGCGACGGCCGCGTAACTGTACTGCCGCTCGATCAGGAGGAAGGGCAGAAGGGCGGGAACGATGCCCTGATACAGATCATCCACGACGTGGGCCATCGACATCATGGCAATTCCGCGTCGATTCACGATCGCACCACGCGTCCACCCTTCGCTCGCCCGGCAAGCACGAGACCCGCCTCAGAAAGACTATCCGTACCTGCTCGCCAGTTAGAGTAGGCACAATGACGACCGCGGACTCCGGCGAATGGCTCAGCGACAAAGAACGCAGACGCTTGACCAGGCGTGCCAGCGACGGCGCGATGATCGCCACCCTCTCCGCCAGTGGCCTGATTGCCGCGTTCATGCAGACGCTGGTGACCCCGGTCATCCCGCTGTTGCCGGAACTGCTCGACACGAACATCGCGGACGCGCAATGGGTGCTCACTTCGACGCTGCTGGCCGCGGCAATTTCCACGCCGATCAGTGGCCGGCTCGGCGACATGTACGGCAAGCGCCGCGCCGCACTCGCTCTGCTGATGATCATGGTGTTCGGCTCAATCGTCTCGGCGTTGTCCGTGACGCTGATTCCGATGATCATCGGCCGCACCCTGCAGGGGGTCGGGCTGGGCGTCATCGCCCTGGGGATCAGTATCCTGCGCGACGTGATCCACCCGAAGCGGCTGGCGTCGGCGGTCGCACTGGTGAGCGCCACCCTCGGTGTCGGCGGCGCTGTGGGCCTGCCCGTCGCGGCGTTCATTGCCCAGAACTTCGATTGGCACTATCTCTTCTGGCTGTCCACACTGCTCGGGATTGTCGCGTTCGTGCTCGTGCTCACGGTCATTCCGGTGAGCACCCTGCGGACAGCGGGGCGGTTCGACTTCCCCGGCGCGGTGCTCTTCGCGATCGGGTTGGTGAGCATCCTGCTGCCCGTGTCGAAAGGCGGCGAGTGGGGTTGGGCCAGCCCGGTCACGCTGTCGCTGCTGATCGGCGGGACGGTGGTGCTGATCGGGTGGGGTTTCTTCGAGGTGCACACGAAGGATCCGCTCATCGATTTGAGGGTGACCGCGCGTCGGCCGGTGCTGTTCACCAACCTCGCGTCGGTGTCGGTCGGGTTCGCATTCTTCATCACTGCGGGTGCTTTCCCGGTGCTGCTCGAGTCGCCCACCACGACCGGTGTCGGACTCGGCACCACGCTCATCGTCGCGAGCCTGGTGCTGATGCCCAACGGCATTGTCATGTTCCTGGTGTCACCTATCGCTGCCAGACTCTCGACAGCGCGGGGGCCGCGCACCAGTCTGATCCTCGGCGGCTCCATCATCGCCCTCGCGTTTGCGCTCTCCCTGCTGCTCATGGACGAGGTGTGGCACGTCGCACTGATCTCAGTCATGCTCGGCGTCGGCATCGGGTTCGCGTATGCCGCCATGCCGACGCTCATCATGCACTCGGTGCCGCCGAGCGAGACCGGAGCCGCGAACGGTTTGAACTCGGTGATGCGCACGCTCGGGTCGACGGTGTCAGCAACGCTGATCGGCATCATCCTCTCGACCAACGTGACAGTCTCGGCCGGGGTGGAAATCCCGACCGAGCACGCGTTCCAGCTGATCTTCATCCTCGGCGCTGCGGTGTCTCTGGCCGGCGTGGTGTTGGCGGCGTTCATACCTCGCCGCGAGCGCCGGTACGAGGACACGGCCAGCATCCCGGTCCAGCGCGGTTGACCCCTCCCGGTATCAGTCGCGCCGACGTATGCTCTGCGCATGGACAGCGACTTCGAACCCAATCCCGAGGACGAGCGCGAGGTCGACCTCTCGGACGAGACGGAACCTTCGCCGCCGCCGACGCTGGACCCAGAGGAGCGAGTCGAGGTCGAGGACACCGACGACGCCCCGCGTGATGAGGACCGTCCGGCCTAGTCGGTTCCTTCACCGAAGCGCGGCGGGCTCCACCAGGCCGATGAACGCACTCAAGTGGGCGAGTGCCGTGATGTTCGTCGGCAAGTACTCGGTGAGCGCGGGCGAGTAAAGCAGATACGCCGCCCACTGCGCCCTGGAGATCGCGACATTGAGCCGGTTCGGCAGCAGCAGGAACTCCAGTCCCCGCGGCACGTCCGTCGCCGAGGACGCCGCCAACGAGACAATCGACACCGCCGCCTCCTGCCCCTGGAATTTGTCCACCGTGCCCACCGGCACCACTGGCATCCCGGCCTCACGCATGCGGCGCCGGATCACCTCCACCTGCGCGTTGTACGGCGCCACCACGATCACATCCTCCTGGCGTAGCGGATGCGTCACGCCGTCGCAGGTCCAGGCGCGGCCGAGCAGCGACCCGACGATCTCGACCGCCCGGTCGGCTTCCTCGATGGACGAGGTGGAGTTGAATTCGTGCGGCACCGGAATCGGATGCAACCCCGGCGCGGCCGATTCCAGCAACCGTGGCCCCGCCGCCGAGACGAGCTTGCCCTCGTAGGCCAACTGCGACACCGCCGCGCACAGCCGCGGATGCATGCGCCAGCTGCGCGCCAGGAAGAATCCCAACTCGCTGGGCAGCACGCTGTGCCCAGCGCTGAGCCAACCGAGGGCGGAGTCATCGACGGGTTCGGGGTGCGTGCCCTGGCTCACCTGCGGAAGTTGTTGCGGGTCACCCAACAGCAGCAGTCGCTGCGCGGCGACTGCTGAGGCGATGGTACTCGCCAGCGAGAACTGGCCCGCTTCGTCGATGACGAGCAGGTCGAGACTGCCGCGCGGCACCCGATCCGGGTTGCTGAAGTCCCACGCGGTGCCGCCCAGCACGAATCCGTCCGCGCCCGAGAAAGCGGGAATCTCCTGAGCCTTCAGCGACGTCCAGGTCACAGCGCGGCCCTCGTCGCCCTGCTTCGGTTTCTTGCCGACGCGGGAGGTCTCCAGCCCAGCATCCAGCACCGCTGTCAGCATGTTCTCCACTGCCGCGTGCGACTGGGCCACCACGCCGATCTTCCAGCCGTACCGGGACACCAATTCGGCGATCACCCTCGAGCCGGTGTAGGTCTTGCCGGTTCCCGGCGGTCCCTGCACCGCCAGATAGCTGCGGTTCAGGGTGAGCAGGCTGTCGCGGATCTCCTCGATAACCGACTTCCCTGGCGACTCCCCCGGTGACTTCCCCGGCGACTTTCGTGGCGACTCCCCTGGCGCCGTCAATGGTCCGTTTGGCGGCCGCCGGCGCAGGATGTCGAGGGCCGGGTCGTGAAGCATCCGCGGGTAGGCCTCCAGAACGGCGCGGCCCCACTGCGAAATCGCGTCGACCTGAGATCCCGGCGACGGCGGCGGAGGCGGCGTGAACGCCATCGGCAACTCATCGTATTCCGGCGCGCCGGCCTCCAGCCGCTCCTCCAGCACGAACACATTCTCGTCGATCACCTCGAGCACCGTGACCCTGTTGTGGGCGGTGCGCGCGCCCGGCTGCGTGCTGCGCGCGATCGGCGGGTACGGCACGTCGTAGAGCAGGAACGGCGCCGCGCCCACCCCGACCGAACTGCCGGGGCCGAGCATCCCGGTCACCCGCAGCACGCGACGCAGCAACCTCTGCCTGCCGTCCCGGTGCCAGGCAGTGAGCACCCGCGCATCGGTGATGAGTGCCACGTCACGTTGGTCGGCCCACTCCCAGACCGGGGCGGTGAGGCGACGGAAATGGTCCCACCAGAACGTCTTCTGCTCGCGCCGGTGGTAGTCGATGGCAGCGGCGGCGAGAGCAAGCGCCGTGTCATCACTCGTGCGGTCCACGGTGCCCGCCGGCGGAAGCAATGCGCTCAATTGCAGATACACCGGGTCGGGTTCCCGGATCGGCACATCGAGCACGAGATCGCCGCGAACGGCCACCTCCACCGCCGCCTCCTGCGCCCGCTCCAGCAGCCAATCCCGCAGCCGCCGCGTCGAGCGGCAGTCGTAGGCGTTGTAGCGCGCGATATCGTCGAGCACCGAGGCCGCCGCATCTGTTTCTCCTGCGCTCAGCAGCTCGACAGAGCGCACGTACTCGGTGATCGAGTCGGCGGCGTTGGCCACTCCCTCTCTTTCGTCGTCGCCCATGTAGAGGGGCTCGAGTTTCTTCAACGAGTAGCTGTGGTTGCCAACACGCACCCCCCGACGCACAATCGGGTAGAGGTCGACGAGCACGTTGTTGCGCAGCAGATCGTCGACGGCCTCCTCCCCCACGCCGTGTCGGGCGGCGATCGTGAGCAGGTGGGTGCGCTCGTACGACGCGTAGTGGTAGATGTGCATACCGGGATGCTGCGCCCGCCTGGCGGCCACATAGTCAAGGAATCCGGTGAGGGCGACGGCCTCCTCGGCGAGACTGTGTGCCCAAAACGCTCGGAACGTGTCGTCCGGTTCCACGAGCCCGAACAGGTAGTCCAAGCCCCAGACGTTGCCCGACTGGAACAGCGGGTCGCCTTCGAAGTCGAAGAAGATGTCACCGTCGTCGGGTGCCGGTAGTGCGGACAGGGCGGTGGGGTTGAACACGTCGAAGCTCAACGGGCCGCGCAACTGCAGGGCCGCTTGCGCGCGCAGCGTGGCGAAGCTGGTGTCGGTCATGCCCTCGACCGGTCCATGAAACAGCGCCAGTTCGTCGATCGTCGTCACCCCGGCGGCGACGAGCATGGCGCGCTGGGCGAGACGCATCCCCGCCACCAGCAGCACGTCGCGGTGCTCCTCGACCTGTTCCGCGCAGGCGGGGCATCGACCGCACGCGAAGTACCGCCGGTCGCCCCACTGAGTCGGTTCCGGATCCGCCAGCCGGTCGTCAATGAGGTGCTGCAGCCGGTTGCGACGTTTTCGGTACACGGGCAGGATGTCGCGGAGCCGGTGTGTACTCGTGCTGCCGTCGCCGAGCAGCAGGTGCACGTTGTCGCCGATCGGAATCCCCAGGCGTTGCAACTGCTCGCTGTAGGCCGCGACCTGCAGCAGGGCAGTGATCTTGGCGTGGCGGGCCAGTTTCGCGTCGTAGACCTCATAGCGGCCGTCCGGCATTCGCATGATGAAGTCGGCGAAGCCGAGCATCCGCCCGTCAAAAAAGGTGGGTTGGAACAACACGTCGGCGCCGTCGTTCAGCGCCCGTTCGGAGGCGGCTGCCGCCTCCGTCACCGAGTCCAAAGGCCGCGCGCCCAGCGAAGGTCGTTCGAACTCCACGACGGCGCGGCTGACGCGCACGTGCTCGAGCAACCGGAATTCGTGCGCGTCGCCGAGTACTGCGGTGCGCGCGAGCATGTCGTCGTCGGGTTCCACCAGGGCATCGATCCGGCCTAGCTTGGCATCCAGTTTTCGCATGAGCGCCCACTCGCAGGCCGCGGCAGCGCTCAAGTCACTCGCGCTGTACACCGCGACACCCTCCAGCAGAAACACGTTTCCTCCCTGCCACCGCGGTCGTTGTGCCGGTGACTCGAGGCTAACCCGAGCCGCCGACAGTTCGACGACGTGCGCGCCAGAGTGTGCGGGGCCGGGCAGAATGGGCAGGTGAGCCGAAGCGTCCTTATCCTCCAGCACGTCGCACTGGAACGTCCGGGATTGATCGGGCAGGCACTGACCGCGCACGGCGTGCCGTGGCGAGTTGACAGAGTTCTCGACCTTCGCGATTCGGATTCACAGCCGGGTGCGCTGCCACCGGTGTCGGAACTGGCGGGCCTGGTGCTCCTCGGCGGGCCGATGGGCGCGCTCGACGTCGAGGACCATCCGGGACTACAGCTGGAAGCGCGCCTGGTGCGCGAGGCGTTGGACGCCGATGTGCCGCTGCTCGGCGTGTGCTTGGGGCACCAGATCATCGCGACGGCTCTCGGCGGCACGCTGCATCCCGGGGCGGCGGTCGAGTTCGGCGTCGGGCCAGTGAACGTGCGTGCGGACGACGAGGCCTTCGGTGTTTCCGGCACCACGCATCCGGTGCTGCACTGGCACCGAGACGTGGTCGAGGCGCCGGCCGGCGCGACGGTCGTCGCGGGATCCGCGCAGACCGCGAACCAGGCATTCCGGATCGGCAGCGCGGTCGCCACACAGTTCCACCTCGAAGTCGACCGGCCAATGCTCGAGGCCTGGCTTGCGGCGCCGGCCATGGCGGCCGATTTGAGCGCCTCCGTGCGCGCACGGATAGAGGACGACTTCGCCGCGGCGCAGCCGCTGATGCGTCGGCTCGGCGAGGCGGTGTTCGGCCGCTTCGCGCTCGCCACCCAGCGTCGCTGCTGACCGGCTGCCAGCAAACTCGAAGGCGGCAGCGACGCGTTCCGATCACCGCCGACCTACACTGCGAAGCATGGCCCGGCACACGACGTCTCTCCCCGACATCCCCCTCACCACCATCGACGCACGCCGCACCACGTTCGCCGAGTATGCGGGCAACGTGGTTCTCGTGGTGAACGTCGCCTCGAAGTGCGGCCACACACCGCAGTATGCCGCGCTGGAACAGTTGCAAAAAACCTACAGCAGCCGCGGCTTCACCGTGCTCGGCTTCCCGTGCAACCAGTTCATGATGCAGGAATCCGGCAGTGCTGAGTCGATTGCAGAGTTTTGCAACACCACCTACGCGGTGGACTTCCCGCTGTTCGAGAAAACGCGTGTGAACGGCAGGTCGCAGCATCCGCTGTACGAGCAGTTGACGCGGATGCCGGATGCGAACGGCGCGGCAGGCAGGGTCAAGTGGAACTTCGAAAAGTTCCTCATCGCCCCCTCCGGCGAGATGCACCGGTCCCGCAGCGCCGTCAAGCCCGGCGCCCCGGAGGTCGTGCAGAGCATCGAGGCCGCACTGTCACAGCACGGGCGCTGACCGAACCCGCACCACGTGACCCGGATCGCTGCGGGTATGCGAGTATTGCCGGGTGAGCGAGAACACCGGCAGCCGCTCGAGCGAACTTCCAGAACATCCGCATCCGTGGCTCGCCGTCGACACTGCCGTGCTTACCATCTTCGAGGCGGAGCTGTGCGTCGCACTGGTGTCACACGACACAAAGTGGCGGTTGCCTGGCACGTTCGTGCACGAGGGCGAATCGCTGGCGGATGCGGTGTGTCGATCGCTGCGGGACGCGGCGGGTATTCACGATCTGACGCCGACCCAACTGCACGCGTTCGATGCGCCGCGCCGCGACAGTAGAGGCCGGGTCGTCTCTGTCGCGCACCTCGTGCTGGTGGCCCCGGCCGCGTTGGGCGGTGTGGCCGTTGAGCCCGTCGCACGGCTGCGCGGGCTCGCATTCGACCACGATGACATCGTCACGCTCGCGGTCGATCGGGTGCGGGCCGACTACGCGGACAATCCGGATCCTTGGCGACTTCTGGGCGAGGAGTTCACCCTGTTCGAACTGCAACGACTGCACGAGGCCGTTGCCGGAGCGCCGCTGATGCGCGATACCTTCCGGCGGGCCATGGAGCGTCGGCTGAGGGCAACCGGCGGGCGTCGCATCGGCACAGTGGGCAAACCGGCTCGCCTGTTCCGCCGAATCGACTCCTGATCCGCTGCGGGTAGCGTATGACGATGCAGGTTATTCGGCGACGTGCGCTCGTGCACGGCCAGGTGCAGGGCGTCGGTTTCCGCGCGGGCACGAGGTCGCAGGCACGCGGGCTGTCACTGTCCGGTTTCGCCCGAAATCGTGCCGACGGCACCGTCGAAGTGGAAGTCGAAGGGCCTGCCGACCGCGTGTCGCAACTGCTGGTCTGGCTTGAGTCGGGTCCGCGGTGGGCCACGGTCGACGCTGTCGAGGTCGTCGAACTAGCGCCGACCGGCGGTGGCCGGTTCGAACTACGCCGATGACTAGCGGCCGAGCCCGGCCCGATCGACGTGACGGTGGTAGCGCATTCCTGCGATACCGCCGAGGACGGCTCCACCGAGGCTCACCACGGCGATCACGACGGCGGTGACGATGCCGACGGTGGTGAGGTCGGCTGTGGTCATCGGAATCCGCGGGAATCCGTTGACATTGCCCAGGATGTTGTACTGGGAGCCGGCGATGGCGGTGAGAATGGCCACGACAATCGCGATGACCACGGCCCACAACCAGACAGTGAGACCCTGCAACGCGCCGTTGAACCTGGCCATCCGGCCTGCGACATACCCTCCGCAGTAGTAGGCGATGAACATGATCACCGCGAGCGCGACGGCGCCCCAGATCCCGATGGCGGTCGCGTTGCCGCTCACCGCTGCCTCGAGGTTGCCGGATGTTCGTTGGCCGATGGCAGCTCCGGTGGCAGCAACCAGCGCGGTGAGCAGTACGGCGATCCCCATTGCCGCGACCCAGCCGAAAAACGCCGAGCCCACTTTGATGCCGCCGAAGTTGCGTTGTTCGCGCTCGAGAACATCCTCCCGGAGCGAATGCTCGGATTCGAAGGGCACTGCCGCCGAGCCCGTGTCGGTCTCGGTGCCGCGCCGACGATACTTTTGTGCACTCATGGCGTGTCCTTCCGTTAGCCTCCTAGTCATACCCGCTCTAGACGAGGGTGCAACCCCTGTCAGCGACCACACTCGTCCTCCTTCGGCTGCTCCAGCCAGGCGATCACCGTACCCTGCGGCACGGGCGCGTATCCCCGTACATCCACACCGACATTGAACTGGCGCCCGCGCTCGGCGAACTTCGTGTGTACATGGCCGTGCAGAATGGGCAGCCCCCGATTGATCGGCCGGTTCGCCTGGTACCGATCCGGTCCGTCGCGCGAATCGCCCGCGTACGGAAAATGGCTGACCAGCATCCGAAATCCAGCGATGCGGTGCTCGAACTGCTCCGGCATGATCTCCCAGCCGGCGGCCTCGTAGACGGGCCGGAACCTTTCGCGCTGGTCGCCGCCCTCGAAAAAGCTCGCCACCCTGTCGTGGTTACCCGGAACTAAACGGCGGTGACCCTGCAGGGCCGCAGTCAACGCCACCTGGGCCTCAATGTCCCGGCCGAGCGCCAGGTCGCCGAGATGCCAGACGTCGTCGGAGGGCGCGACAAGGTTGTTCCAGCGGGCGATGAGTTCGGCATTCATTTCGTCCACGTCGGCGAATGGCCGATTCGCATACTCAATGATGTTCGCATGCGAAAAGTGAGTGTCACTGGTCCACCAAGTAGTCACTTGTGCTCCTCCCTGCAAGGCTGGTTTTCGGATAAAACCAGCATGACGACGAACCAGGAATCCGCGTCTGCCGAGAGTACCGTTGAATCATGGCCAAGGAACTCGTTCATGAGCCGGAAAACAACCGGTATGCGCTTCGGATCGACGGAGAGCTGGCGAGTGTCGTCGACTACGCCATCAACGGCGCGTCGATTTCATTCCACCGCACCTACACTTCGCCGGCGCACCGCGGGAAGGGCCTCGCCAGCGAGATCGTCGAGTTCGCGGTGAATGATGTGGAGGCCAGCACCGACTTCCACGTTGTGCCGATGTGCTGGTACGTCGGCGACTGGTTCGACAGGCATCCGGAGCGCGCCGGCATGCTCACGCGCTGAGGTCTCCAGCGCCGCGGTAGCCCGAGCTCCTACTCCTCGGACCCTCACTTCAGTGATCCTTACTTCAGCCGCATCGTCCAATAGCCGACCGGGTGCCCATCACGGGCGTCGCGTCGAGCTTCTTCGAGTGCAGCACGCAAACGCTCAACCCGTGGCACCGAAGAATTTCACGACTGCGATCCTGCGTTGCACCTCAAGACCGTCGATGCCGGCGTCGAGGGCCACGGTGGGTTCGTGCACGCGCGCCTCAGTCGGCATCGTCCCGATCGCGACGGTGGGAACGTAGGGGGCGTTGGCCAGAAGCAGGTCAACCCGGCCACGCAGGCTCGCGGGTAACGGGTCGTAAAGGTCCCCCTGGAACACGCTGGCCCTGGCCCCCGCCAAGTTCACCCTGGCGCAGCGCACGGCAGCCGGATCGATGTCCGCGGCGTACAGCAGGATGTGCGAACGAGCCGAGCCCATCGCCGTGGCGACCGCACCGGAGCCGCAGCCCAACTCGACCGCCGTGGCATCGCGCCGCGCAAGGGAGATGGCCTGGCGTGCCGGGAACTGGGTGCGTCGACGCGGAACGAAAACTCCAGGATCGACGCGAATGTGCAGCCCGCAAAACTCGGCCCGGCCGAGAATGTGCTCCAGTGGAGTCCCGGCAAGGCGCAAGTCGACCATGCGTTACAGTTCCGCCGGCGACAGCGCCGCACCGATCAGTAAGCGCGTCTCATCTTTAGCGAAGATGCAGCCGGCCGCGCTGAGTCTGCCGGCCGCATCGGGGACGAGCTGGCGACGCCGATGTGGCGGGGCCATGCTAGCCGCACCGCCGGGGAACCGGGTCTGGTTCCCGCAGTCCATCCAGGGTCACAGGCGCAAGACTAGGGCGGCCACACGCGGTCGTTGTTCAAGGCCGGCGCGGCACCGTGGCCGCACCTTCGGCAAGCACGCCCCTGGCGAGCAAGGTGGCGCCGGCGACAGCGGCCGGCATGGTGACCACTGCGGCGAGCGGCACCAGGAACAACAGGTAGGTGGCAATGCCGAAGCCGAGGGCTCCTGCCCGGTTACCGCTGAGCATCCGCCGTCTCTGGCGCACGGTAAGGCCCCGCGCGTCGAAGGCGAAGCCGGTCAACTCCAGCGCGAGAATCCAGCCGCCGACGCCAATGCCGAGCACCGGCACGACGCTTTGGCCCAGCACCGGGATGACGCCGCCGACCAACAGCAGGACGCCCAACAGCACGGTGATGGCGAGCAGTCGCAGAGCGTTGCCGATGCCATGCATCAGCTGCCGGAGGGCTGGCTTATCCGGCTCGGTCGGCGCCTGGCCGGCACGCCGCTCGACCTCACGCCAGATCCTCTCGTAGAACGGATCACCCACCGCCAGGGTGAGCGCCGCGAAGGTGAAGACAGCCACCAACACGCACGCGAGCAGCACCGCGACGCCGGCGGCGACCCTGACCGCGTCCCGCCACTGCGGTGCGAACCCGTCGGCGAACGGCGTGATCCACCCGGCGACGGTGGCGAGGTTGACGACCAGTATGACAATCGCTGCCGTGTAGCAGGCACCCACGATGATTGCCGGCACCGCGCCGAGGACCATGAGCCGCGGCGACGTGCCCCACAGCCGGAATCCGCGGAACAGGCAGGCAACACCGCCGAAAAAGCGGGCAATCGCTCCGCGGCGCGCGAGCGGGTTCGTTGAGGGCTCAGCGATCATCTCACCACCCTAGGAGTCGTGGCCGCGAACCGGTCATAGTTCCGTCGTCGATCCGCACGGAGTTGCCCGGGTAAAATTTCAGTTGTGACCGAATGCATCCACGGACTTGAACTCAGCCGCTGCGACCTGTGCAGCCCCAAGGTTCTGCCCAAGCCGGATCCCGCAGCACGCACCGCGACTCGCGCACGCGCCAGACGGATGCCTTCCGGCAGCACGCGCGTGGCAGGCGCGTCGAAGCCGCTCGCGAGTGTGGCCGAACACCGCATTCACCATGTCACGCACGTGAGCAACCTCGAGAGCATCGTGCGTTCCGGCGGGCTGTTTGCTGACGCGTGTGAGGCGGGGACGGGGCCGGCGATGGACATGTCATCCGGAGGCAACCGGAATCTCAGACGCACCACCGTCGTCGCGGGAGCTGCGATGGTGGCGGACTATGTGCCGTTTTACCTCTCGCCTGACGCGCAGCTGTGGGAAGCAATTCGCGCCGGCGCAGCAGACCCGAGGCTCTCCGCCTCTGTTGGAGCCCTGCCTGCATCCGAGTTCGTGATTTTCGTCAGCACAGTGGGCAAGGTTGCCGGACTCATGAAGCACGCGGCCACTGCCGATATCGTGGTGTCCGATCGAGACGCCGCAGATCCGCGTTCGCACTTTTCGGCGTCCGCAACGGGAGCCTCGTCAGACGACTACGAGCGGATGCTGCGCCGGATAGTGGCGGATCGGGACGGCGACAGCGCTCTGCGCGCGGAATTCCTGGTCAAAAACACGGTGCCGCTGGCGGCCTTCTCGCTCATCTCAGTCGCCAACGACAGGGCGCGCGAGCGCGTGCGGTCGATCCTCGACACGTGGGACTTCCAGCCCAGGGTCGCGGTGCATCCGCCGTGGTTTGCCGTGCCGACGCCGGCGTAGTGAAACCCGGCACACGCGACATTTCGGTCCCCACACCTGCAGTGCCCCGGGTGAGACTTCGCCGCCAACCCGACCTCGACACCAAAACGATGCGTCGGTAGCTACTCGTTGATTTGAGCGAGGAGTGCAACGAATTGGTCATCGGAAACGACGACCGCAGCGTCATCCAGCCGTTGGCGCAGCAATCCCTCGGCGTCGAATTGCATGCCGAGCACGAGATCCGCGCAAATCTGTTCGATGATGCCGGCAATCCGTTCAGCGTCGGTCGCCCCCAGCGCGCCGTCTTGCACCGGGTTCTGCCGTATGTCGTCCGTCATGCCACCATGCTGGCATTAACTGCACCCGTAACAAAGGCCATCGCCGGTCGCATCGAACCGCGCCGTCTCGCGCGGGTGGCCTCAGCCACTAATCTCGACTTGACCCCTGAAGGAGAAGAAAATGGCGTTGCCTTGGAAGCTGCACGGAGACGGCCGCGATGTTGCGGCACACGCGATTGTGCTACCGGAGGAACGGCTTACCTGGT
The DNA here is from genome assembly GCA_039924285.1 of Terrimesophilobacter sp. Taxonomy (GTDB): domain Bacteria; phylum Actinomycetota; class Actinomycetes; order Actinomycetales; family Microbacteriaceae; genus Parafrigoribacterium. Next base: position 20,874 of record JBDTBD010000087.1, on the reverse strand, counting down.
GGCGCACCATCGGCTTCGGCGGACAACACGTGGTGGCCATGTTCGGCGCAACCTTCTTGGTGCCTCTGATCACCGGGTTCCCGCCCAGTACGACGCTGTTGTTCTCCGGCATCGGCACCCTGCTGTTCCTGGTGATCACGGCTAACCGGCTGCCCAGCTACCTCGGCTCCTCGTTCGCCTTCATCGCACCGATCACGGCCGCCAGTGCCGCGGGAGGCAAACCGGTAGCCCTCGCCGGAATGGTGATCGTGGGCGCGTTGCTTGCGATTGTCGGCATCCTGGTACACCTCGGCGGCACTCGATGGATCGACGCGCTGATGCCGCCAGTGGTCAGCGGCGCCATCGTGGCACTGATTGGGTTCAACCTTGCCCCGGCGGCAAAGGACAACTTTGACAAGTCTCCACTGGTCGCCCTCGTCACACTCATCGCGGTCATCGTGTGCGCGGTCATCTTCCGTGGCTTCCTCGGCAGACTCTCGATCTTCCTCGGGGTGGGGATCGGGTATCTGGCTGCGGTCATCGCCGGCGAAGTGGACTTCGCACCTGTGGCGGCCGCGCCATGGATCGGCTTCCCGCCGTTCCTCGCGCCGAACTTCGACCTGCAATACCTGCCGCTCTATCTGATGTTCCTGCCCGTTGTGCTGGCATTGATCGCAGAGAACGTGGGCCACATCAAGGGAGTCGGCCAGCTCACGGAGCGCAACCTCGATCCGCTGACCGGCCGCGCGCTGTTCGCTGACGGTCTGGCGACGGTGATCTCCGGCTTCAGCGGCGGATCGCCGACCACGACCTACGGCGAAAACATCGGCGTGATGGCCGCCACCAGGGTATTCTCGACCGCCGCGTACTGGGTCGCCGGAATCACCGCCATTTTGCTCGGGCTTTCCCCCAAGATCGGCGCGGTCATCTTCACAGTGCCCGCCGGGGTGCTCGGCGGCGTCACCACGGCGCTGTACGGGTTGATCGGAATCATCGGAGTTCGGATCTGGGTGGAAAACCATGTCGACTTCGCCAAGCCGAAGAATCAGTTCACGGCGGCGGTCGCGCTGATCATGGGCATCGCCAACTTCACTCTCACCACCGGGGCACTCAGCTTCAGCGGCATCATCCTCGGCACTGTCGCGGCGATCGTGGTGTACCACCTCATGCACTGGATATCCGTGTGGCGCGGCACCGACGAACCGGATGCCCACGCGACCTCGTCGAGCGCCGGGGAGAGTGCCCCCGCCGCTCACAGTAACGCGTCCTAAACTTCGGGGTATGGACTACATTCCCGAATCTGGCACGATCACGATGTTTTCGACCACCTGGTGCGGATACTGCTCGCGCCTGAAGTCACAACTGGACCGGGCCGGCGTGGGTTACACCGAGGTCAACATCGAGACCACGCCGGGTACGGCCGAGCTGGTCGCTGCCATCAACGGCGGTAACCAGACCGTGCCGACCGTGCTGTTCCCGGACGGTTCCAGTGCCACCAACCCGTCACTCGCCGAGGTCACGGCGCGCCTAGCCGCCTGACTCAGTCCCCCGTGCTCGTGGATGTGCTGGGCAACGGTGGGCAGAAGGCCGAGTGATGAACTTCGATCGCCCCCACGATCCGACTCGGCCTTACTGCCACCGTTGTCCCTAGCCCCCCGGCTAGCGCATACCCAAAAGCTATCCGACGCCGTCAAGGCTCCGCGCCCCCCACTTCGGGCCACTCCCGTCTGGGGGGGCATCGGACGCGGAGGTATACCCCTGTGCGGAGGTATACCCCTGTGCGGAGGTATACCCCTGTGCGGAGGTTTACCCCTGTGCGGATGTTTACCCCTGTGCGGATGTTTACCCCTGTGCGGATGTTTACCCCTGTGCGGATGTTTACCCCTGTTCTGGGGATTCTTCACCCCGAGGCGTCTCTTTAGGCTGGACTCGTGGTCATCGTCGGGTGATGACTAGGCAATGCAATCGGGGGCAACAAGTCATGGCGGATGTGAGCGTCGCCAATATTCCCGCGGGCTGGTACCCAGATCCCATGGGACTGCCGCAGCGGCGTTGGTGGGACAGTTCCGGCTGGACCCAGCACGTCACGGCGGAACACCACAGTGCGGTGAAAGATTACAGTGCGGTGAAAGATTACAGTGCGGTGAAAGACCACGGTGCAGCGGTGCGACAGGAGGTGTCGCGCGCCTACCCGTCCGGATACAGCGCGGACTCGCACAGCCACCGTGCCGCATCCGCATCCGCATCCCACGATTACGTCGGCCAGGACAACGCCGGCTCGGTCGGAACGCTGACTCAGACCCGGCCGACAGACCTCGAGCGACAACGCACTACGGCGTCCGTCGTCGACACTGCGCAGCTCGTTCACGCATACATTCCGATGGCGGTGAACACTCCGGTGCAGTTTCGGCAGCCGGAAGGTCCGCGAGCATCCGGAACCGCCGCGGTCTGGATGATCGCCGTCATGCCGGCCATCCAGCTGGCTGCGGTGCTGGCCCTCATCCTCGTCCTGGAAGATTTCGGCCGCTTCATGCAGGTTGCAGTCGCCTTCGTCTTCTTCCTGTGGACAGCGGTGCTCGCCTCACACGACAAACATCGGCTTTTGACCCTTGGCCACCGCAAAGCCGCCACACCCTGGTGGCTGCTGTTGTCGCCGCTGGCGTATCTCATCGCGCGCACCGTGTGCGTCGGCAAACAGGGCGGACAGGGTTCTGCGCCCATGTGGGTGTACATCCTGCTGTCGATGATTCCCGCGGTGGTCGCCATCTCCCTCTTTGTGGGTGCGGACGTCTTTCGCACCCTGATGCTCGCCGCCACCCGCTAAGCGGCAGTCGAGGGGCTGGCGTAGCCTGGCACGATGATCAGCTCACGACTTTTGGAGTTGTTGCGTGAGTGGGTTCCGCGGCAGCGCTGGTACACCAACAAGGGCCGCACGCCGGCATTGTCCGTCGTTGCTCAGTGGGAGCTTCCGTCTGCGGAAGCGGGCGTCGATATCCGGGTCCACCTGCTGGAGGACACCTCAGGCGAGCGTCCGGTGCTGTTTCAGATCCCGGTCACGAGCCGCACAGAACCGCTGGTCGGTAGCGGTGCGCTCATCGGCACCGACGGCGCGACGCTGTACTACGACGGGCCGCACGATGGCGCCTTTGCCGACGCGGTGCTGGCGCTGACGGTTGGCGCCGCGAACTCCGGCGGCGGCAGCGATGGCGCACTGAAAGGTACCGGGCTCACCACGCTGGGCCATGCAAAATTCGGCGGCTCCAGAGTGCTCTCCGGCGAGCAGTCGAACACCTCGATCATCGTTGATACCGCGGTGGCCGGCGGCACTCCCGCGATCTGCAAGATCTTCCGGGTGCTGCACCCCGGCGAGAACCCGGATGTCGCAGTGCAGTGCGCGCTGGCCGCGGTGGGCAGCGCGCACGTGCCGAAACCGCTTGGCTATCTGACCGGAACATGGACCGATCCCCGCAGCGGCCGCCCCGCCCACGGTCACGTCGCGTTCGCGCAAGAGTTCCTCCCCGGAGTCGAAGACGCCTGGCGGGTGGCGCTGCGGGCGGCGGCGGCGGGCGCGGACTTCACCGAGCCTGCCCGCTCCCTCGGCGCGGCGACGTCGGACGTGCACTCGGACCTTGCGCGGGCGTTTCCCACCGTGCCCGCGACCGCCGAGTCGATTGCCGCCATGGTGGACGGGATGCGCGAACGCTACCGCACCGCACGATACGACGTGCCGTCCCTGGGAGAGTTTGCGGATGCTGTGGAAGCGGCCCTGACCGCGGCCGGCACCGCGCAGTGGCCACTTCTGCAGCGCATCCACGGCGACTACCATCTCGGCCAGGTGCTGTGGGCTCCGGACCGAGGCTGGATGCTCATCGACTTCGAGGGCGAACCGCTACGACCGATGGACGAACGCGGGCATCCGGATGCCCCGCTGCGCGACGTCGCAGGGATGCTGCGTTCGCTGTCGTATGTTGCGGGCAGCGTGGCGCGGTCCGACGGTCCGCACGCCGCTGCCGCGGTCACCGCCTGGGTCGAGGCCGCGCGCGAATCGTTTCTGAACGGCTATGCGGATGCGTCGGGGCACGATCCGCGCGACACTGCAGCGCTGCTGGCCGCCTTCGAACTCGACAAGGCCCTGTACGAAGCACGATACGAGGCGCGCAATCGGCCCGACTGGCTCCCGATTCCATTGCAGGCCGTGCGCCGACTCTGCGGTCTTGGCTAACGCCGTACGAGCTATTCGATGGGCGCTGGGGCCAGCCGGGCGGTGGCGACCAATGCGAGCAACGCTTGAGCGTATGCATCCGCCGGGTCGCTGTCATAGAAGTGCGCGAGTGACCCGCTGATCGCCGCGTCGGTGCGATAGCCGCCGTCGACGCGTTTCAGAGACCGGAACGCGGTGCCTAGCAACTCGCGCAACTGGTCCTCCCGTGGGAGCCACAACGCATCCTCAAGCGCGACGGAGTCCAACGCCCATTCGGTGGTGCCGTTGAACCCGAGAATCGTGCCCGTGTCGAACTCGTGCGGTTCGATCGTCATGTCGCTCACGGTGAATGTGTCGCCGTCGAACTCCGGGCTGTCGATGCGGAACGCATCGCCCGGTGACGGTACCCACGCGACGCCCGCGACCCGAAGCTCGCGTGCGTGTTCGGCGGAAATCATTGGCCCATTATGCTCTACCGCGCTGGAATCCCGCCGGGCCTGGAGATGGCGCTTTCAGACACTCTTGAGCACATCGCGGAGAACCACCGCTTGGTTGTGCTCCTCATCTTTGGCGCTGTATACCAGGGTCACGTGTTTATGATCAGCGACCGTGTCCTTCAGGGAACGAAACGCGTCGCTGGTTTCCAGTTCCGCTCGGTATCGTTGCGCGAACTCGCCGAATCGTTCCGGCACGTGACCGAACCACTTGCGCAACTCGGCGCTCGGCCCGACGTCCTTCAACCATTCGTCCACTTCAGCGTGCTCCTTGCTCACGCCGCGCGGCCACAGCCGGTCGACGAGCACTCGGAAGCCATCCGCGGAGTCGGGTTTTTCATACACTCGTTTGATCGATACCTTCATGGTGCCCAGCCTGCCACTATCCGAGCTACCGTTGAGGTATGAGCCAGCAGACTTCCGATTCCCGCTCCCACAACGCGCCGGCCGACATTCACGGAACACACCCTGCCGATACCACCGAACCGCCGCTCACCTACCTCGCTGACTTGTTCGCTCTGGCCCCCGTCCCGCCGTCGGGCCTTGGCCACAACACGGTGCTCAACACCCCGGATGTGCGCGTCATAGTGCTTGCCTTCTCCGCGGGGCATATCTTGAAGCAGCATGCCGCCCCGTTCACGTTGCTGATGCAAGCGCTCGACGGGCACCTTCTCGTGACGAGCAACGGGGAGGAAATGGATTTGCGTCCTGGCGGCCTCATCCGGATGGACCCGCGGCTGCCGCACTCGGTGGAGGCCTACGTCGACTCACGACTCCAGTTGACGTTGATCGCGAACTAGTTCGGAGCGTTTAGTCGCTGAGGGCGTCCCGCAGCAGCGAGACCAACGCGTCAAGCTGCACGCTGGCTGCCGAAACGATGTCCTCGTCGGAACCGTCCAGCGCACGCGCCGCCAGACCGGCCTTGCTGTCGATCAGCTCGGCAATCTTCGCGTCGATGGTGTGCGCCGCGATAATCCGCCATGCCGTCACGGGTTCGGCCTGCCCGATGCGGTGCACCCGGTCGATGGCCTGGGCCTGCTCCGCCGAGGTCCAACTGAGCTCGGCCAAAACGACGTTGGACGCTGCCTGCAGGTTGAGCCCGACACCGGCGGCGGTGAGGGAGGCCACGGCAATCGACACCTGCGGGTCTTCGGTGAACGCATCGATCTGCTTCTGCCGAAACGCCGACGTCTGGTCGCCGCGGATCGAGATCGACTTCAACCCGACCTTGGCAAAGTGCTCTTCCGCCGCGTCCATCACGTCGATGTGCTTCGCAAAGAAAACAACCTTGCCGACGCTCCGTGCCAGCTGCGCGGTGTAGTCAGCGGCGAGCACCGCCTTCGCTTGGCCGATCTTACGCACCATGGCGAACACGTTCTCGCCCGTTTTCGCAGCCTTCGACTCCTCAAGCTCCGCGTGCGCCACCACGCGCATGAGATCGTCGGGGTTTCCGTCGGGTTTGGCGGCAAGCACGCGCCGGTATTTCTCCAGCAGACGTGCGGTGAGGGCGGCCTCGGCTTGGCGGATGCTGTTGCCCAGGTCGTCGTCGAGCTCCACCGGCATGTCGGCGACGCGGCGGGCCGGAATGTCCGCGGCGACATCGATCTTCTTGCGGCGCACGATCCCCATGTCGATGACAGCGCGACGCGCTTCGGCGAAAAACCCGAAGTCTGCCGGGGTGAGGCCGGTTTCTTCCAGCTTCTCCATGAGCGCCGGCGTGGGCTTTTTACCGTCGATCCAGCCCAGGAACTGCCAGATCGCGCGGAAGTCCTCGATGTCGTTGATCAGGGGCGTTCCGGTCAGCGCCATCATCAACGCGTTGGGCCGCGCCGCGCAGATGCTCTTGCCGAGCGCGAGCACGTGCTTCGACCTCTCAGACTTGAGGTTTTTGATGAAGTGCGCCTCGTCGACGACCATGCCCTTGAACCCGAACCGGCCCAGCCAGCCGACATGCCTGTCGAGCACCTCGTAGTTGACGATGACGACGTCGCTGAACGCGTCAACGTCATTGCCATCGCCGTGCACCACCGTGGCAGTGCGCTTGGGCGTCCACAGTTCCACCTCGCGGGCCCAGTTCGTCTTGACGACATTCGGCACGACGACCAGCAGCGGATAGGCGTGCGCGACGGACGCCGCGAGCAGCGCCTGCGCGGTCTTCCCCAGCCCCGGCTCGTCGGCGAGGAGGAACGTGCGGTGGCCCTTTTTCACTTCGGCCAGTAGCCGTGCCTGGTGACGCATGAGGTCGAGATTGCCCGGCGACTTCAGCGAGGTCGCCTCCGGCAACTCCATCGTCGCGGCTCCCCCACCGGCTCCGTATTCGAACGCACGGAACAGCGGGTCGAGCAGCTCCCAATTCGCCAGTCGCCCGATCGTTTTCGGTTTAGCCTGCGCTGCGCTGAAGTCCGGCGCCAGGAACGGGTTGGCCATCCGCGCCTGACGCACGGACAGCGGAACGACCTGCTTCTCCGCGGCAGGGGCGACGGCGACGGGCTCCGTGGTGATGATCAATTCGTCTGGCGACAGCGGCGCGCCGGAAGCGATCAGCATGTCCCGGCGCAGCGTTCTGGCGGCATCCGTGACCGCGGTCTCTTCGGCGAGAAGCTGAATCAGGGACGTGTCGCGGGCTGCTGTCTTCGCGAGAATGGTGGCAACGCCGTCAAGTCGTTTGAGCAGTTCGGTGCGTTCCGCGTCGGTGAGTTCGGCATCCGTCTTGGCACGTGCCCGCTCCTCACGCATCAGTAGCGCGATCACCTGGAACTTGGTGCGATTGCTCGGACCGACCTTGCCGCGCCCGGCGGCGTTTTCGACCTCCCGCACGGCGCGCGCAAGCACCGGAATCAGCCCGGTGTCGTCACCGGGACGCGTGTGTCGCTGCGATGACCGCTTTTGAGACGGCCTGCGCTGCGTGGTAGTGCCCTTGCCGGCGTGCGCCGAACTTTGGCCCGATCGAGCCATGCTCCTCCTTGGAACTCGTGCCCCTCACTCCGATGCCTCCCCGCGGCCTGTCGACGCGCTCTGCCTGACGCGGCGCGGACGCCGAGCAGCAAGGTGCGAAATGTTACGAAGCCTGACTCGAGCAACTTGGCCCAAGGGCAAGGTCGAGGCGGTGAGTGGATCCGTAGGGTGCGTGATCAGTTTATGCCACGAATGGGCGTTTGTGTGTCGAAGCCGGTGACCTGATTTTCCCAGGGGGCGGGGACCGGGAAATAGCTCTCCAGGAACCGCGCGAGCGCGCTGGCGCGAGCGGAGACCGTGACTTCCGGGGAGCTGCCGTCGTTGAGACAGAAGAAGTCGACACACCGGCGCTCGAGCAATTCCGCCATGTCGGCCAATCCCGAGGTCATCGTCGTGTCAATGTAGCTGACGCGGGCCTCGGTCTGCACGACAGCCCGGCCGGTGAGCAGCGCGAAATAGTGGTACAGCGAATTGGTCACCGAGATGTCCGTAGCCGATCGGAAGGCGCTGGCGGCCGTGCGGGCGAAGTCCAGTGGGAACTCCCGCTCGAGGTCGAACAGCACCGATTTGCGTAGCGGGGTCGGCGCATGCTCGAGGTGCCGCGCGATCGTGCGCCCGAAGCGTTGCCGCAACAAGCGTCGATTGACGCGGGCGGCGTTCTCGTAGCCGCTACGCGAGGGTGAGACGTCTCCCAAGCCGATCCGGTTCGGGGACTGAATGAACTTGCTCACTCCGGCAGGCGAAAAGAACATGCTTGGTTCCACCCGACGCCCGAAGAACATGTCGTCGTTCGAATACAGAAAATGCTCTGCCAGGCCCGGAATCCGGTGCAACTGACTTTCGACGGCGTGGGAATTATGGGTCGGAAGCACCGACTGGTCGGCAAAGAACTCGTCGCTGTGCACCAGCGTGATCCGTGGATCATCCGCCAGCCAGTCGGGTTTCGCACAATCGGTGGCGATGAAGATGCGGTGCACCCACGGCGCGAACCGACACGCCGAGCGCAGAGCGTACTTCAGCTCATCCAGTTGACGGTAGCGGGCATCGGAAGCGTCTTCCTCGCCGAGGTGATAGCCCGCCATGCGCTGCCGGCGGGCGTTCTCCCAGTCGGGGCCGGAGTTTGCCACCCAGGAGTACACGAGATCGATGTCGAATGATACATCGGTGGCAAGGTCGGAAAACATGCCCTGCCAGGTAGGCCAACGTCGATCGAATCGCTCGACTGTGGTGGCTACTGCCTCCCGTCGTGGGAGTGCGACGCGAGTGAGCGCGTTTGGTCGGGGCAGCATGATCGTGTCGGGCCCGATCGACCAGAATTCGACTTGCACTTGGGTGCGCGGCAGTCCGCTCGCGGTGTCGTCGGCCCGGAAGAAGCGAAACGCGCTGGGCGATGGATCGCTGACCGGTGCCACAGTTGACACGAGCACCGGACTGAGGACGAGCGTCGGCGGCACATCCGGCACCGGAATCTCCTCGGCGTAGACCCGATCGTCGACGAAGACGCGAGCCAAAACGCCGAACGTTGCCGCGCGATCGACGGCATCCATGGCAAGCACGGGGGCGGACGTGTCCCCGCGGACGAGTGTGAACGCGAGATGCGCGGCTTCGAGGGCGTCCGCTACCTCGAGGAGCAGTGCGGGGTTCACCGACGCCGCTGGTTGCGGTCTTCGGGGTTGGGCACCTTGACGAAAACGCCGGCCACGACGAACCCCAAGGCTGCGACGAACTGCGCGGCGACCCACCACTGGCCGTGCAATGCCAGCGGCCATACCGGGTTCCACACCACGACGATGGGCACGAGCAGCACCCACCACCACCACTGCCCGGCTTGATAGACGAACACGCAGCAGATCAGCGCCAGGATGCTGGCCCCGAACCGGATGTACAGGAACGCATCGCTTTCGAACAGCGCCAGACCGGCCAGCAGCACGATCGCGCCCAGCAGGCCGGGAGCCAAGGCTGGACGGGTGAAGGCCGGAGTGGGATACGAGGTCATGGTTACCAGAGTATGCGGCAAGAATGAGGCGGTGACCGAAATCGAAGCAGTGCGTGGGGACATCACCACTCAGCACGTGGACGCCATCGTCAACGCCGCGAACTGTTCGCTGCTTGGTGGTGGCGGAGTCGACGGTGCCATCCACCGTGTCGGTGGCCCCACTATCCTCGACGCGTGTCGCGAACTGCGTCGCACCACCTTGGTCGGCGGATTACCCACCGGGGCTGCCGTCGCTACCACCGCCGGGCGACTGCCCTCGACTCACGTCATCCACACCGTCGGGCCGGTGTGGTCAGCGCTGGAGGACCGTTCGCACCAGCTCGCGAGCGCATACAGTGAGTCGATGCGGGTCGCCGAGGAGCTCGGCGCGACAAGCATCGCATTCCCGGCTGTCTCGGCAGGGGTGTACGGCTGGCCAATGCGGGATGCCGCCAGGATCGCCGTGGAAACTGTGCGTGCTTACCTTCACGAGCGTGCTGACCCGGTCGACGGCGCCAGCACTCTGATGCTGGTGCGCTTTGTGCTCTTCAGGCAGAAAGCGCTGGCGGCGTTTCGCGACGCGTTACGCAGTAGCGACCGGTAACCAGTGCCGATCAGTAATAGGTCGGGTTCGAGTCTTCGTCGAGGTGGATGGCTTGAATCGGCCGACTCATCGGCGGCTCATCGCGGAGCCTTTCCAATGCCGGCCGTAACTCGCCCAGCCAGGCGTCGTATCCTGCGGCATTGAGGTGCAAGCGGTCGTCGGAAAATACCGGGTTCAACTCCCCGTCTTCCATCGCCATTGCCGGCCACAGGTCCAGATACTGTGCCCGCACCGTGGCGGCGAACTGGCGCAGGTGGATGTTCGCGGTCTGAATCTGCTCCGCGAGTTCGCGTGCACGCGGCAGGATCGATTGCAGCAGCATGCGCGCGCCGGGAAGGTCGCGGCGCAGGTCCACCATGATCGACTGGGTGTTGCGCACCAGGTGTTCCACCGTTTGCCGAGTGGCGAGATCGTTCGTGCCGATGAGCAGCAAGATCTCATCCGGTGCCGCAGCCACAACCTCGCCGAGTCTGGCGAGCACGCCGTTAGTGGTATCCCCGCCACGACCCATGTTGTGGACGTTGGAATCCGGGAACCACTCCGACCAGTGGCCGTCCTCGGTCAGGCTGTCGCCGAGGAAGACCATCGTGCGCTCGGCGCGTTCCGAACCGGATGCGTGAGGACCGATGGCGTTGAACTGCGGGTTCTTGAACTCGGGCATGCTCGACCTCCTCTGCCTTCCATCATGCGTTGGCCTTCGGGGAAACGCTAGGGGGGCAACCTTCACAAGCTACCAGTAACAGTTCTCTCTCAGCTGATGGGGCAGTCGTCACTGGTGTCGTCGTCCTCGGCGTGCTGATTGGAGGAGAAGCACCACAGCTGTAGCCAGAGCCAGCCCCCAGGGCAGTGAGCGCGCCAGCGGGGTTGTCGCCGACGTGACGAGACTGTGCGGTGGAGGGTGGGTTCGTCGCATCCGGCGAGGGAAGCGTGCCGGATGCCTGCCCCGCTTCGGTTGACGCGGTCCGTTTCTCGGCGAGCGCGGGTGACGCTCCCGAAGGTGGCGCCAACGCCGTTCACGTTGATGAAGGCGACGCCGATCGACGTGTAATCGCCGAGGACGTTGGCACGTGGCCGGGCGAGTTCATCCAGGCTCTGTGCATTTCGGCGGCGGTGGGTTGTCCCTGCGCAACGTTCTCAGCCACGCTGCTCCACCCGCTCGGGACCTGGTTGGCAAGGCTCGGATTGTGTTGCATGGCGCCACTGGCAGCCATGTGGTTGGCCCAGTTCACTGCGACCCAGCGTCGCGGCGGCGAGTGCCAGTCTTTCCTCCGACCACGGTACAAGAGTTACCCTGAACGTCCCCCAGATCCCGTTTCACGGAGTTTTTGTCTCTAGTGCCCATCCGGGCCGGTACACAGGCAGCGCGGTGTCGGTTTCTCCGTGAAACGGCTCACAGAATGGGGCACAGGTCTCGCAGCGGGATGGGTTAGATCAGGCCCTTGGGGTGCCACACGGTCTTGGTTTCGGTGAAGAAGGTGATCCGGTGCACGGAGGGTGCCGGGATGCCCGGCTCCGGCGGCAGCACTCGCTTGAGCGTGTCTGCCGCGGCGATCTGCAAGTCTATCCAGTCCAGGGCTTCGGCACCGGCCAGGTCGAGCGCGTTCACGTCGGCGTGGCTGGCCAGCCACGGCGCGATCTCGGCGGGTGATCCGGTGAGCACGTTGACCACTCCGGCGGGGACGTCGCTGGTGGCGAGGATCTCGCTCAGGCTGATCGCGCTGAGCGGTAGCGTTTCACTGGCGACGACCACCGCGGTGTTGCCGCTGACCAGCACCGGGGCGAGCACGCTTACCAGGCCCAGCAGCGAGGAGTCTTGCGGGGCGATCACCGCGACGACACCGGTGGGCTCCGGCGTGGAAATGTTGAAGTACGGTCCGGCGACCGGGTTGGTGTTGCCGGCGACCTGCACGTATTTGTCGGCCCATCCGGCGTACCAGACCCACACGTCGATCGCGGAGTCCACCTGCTGCTGTGCGACCGTCTCGGAGACACCCTCGCCGGCGCGGATCTCGTCCACGAACTGCACGCGGCGGCCCTCGAGCAACTCGGCAATGCGGTACAACACCTGTCCGCGGTTGTAGCCGGTGGCACCGGCCCAGCCGGAGACGGCCGCGCGGGCCGCGCGGACCGCATCCCGCGCGTCCTTGCGGGACCCCTTCGCCGCGTTGGCGATGAATGCGCCCCGCTTGGTGACGACCTCGTAGACACGCCCGGACTCGCTCCGCGGGAACGCGCCGCCGATGTAGAGCTTGTAGGTTTTGGGGACTGCCAGGCGGGTCACTTGCGGGTTCCCTTCGTGGAGTTGCGACGTTTGCGCGCGGGGTTCGCGGCAGGCTCGACCATAGGGAGCGCGGAAGGCGCCTGCAGGTAGGCGGCCAGGCCGTGCCTGCCGCCTTCACGGCCGTAGCCGGACTCCTTGTACCCGCCGAACGGGCTGGACGGGTCGAACCGGTTGAACGTGTTCGCCCACACCACCCCTGCCTTGAGTTTGTCTGCCACCGCGAGGATGCGGCTGCCCTTATCGGTCCAGATCCCCGCGGACAGGCCGTACGGCGTGTTGTTCGCCTTCGCGATGGCCTCGGCCGGGGTGCGGAAGGTGAGCACGGACAGCACCGGTCCGAAGATCTCTTCTCTGGCGATGCGGTGGCTGGTCGACACTCCGGTGAAGATGGTCGGCGCGAACCAGAACCCCTTGTCCGGGATGACACACTGTGCGCTCCACCGCTTCGCGCCCTCGGCCTCGCCGACATCCGACAGCGTCCGGATGCGCTCCAGCTGCGCGCGGGAGTTGATCGCGCCAATGTCGGTGTTCTTGTCGAGCGGGTCGCCCATCCGCAGTGTGGACAGGCGCTGCTTGAGGCGGCTGATCACCTCGTCGTGAACGTTCTCCTGCACCAGCAGGCGCGACCCGGCGCAGCAGACGTGTCCCTGATTGAAGAAGATCCCGTTCACGATGCCCTCGATCGCCTGGTCCATCGGGGCGTCGTCGAAGACGATGTTCGCGGCCTTTCCACCGAGCTCCAGCGTGATCTTCTTGCCCGTGCCGGCGGTGGATTTCGCGATCGCCCGCCCGACCGCGGTCGAGCCGGTGAAGGCCACCTTGTTCACATCCGGGTGGTTGACCAGCGCCGACCCGGTGTCACCGGCACCGGTGATGATGTTGACGACTCCGGCGGGCAGGTCCGCCTGCTGCAGGATCTCCGCGAAGATCAGCGCCGACAGCGGTGTGGTCTCCGCCGGCTTGATTACGACGGTGTTGCCCGCCGCGAGCGCCGGCGCAATCTTCCAGGCCAGCATCATCAGGGGGAAGTTCCACGGGATGACCTGGGCGGCAACGCCGAGGGGGCGCGGGCCGGCGCCGAGTCCGGCGTAGTCGAGCTTGTCCGCCCAGCCTGCGTAGTAGAAGAACCAGGCAGCGACCATGGGCACGTCCACGTCGCGGCTCTCCTTGATCGGCTTGCCGTTGTCCAGGCTCTCTGCTACCGCGAGTTCCCGCGTGCGCTCTTGCACCAGGCGGGCGATGCGGAACAAATATTTGCCGCGGTCCGAGCCGGACATCCGCGACCAGGTGGTCTCGTAGGCGCGGCGGGCGGCGGCGACCGCAGCGTCGACATCCTGAGCGTTGGCAGAGGCGATCTGTGCAATGGGCGACTCGTCGGCCGGAGAGATCGTGGTGAACGGCGTGCCGTGTCCGTCGACGAAGTCGCCGTTGATGAACAGCCCGTAGCTCTTCTTCAGGTGCAGGATGGAGCGCGACTCTGGAGCCGGTGCGTAATCGAGAAATGTCATCGGAGTGTCCTTAGTCGATCGTGACGTAGTCGGGGCCGCTGTAGTGGCCGGTCGTGATCTTCTGCCGTTGCAGCAGCACGTCGTTGAGCAGGCTGGACGCGCCGAACCGGAACAGGCTCGGCTGAAGCCACTCCTCGCCGGCCGTCTCTGCGACCGTGACCAGGTACTTGATGGCGTCTTTTGAACTGCGGATGCCCCCGGCCGGCTTCACCCCGATTCTCTCGCCGGTGAGGCGGTACCAATCGTTGACGACCTGCAGCATCAGCAGCGTCACCGGCAGCGTGGCCGCCGGCGATACCTTGCCGGTGGAGGTCTTGATGAAGTCCGCCCCGGCGAGGATCGCCAGCCAGGATGCGCGCCGCACGTTGTCGTAGGTGTTCAGCTCCCCCGTCTCCAGGATCACCTTGAGGTGCGCGGCAGACCCGTCGTCCCGGCGGCAGGCTTCCTTGACGGCGACGATCTGATCGAACACGGCACCGTACCGGCCGGAGAGGAACGCGCCGCGGTCGATGACCATGTCGATCTCGTCCGCGCCGTTCCGCACCGCATCCTCGACGTCCGCGAGCTTCACCGCGAGCGACGCCCGACCGCTCGGGAACGCGGTCGCCACCGCGGCGATGCGGATGCCCTCCGCACCGTGCGCGGAACCCAGCGCTTCGAGCGCGTACGGCACCATGTCCCCGTACACGCACACCGCGGCAACACGAGGTGTTGAAGGGTCGGCCGGGTCAGGGGTGACCGCCTTGGCCGCCAGCGAGCGCACCTTGCCCGGCGTGTCAGCGCCCTCCAAGGTAGTCAAGTCGATGAGGGAGATGATCTTCTCCAGCGCCCACACCTTGGACGTGGTCTTGATCGACCGGGTTCCCAGCGCCGCGGCACGCGCCTCAAGGCCCACGGCATCCACCCCGGGCAACCCCTCCAGGTGAAGTTTGAGGCTCTTCTCGGTGAGGTCGGCGCCGATTAACTGCACGGCGCGTTGTGCCGGAGCCAAACTGATCTGATTAATGGTCATGATTCTGCCTTCCACCCGGTCGCGGTGCCGCTGACTACTCCGGCCGCTGCGACGTATCTCCAGTGTGCACTATCGGGACTGTCTTCGAGGAGTGCTCGACGAGGAATCCCGCCGCTCCTGACCAGGTTCCGACTCCTCCAGATAGGCGTTCCAGGCGTCACCGTAATCGCGCACCCAGTTCATCCAGTCCACCGGATGCCCGCGCAGCAAGTCCTCCAGCTGGTCGAGCCGGGTCTCCCAGTCCGCCCGAACCCTCGCCACGGACCGCGGATCGACGCCGAGTTTCACGCTGAGCCGAAGCTGCGTGCTGGTGCCGCGGTTGCCGCCGGGCACTTCGTCGAGATGGAACGAGAGTAGGCCGTGCCGCGCCGTATCCACGGTGAGAAGCGTGCGCTCCCGCAGCTCCGTGATCACGCCCGGACCCACCCGCCGCACTCCGTCGCGGTGCCAGGTGAGGTCGTAATGGCCGCCGACCCTCAGGTCGATGCTGGCGTCGGCGAGCCAGCCGACCGCTAATTCCGGGTCCACGAGGGCATCCCACACGATCGACGGCGGGAGTTCGATTCTGCGCTCGATCTCGAACCCCGATGCTGCTATCACCGGATCAACGCTACGTTAGCGACCGTCCAATATGCTGTGGACATGCCCCACGCGCTCGCCTTAGCCCTTGATCTAGGCGGCACGAAAGTGGAGACCGCACTGGTCGACGACACCGGCGCCGTGCTGGCCGGCAGCCGATTCCGCCAGCCGACCGGTCCGCTGCGCAGCTCGAGCGAACTGGCCGCCAGCGTCGACGCGGCGCTGACCAGCACACTCGCCGCGGTTCCCGCAGGAGCGAGCGTGACCGGAGTGGGCATCGGGGCAGCCGGACCGGTCGTCGAGAATGCCGGGCTCGTGTCGCCGCTGAACCTGCCGGTGTGGCGAAACTACCCGCTGCGCGACCAGGTGGCCGCGGTTGTTCCCGCCCTGCCGGTCGTCTTGCGCATGGACGGACTGTGCATCACACTGGCCGAACACTGGGTCGGCGCGGCGCAGGGCTGCGGGAACGTGATGGGCATGGTGATCTCAACGGGGATCGGCGGCGGTCTGATCCTCGGCGGACACACCGCATCCGGACCGACCGGCAATGCCGGCCACATCGGCCACGTCGAGGTGGCCGGATTCGACGACCCGTGCGCGTGCGGCGGGATCGGCTGCGTCGAGGCGGTCGCCTCCGGGCCCAACACCGTCGCCTGGGCGCAGGCCCAGGGTTGGACCGGAGCCAACGGCGAGGAGCTGGCGACCAGCTTCCGCGCCGGGGACCCGATCGCCAGGGCGGCAGTGGAACGCTCGGGGCGGGCGATCGGCCAGGCCATCGCATCGGCGACCGCGCTGGTGGACCTCGAGCTCGTGGCCATCGGCGGGGGGTTCTCCCACGTCGCCCCGGAGCTGTTCGACCACATTCACACCGCCGTGGCATCCCGGCGCCAGTTCGGATTCGTCACCAAGGTGCGCGTGGTCCCGTCGGCACTGTCGTCCGAAGGCCCGCTGATCGGGGCCGCCGCCCTGGTCCACCGCGGCGAACTCGTCGTATAGCGCACCGGCTCCGGTTAGCCGGCCGGACGGCGCTGCGCCAGTTTTTGCAGATCGTCCTCCACGAATCGGGGCCTGCGCAGCAGATGGCCGCCGATCGCGACGACCACGGCGCTGGTCAGCAACAGCGCGAAGCCGCCGGTCCACGAACCGGTCCAGTCGAACAGCAGCCCGATCATCAGCGGTCCGGTCGCGGCGATCGTGTAGCTGACGCCCTGCGAGAATCCGCTCAGTGCGACGGAGCCGATGTGGGTTCGGGCGCGAAGGTTAATTAGAACGAGGCACACCGGGAAGATGACCTGGCCGCAACCAACGATGGTCACCCACAGCCACGGCGCGGCGGCCGGGGCCAGCATGAGCCCCAGGTTGCCGGTGACGAGGAACGCCGCGCCCAACTCGATGATCAGCCCGATATTCGTCATCCTGGCCGCGAGAATGGGTGCCAGCAACGCGAACGGGATGCCCAGCGCCGAGTAGTAGCCGAGCAGCGCCCCAGCCTGCACCGGCGTCTGACCGGCGGTCGTGATCAAGATTGCCGGCATCCACGCGAACATGGAATACGCGTTGAACGACGTCACCGAAAACACGATCGCGACGACCCAGGCGGTGCGGGAGTGCCAGATCTTCCGCACCAGATGGAACGGCGGGACGATAAGCGGCGTTCCGCTCTCGAGCTCGGAATCACGAGCAAGCGCGGCCGCATCACGCCGGTTCTGCAGCACGACGCCGATCCATGGCAGCAGGCCGAGTAGCGCCACCAGCGCCCAGACCCCGATCGACACGCGCCAGCCCGCGGCATGGGCCACCGGCGCGGCGAGCACCGCCGGCGATGTCGCCCCGAGTGTGAGAACGGTGACGTAGGCGGCGGTGACGAACCCGATTCGGTCGGGGAAGTATTTCTTCACCAGGGGCGGCAGCAACACGTTTCCGACCCCCATGCCCGTGAAGGCCAGGACGCTGCCGAGAAATAGAACCGGATAGTTCGCAGCGAGCGCGCGCATCAGATGCCCGATAACCATGGCGACGGCCGCGATGATCAGGAAGCGTTCCAGGCCGAGCTTTCGCGCGATCGACGCCCCGAAGATCCCCGCCAGTGCAAACGCGATCGGAGGCAGTGTGCCGATGACGCTGAGGCCGAGGTTGTCCAGCGGAATGTCCGAGGAGATTTGCACCGCAATCGGTGAAATGGCCGTCACTGCGGTGCGCAGGTTCAAGGCGACCAGGAGGATGCCGATCAGTGCAAGCGTGCGCCCCGCCCACAGCGGCATGGCGGGGCGTGGGGGCACCGCCTCAGCTTACCGAGGCCAGCGCTGCACTCATCGGCACCGGGACTATTGGCGTACGTGCAGGTCATCCTCGACGAAGACCGGCTTGCGCAGCAGTACTGCCGTGACGGTGCCGGCCAGAGCAATAACGATCAGCACCAGCAACGCGATGCCCCAGCCGCCGGTCAGCTCGTGGAGGAATCCGATGAGCAGCGGCCCCAGCGCGCCAATCGCATATCCGACCGCTTGCACGAACCCGCTCAGTGCCACCGAGCCCTCGTGGGTGCGAGAACGGAGGTTGATCAATACGAGACAGGCGGGGAAGATCAGCGGGCCCGATCCGATCAGGGCGACCCACAGAATCGGTGCTGCCGCCGGTGAGATCAGCAGGCCGAGGTAGCCGAGCACGAAGCAGGCGATACCCGCGTGCACGAGCAGTCCGACGTTCCTCATGCGCATCGCGAGGATCGGCACGATGAGCGCCGCCGGCACTCCCATCAGGCTGAACAGGGACAGCAGTCCACCGGCTTGGATCACAGTCACGCCCGCGGTCTGCACGAGCAGCTCCGGCAGCCACGCAAACATTGCGTAGGCGTGGAAGCTTGAGATCGAGAACACGATGGCGAGAACCCAGGCCAACCGGGAGCGCCAAATCCGGCCGAGCAGCTCCGGTGCCGGTGTCAGGTCCTTGATCCCATCCTCAAGACGGTTCGCTTGCTCCCGGCGGTTTTGGCTCAGCAGCACTATCCAGGGAATCGCGGAGGTCAATGCGAGGATCGACCACATTCCCAGGGAGACCCGCCAGCCAACCGCGGACGTCACGGGCGCTGCCAGGCCGGCCGGCAACGCGGTGCTGACCGACATGACAGTGGCGTAGAGGGACGTGACGAGACCAATGCGGTCGGGAAAATAGCGCTTCACCAAAGGAGGCAACAAGATGTTCCCGACACCCGCACCGGCCAGAGCAATGACGTTGCCAACCAGTAGTACCGGGTAATTACCCGCAGCGGCGCGCACCAGCAGCCCGACGACCATGGCGAGAATCGCCAGGATCAGCATCCGCTCGAGCCCGAACCTTCTGGAGCCCGGGGCGGCCAGGAACCCGGAAGTCGCAAACGCAACCGGCGGCACCATGCCGATCAAGCCGAGACCGACCGCACTCAACGGGATGTCGACGCCGATTTGGGCGGCAATCGGCGAGATCGACGCGACGGCGGTCCGCAGATTCAACGCCACGAGCAGGATACCGGTCAGCGCCAACGTGCGGCCGGCCCACAGCGGTAATTGGCGCAGTGACAATCGGCGCGGGTCGATCACCGCTGCCGATTCGTTGCACCGGGAAGGAGCGCGCGCACCTGCGAGACGTCGCGCCCGATTTGCGCGACCAGCGCCTCGACACCGTCGAACTTTTCCATACCTCGGATGCGCGACACGAAGGACACCTCGACCGTCTTGTCGTACAGGTCCACATCACGGTCGAGCACGTGCGCTTCCACCTGGCGCTCGGGCACGCCGTCAAAGGTCGGGTTGTTGCCGACCGAGATCGCGGCCGGCAGTTTCTCACCGTTGACCGTGAGCCATCCGGCATACACGCCGTCGGCCGGAATGAACCCCTCGAGCCTCGGCGACAGATTCGCGGTCGGAAAGCCGAGGGTACGACCGCGCTGTTCGCCGCGGATGACCGGGCCGCGCACGGCGTGCAGGCGGCCCAGCAGTCGCGCCGCTGCTGCGACATCGCCGCGGGCGAGCAACTGCCGGATCCCGGTCGCGGAAACCCGATTCGTGCCGTCGAGGCTCATGGCGTCAACCACGCTCAGCCGGAATCCGAGCGAGCGCCCGAGTCGCTGCAGCAGCGCAACGTTCCCGGCGCCGCGTGCGCCGAATTTGAAGTCCGCTCCGACGAACACGACGCGCGCGTGCAGCGTATCGACAAGGATGTCCTGCACGAACTGTTCCGGCAACCGCTTACTGAATGCCCGGTCGAAGTGCAGCATCGCTGTCGCCTCGATGCCGGCATCCGCCAGCAGTTCCCGTTTTTGGTCGTTGCTCACCAGCGCGTCCGGGCACCGTTCCGGGGCCAGGACACTGAGCGGGTTGCGGTCGAAGGTGAGCACCGTTGAGGTGAGGCCCGCCGTCTGCGCGGCGTCGCGCACCGCTCGCAACACGCTGCGGTGCCCGGTGTGCAGTCCGTCGAATTTTCCGATGGTGACCGCTGAGGGTCCGAAGTCGGCGGGGACGTCCGTCAGGGAAGTGAAGAACAGCATCGCCTAACGATTCTCACGCGTCGGATGCTCGGCGACGCTGGCGGCTGCGGCGCCGGCGGACGGGCGCAGGTGGTAAAGCCACAGCATCCCGAGCACAGGGAGCACGAGCGGGATGAAGAGGTATCCGACGCCGAAAAACGACCAGACGGTGTTGGCGGGAAACAACTGCGAGTCGAACACGCTGAGCGACCCGATCACCAGAACGCCGAGCATTTCGAAGCCGATCGTGATCCATGCCGTCAGATACCAGCGCCGGCCCTTGCCCAGCAGTGCGACGGTGGCGAGCAGGTACACGACACCCGAGAGTGCCGACAGCAGGTAGGCGACCGGGGCCTTGTCGAAATCGGTGATGATCTGCACGACCGAGCGCGCGGTGGCCCCGAGGGCGAGGACGCCGTAGACGATGATGAGCACACGGCCGACGCCGACGGCGCGTGAAGAAGAGTCTCGTGAAAATGAGTTGTGAGCCATCAATTCAAGATTAGGCCACCTGAGCGGTCCAGATTTGGTACATGCGATACAGCATGACCGCCGCGGACAGGCCGATCACGCCGAGCACCACCGTGCTCCACCGGTCCCGTTCGATGAGTGCCCAGAATCCGGCGGCCGGCACCAGAAGCAAAGCGGAGATCAGGTAGGTGTAGAACTCGAGCACGTTGCCGCTGGAGGCATTGCCCGTGAACGGGGCGACGATCGACACGACCAGCTGCACGATCAGGAGCACTTCGACGATCAGGAGCGAGCCCAGCGTGTAATCGTTCGGC
>JBDTBD010000086.1:0-21376 GCA_039924285.1 Terrimesophilobacter sp. | reverse complement strand
CGTCAGCGACGACAGTAAGGCCGACAATGCGCCCGGTGTCGTGGTCGGCGACGATCTTGATGAACCCACGGGTGTCCCGGTTGACTAGAGCCCTGGGTATGTACTCCAACGGCACCACCCCGCACTGGCAGCGGATGCCCGCCTTGGTGGCTTCCTTGTCCGTCATCCCCACCGCGGCCAGCGCCGGACTGGTAAAGGTAACCCGCGGTAGATGCCGATAGTCGACCTCTCGCGAGGCATTGTTGAACGCGTTCTCCACCACCAGGGCACCGTGGTTTGCTGCGACGTAGACGAACTGGCGGTGTCCGGTGACATCCCCGGCGGCCCAGATCCTCGGGTTCGTGCTGGCCAGCATACTGTTGACCACGACCTCGCCCGCCTCCCCGACGTCGACACCGACAGCTGCCAGATTCAAGCCATCGGTGACCGGGCGTCGGCCGGTAGCAATGAGGAGTTTGCTCGCCCGAAATTCCTCCTGCCTGCCATCCACCATCGCGCTTGCGACAACCTCTCCGGTGCTCTGATCGGTGTGCAACGCGGTGACGGTCGCAAGACGGACGACCCGGATGCCCTCATCGGCGAAGACGCCGGCGAGTGCCCGGGATGCTTCCGGTTCCTCCGCCGATGCGAGCCTGGACCGGACCAGCATCGTCACTTTCGAGCCGAGTCGGGCGAACAGCTGCGCCTGCTCCAAGGCCACATACCCACCACCGAGAACCAGCAGCGACTGCGGGACCTCACCGAGTTCCATCGCGGTCGTCGAGGTCAGAAATCCGACGTCCTGTAACCCGTCAATCGGGGGAGCCCACGGAGTCGAGCCGGTCGCAACCAGATAATGGTCTGCGCGCACCGGTGCCACGGTTCCGTCGGCGTCTGTGATCTTCAACGAGGGATCGTCGACGGTTCCGGAGAATGCGGCATTTCCCTGCCGAAGCTCCCACCCGTAGTCGTTGATCAGGTCCACGTACTTCGTGGCCCGCATCGTCTCGACCAGCGCGCGCTTTCCGTTGATCAGTTCCGGCATGTCCACCGGCCCCGCCGAGGCAACGATGCCAGGGAAGCGGCCCGAATCCAGGGCGACACGGCGTGCGTCGGCGGCAGCCAGCAGCGCTTTGGAGGGCACGCAACCGGTGTTCACACAAGTGCCACCAATTGTGCCGCGCTCAATCATCACCACGCGTTTGCCGAGGTTGATGGCTCGGATAGCGGCGGCAAAGGCCCCGCCACCGGAGCCGATAATGGCCAGGTCGAACCTGGGTACTGACGAATCGGACACGAAACCTCCATGGAATGGCTGAAATACGGCGACCACTGGAACACGACATCGCGTCGCGGATCCCGCTATCTCTCACTCTGAACCTTCACCTATAGTGGAATGTCAAGAGCGGAATTGCAGAAACCGGATTGGACGGATGCATTGTGCGCATTGGTGAAGCGGCCGCGGCCAGCGGAATGTCGACAAAGACACTCCGGTTTTATGAAGACCGGGGACTTCTCCCGGCCGCACGCCGGGCGCCCAATGGCTACCGCGATTACGGGGACGAGACGGTAACACGGTTGGATTTCATCCACCGCGGCCGGAACGCCGGGCTCACACTGGCTCAGATCGGCGACATTCTGCGGGTCCGCGACGCAGGCCAGGCGCCCTGTATCCACGTGCGAGATCTGCTGGCCAGACAGCTCAGAGGCATCGATCGTCAGATCTCAGAACTGGTCGCGCTCAGAGCCACTATCGCCCAATATCACGATACGGTCGCCGCGGCCGATCCCGTCGACTGTGACCCTGAAAGCGTCTGCAGCTACCTCTAGCCCACTATTCCGCAGCGTGCTGCGGAGCCCTTTGTCAGCGCTGATGCGCGTCCGTGTGGTCGATGGTGGCACGGGAGGATGCCGACTTCTTCGGGAAGCAGCAATCATCCGCTGTGGGTGTCGGCCGTGCGGGCCTGTGGCGCAGGATCCACGCCACGAGACCTGTGATGGCGGCAACCGCCACGGCGATCACCCACGGGTCACCCAGCGCGACGCCGATCGCGCCAAGCACTCCAGCGGCACCGGCAAAACCGAACGCTCCGGCACCGAGAATCGGGGGACCCCGCAGCACGCTGCGGGTAGCAACACCATGCCGATGGTAGCAAGGACGGTTTCCTGCTCTGGTGTTTGAAATCTGTCGACACTCTCGTTCCCTCCAGTGATGGCGGTTCTGATCCACCGCATCATGACCATGGCCGGTCGGAAGATCCTTACGTCAACAGTGTGAACCTTGCCCTCTCCTGGAATGTCAAGCAGCACGTCACGTAGACACTCACGAAGCTGATGAAGAGTCAGCCTGATCGAGCGTCGAAAGACACAATTAATCCCTCACACAGCAGACGACCAGCAGACGCGCCGCCCGAGAATGATCACCCGGACGCCACCCAGGGGGAGAGCTGGTCAGTTCTGCAGCGGAGAAAAGTCGGTAGGCGTCAGCAGAACAGAGTCGATCCGGGCGACCAGTTCTCCACCCTCGATCGACGCAGCCTTGGCGCTGATCCATGCGGGGTCGGCGGCGAAGCTGGCCCAGTTATCCTGTGCAGAGCCTTCGTGGCGAATGAGGTAGACGAGTGTGCTGGGGTCGGATGCCGCGATCCAGTATCCGATATTAGTCATCCGGTGTTGCTCGAACAGGGCCATGGTGTGTTTCTGGAATCGTCGGAGCAGGTCGTTCATCTTGCCCTCGGCGGCGGTATAGGTGCGCAGTTCGTAGCTCATTTCAGCCTCAACACTCGATAAGGCATCCTCGTTCCCGATTGCATCGATTTCGCTCCGACGTGCGACGTGGCTCACCGGACCGGCGGTGAATTGGCCGGAGCCTCCTGCCGGTTGGTGCCACCGTCGTACGAGTTGCTGTGCCATGACGCGCCCATTTCGACCAGTGCGACCTGGTGAGTCTGTTTCGCTGAAGTGATGGCTCCGTCGTAGAGCACCATTTTTTGCGACATGACGGGGTCGTCGGGGTGGGTTCCCAGGAGGTGGCCGATGTGTTCGGCGACGGTGTGTCGATAGTCCTAGACGATCTCGCGGATGGCTTCATCGTGAGGACGTTCAACAACGGCGGTCGTGAACGGGCAGCAGTGAAAGGTGCCGTTGACGACGGCGTTCGCCACGACTCTAAACATCAGTGCTTGCGAGTAGGAGAGCCGGGTCGCGGTCTCGAAGAGGCGTTCTCGGGATTTCGGGTCCCAGATCCTCAGCTTCTAACTCGAACGTTCGGTGCGGCTCGTCGACTCCTGGGAGGCTCGAGCGGCCCCTGGCAGTTGCACAACGCACGGTCGTACCATGGGCCCTGCAGGGGATCCCTTGCCCAGAGGTCAGGGGCGATGATGGCCGCGACGATCCGCATTGAACTGCTCGGTGGGGTGGATATCTCCAGTGCGGATCCTGCCCAGCTTGCGGGCTCGGCACGCGCCGTGTCGTTGCTGGCATACCTGGTAAGCCACCCGGAGCGCCCGCAACCTCGCGCCCATCTGGCCGGGGTGCTGTGGCCAGACTCCGAAAGTTCGCAGGCGCGCACGAACCTGCGCCGGGAACTGCATCAACTGCGGGTACTACTGCCCGACAGCGACTGCTTGCAGGTGGATGCCCGTTCCCTGTGCTGGCGAGGCGGTGACGGCTGTGTGGTCGACGTGCGTGAGTTTCTCACGAACTGCCGGCAGGCGCTCGCCGCCTGCGAGTCATATGACAACGCCGAGGTCGACTCCTACGGCAGCCGGGCGCTTGCGCTCTACCGAGGGCCCTTTCTGCCTGGCTGCTACGACGACTGGGCGTTGAGCGTGCGGGAAGAACTCCTGCACACCTGCGTAGAGATGTGTGACGGCGTCGCTGGCTATTGGCTGTCTCGCGGCGACCCGACCGCCGCCATGTCCTTCGCCCGCCGCCAGGTGCTGCTTCAGCGGCTGGAGGAACCGGGATATCGCCTTCTGATGCGCGCCCAACGTGGGGCCGGGGACCGGGCGGGCGCGATTCACACGTACCATCAGTGCGCCTCACTGTTGGAGCGTGAGCTCGGAGTCGCGCCGACGGCGCAGACCCAGGCCGAGTTCGATTCCGCGGTTTCTGACGCCGGCACCGCGTCTGATGCCGCCGAGGTCGGCTCTGCCGAGCCTGCGACGTGGTCGCTGTCTCCGGAATTCGTCGGGCGGAAGCCCGAGCGACAGCGGCTGCTTTCCGTGTGGGCGGAGGCGCAGACGCGCTTAGGCCTCGTGGCCGTGGCGGGGGAGGCCGGTGTCGGAAAGACTCGGCTGGTCACCGACTTCGCCCGTGAGGTGCGTCGCCAAGGCGCTCTGGTCGTGTCCACACGGTGTTTTGTGGCCACCGGCTCGGTGCCGTTCGCGCCGGTAGCCGACTGGCTGCGTAGCCCGTACCTGCGAATGGCCACCACGCATCTGGATCCCCTCTGGCAGGCTGAGGTGCACCGGTTGGTTCCCGAGGACGATCGCGCGCCCGATCCGGGTCGCAGCGGCCGGGCTACAGCGGATGCCTGGCAGCGGTTGCGTTTCTATGAAGGACTGGCGCGGGCCTTCGTGGCCGTGGGCCGACCGCTTCTTCTGACCATGGACGATCTCCAGTGGTGTGATAAAGCGACCATGTCATGGCTGTCGTTTCTGAAGTCCTTCGCCAGAACCGCATCGATGCTGGTGGTGGCCACGGTTCGCGACGACGAGTTGAGTGGCAGCGACCTCGACGGCGGATTCAACTCCATGCGCGCAGCCGGCCAGATTGAACTGGTTCAACTGGGCAATTTGCCTCCGGCGGAGGCGGCTCAACTTGCGGCGGCGATTCTGGGCCACCCGATCAGTGCGCAAGAGCTCGATCTGGTGATGTCAACGACCGCAGGCAACCCGTTCTATCTTGTCGAGGCGTTGCGTCAAGGAACTTCGACCCCCGGTCCGGTCCAACCCGCGGACCTGCGCGGCATGCTGGATGGCCGACTGGCGCGCCTGAGTGGACAGGCCCGCACGGTGGTTGAACTTGCCTCGGCCGTCGGCCGTGACTTCACTCTTAATCTGTTGATCGAGGCCTCTGACCTGGCGGAGGACGCCGTGGTGCGACAGGTGGATGACCTGTGGCGTCGACGGATCTTCGAGGAACAAGGGCGTGGCTACGACTTCGCTCACGACCTGCTCCGCGAAGCCGCCTACCGCACGATCAGCCCGCCACGACGCTGGCTTCTGCACCGCCGACTGGCACAGGCCCTGGAACTGCTGTATCACGGCCAGCCGGGCACGGTGGCCGCTCAGCTTGCCGAGCAGCACAACCTCAGCGGCCGACCGGAACGGGCGCTGCCCTACTACCAGAGCGCGGCCCGGCAGGCCACCGCGGTGTTCGCTCACGCCGAGAGCGTGCGATTCTGGCAGCGCTGCCTCGACCTGCTCGGTGAGCGTCCGCCAAGTGGTCAGCGTGACCGTCAAGAACTCGGTGTGCTCCAAGAACTGCTTCCACCAATGAACGCGTGGCGTGGCTACGCCTTTGTGGAACTGGAAAGCTACGAACGCCGGGCCGCCGCTCTCGGCGAGCACCTCGGGCTCCCCGAAATCCAGTGCACCGCTGCGATCGCGCTGTTCTCCACCACGTTTGTGCAAGGCCGTACCACCGAGTCGCACGAGTGGGGCGCGCAATCGCTGACCCTGTCCGAACAGCACCCCTCACTGGCAGCCCAGGCCCACCTGGCGCTGGCCGGATCGGGTCTGAGCCTTGGACTTCTGCCTTTGGCGGACGAACATTTTCGGTTAGCGTGCGATTTGGCTGGCGATTCCGATTCGTTGCCCATCGGAACTCGCACCGGGGTGCATGCCGTCGCCTGGTGGGCGCATGCCCGATGGCTTCTGGGCGATGCGGCCGGGGCGGCCGCGGCCAGCGTCACGGCAGTTGATGACGCACGCGGCATCGAACACCCCTACTCGTTGACCGTGGCCTTGGCCTACGCAGCGATCACCCGGCAACTTCTTGGCGATGTCGCAGCGCTGCGGGGCATTGTGACAGAGCTGGCCGACCTGTGTGAGCGCTATGGCTTTGCCTACTACCGGCAGTGGGCGATGGTGCTCTCCGGTTGGCTGGAAGGCGGCGCCGCGGGACTGCGGTTGGCGCGAGTGGGGATCAACGCTCTGGAGCAGGATGGCGCGCTCGCCCGGATGCCCTACTGGCTTTCGCTGGTCGCTGATCTGCATCGCCGTCAGGGTGACACCGTGGCTGCCGTTGCGGTGCTGGATGCGGCCACCGCCGTCGCGACCGAACACGACGACCGATGGTGGCAGCCCGAGATTCTGAGGATGCGTGCCGGCTTCGACTCGACCCCACAGGCCTGCAATCGGCTGCAGCAAGCGGTCGCCTCCGCACGGTCGCAGTCGAGCATCAGCCTTGTGGAACGTTGCCGCGCCGACCTGATCGCACTCAGCGAGGCGTAAACCTCGCCTGTTCTGTTCGACCGGTGCTGGCGAACGTTGACGGAACGCCCCACGGCTTAGCCTCTGAACTCACGCGGCGACGCCACGGCTGCACCTATCGCAGTCCATGATGTCGCCGCCACGGAATCGAAAGGATGTGTGTCCATGACCGACACCGCTGTCACAACGCCGACGGCCGGAGACCCGCCGTACGGCAACCTCGCATCTCTCACGCGAGGGTTGCTTATTCTGCCGGAGGATGCCACGTACGACCAGGCTCGCGCCGTCTACAACGCGATGATCGATCGAAGTCCTGCCGCTGTGCTGCAATGCCGGGATGTGGCCGACGTCATCGCCGGTGTGCGGTTTGCCACGGAGCACGACATCGAATTGGCGGTGCGCGGTGGCGGACACAACGCGGCCGGCCTCGGCGTCTGGGACAACGCCCTGGTTCTTGACCTCGGTGGGATGCGAAGCACGACCGTCGACCCCGACGCGGGCACGGTCCGTGTCGACGGAGGCTGCACCTGGGCCGATGTCGATCACGCCACCGGTGCATTCGGCATGGCCACACCATCGGGCTTTCTCGCCAGCACCGGTGTCGGCGGACTGACTCTGGGCGGTGGCATCGGCTATCTCACCCGGAGGTTTGGTCTCACCATCGACAACTTGCTTTCGGCGGATGTCGTGCTCGCTGACGGTTCACTGGTCAAAGCCAACGCGCAGAATCACCCCGATCTCTTCTGGGCGTTGCGCGGCGGCGGAGGCAACTTCGGGGTGGTCACCTCGTTCACCTTCACCTGCCACCCGATCGGCGATCACGGCGTGATCTTGGGCGGCCCTGTCTTCTATGACTTGGCCGACACTCGCGCGGTCATGCAGTGGTACCGCGAACTGCTGCCGAGCCTGCCCGAGGAACTCAGCGGCTGGATCGCCCTGCTCACCGTGCCGCCTGTGCCACCGTTTCCCGAAGAGTTGTGGGGACGCAAAGTGTGCGGAATCGTCTGGTGCTACACGGGCCCACTGGTCAAGGCAGACGAGGTCACCGCGCCGGTGCGCCAGTTCGGATCCCCAGTCATGGTCGGTTTGCGACAGATGCCATTCAGCAGCCTCCAACAGGCGTTCGACGGACTCTATCCGGCAGGTTTGCAGTGGTACTGGCGGTCGGATTTCTGTGCCGACATCAGTGACGAGGCGATCGAAGTGCACCGCAAATACGGTGCATTGCTGCCAACGGGCCACTCCACGATGCATATGTATCCGATCGGCGGCGCGGCGGCGCGGGTCAGACCCAATGCCACAGCGTTCGCCCACAGGGACGGTGGTTGGGCCGCTGTCATCGTTGGAGTCGACCCGGATCCCGCAAACGCGGAGACGATCTCGGACTGGGCGAAAGACTACTGGGCGGAACTTCATCCATTTTCATCGGGGGACACCTACGTGAACTTCCTGATGCACGAGGGGGCCGGACGTGTCCGTGAGTCGTACGGACCGAACTATGAACGGTTGGCGGCGATCAAGCAACGGTATGACCCACGGAACCTGTTTCATATCAACCAGAACATCCCGCCGAAAAAGCCAGCATGAGCGAGATCAGCACCGGACCCCCCGGCTGACCCGTGGCTGCCACAGGAGCGGCGGGGATCCGAACGTTGAGCGAACGCTCACTGCATAACGTTGCGGATCTAAGGGTTGGAGTCGCCAGCCCACAATCGTGGAGGTAGTCATCATGTCTTGGAACGTTTCCGGAAGCTATTTCGAATCCTGCAACTGCGACACCGTATGTCCGTGCATCTTTCTCGGCGCACCGACCATCGGGGAGTGCACTGCCCTGGTGGGCTGGCACATCGACGATGGTGACCAGGATGGGCTGCTGTTGAACGGGCTCAATGTTGCCCTGTCCGTGCACTCGCTAGGACACATGGTTGAGACACCTTGGCGGGTGGCGCTCTATCTCGACGATCGCGGCTCAGCCGAGCAACAAGGGGCCCTCGGCTCGATATTCTCTGGAGCCCTCGGCGGGCACCCGGCCGTTCTCGCCAGTCACATTGGCGAAGTACTCGGCGTCGCGAGTGCACCGATCTCCTTCGAGGGCGCAGGCGCGTCGCGGTCGATGCGGGTCGGGGACGTGGCCGACGTGGCCGTCACTGCCATCGGCGGTCAAGGCGGCGCACGGGTCACCATCGCCAATCATCCGCTGGCCATCGCCCCTGGTCAGGAAATCGTGGTTGCAAAATCGGACCACCTGAGGTTCGCCGATCACGGCTTCGAATGGGAGATGTCGCAGAAAAACGGGTTGTTCTCGCCGTTCGCCTACCAGGGCTGATGTCTGATGAGCGTGTTGCTTGCCGCGACAACGGCAACCTCAGCGAGATCGGTCAAGATCGCGCTGGTCACCATCACCGCACTGTCCTGGGCGTACCTGGTATTTCTCAGCGTGCAGATGAACGAGACGGGGTCGCCGTTCGCGATGCCGATGACCTCGGCTTGGAGCGGTGCGGAGGCCATGCTCATGTGGACGATGTGGTCGGTGATGATGGCGGGAATGATGCTCCCGTCGGCCGCTCCGATGATCCATGCGTACTCGCGGACGATCCGGTCACGCACGGCGGGCACGCACGGTTCCACCGCCCTGTTCATCACGGGTTACCTCGTGACCTGGAGTGGTTTCGCCGTAGTGGCAACCGGAGCCCAGTGGGTGTTGCATGACGTTGCTCTCGTCAACGCGATGGGTGTGTCCACGAGTCGTTGGCTGGGTGGCACGGTGCTGCTGGTGGCCGGCGTGTATCAGTTCACCGGAGCCAAGGAAGCATGCCTGCGCCAGTGTCGCACGCCGCTCGGGTTTCTTCTGAACCAATGGCGTAACGGCGGGCGGGGTGCTGCCATCATGGGGATGCGCCACGGGGTCGTCTGCGTGGGATGCTGCTGGGCCCTGATGGCAATGCTGTTCGTGCTCGGCGTCATGAACCTGTGGTGGATCGCCCTTGTGGCGGCGGTTGTGCTCGTTGAAAAACTCGTGCCCAGCCCCGCGATCACGAGGGTTCTTGGTGGGTTTCTGGTGGTCTGGGGTGCCGCCATCATGATCGGGTTCGGATCGTGATGGCATTTCCGACAGGCCGGCGATCATCCCAGAACTGTGGCTGCGCGGTAAAGTACGGCTAAGTCAGCCTTGGAGGATTCCGTGAGTGAAAGTCGTCCCGTTATCACGATGTACGCCCGGCACACCTATTGCCCAGACGTCGCTCGCTCGAGGGCACGACTTCGCGAACTCGGGTTGACCTGGGACGAATACGACGTGGAGAGCGATGCGGAGAGCCAGCAGAGAATGGTGCAGCTCTCCGGGCGCGGCAACGTTCCGACGCTCGTCATCGGGGAAAGCGTGCTCGTGGAGCCGTCGAATGAATCGCTGGATGCGGCACTCGTCCGCGCCGGGTATCCGCTTTCATAGCGGACGTTATTCCTCGGCTAGAGGTCCAGTGACTGATTCGGCTCGAGCGGGAAGTACTCTCCGCCGTTGGCCTCGGTCATCTCCTTGAGGCGCTGGTTCGACAGGCCCTTGCCCGCCACTGAGAGCACCATCTCGTGCGTAGGAAACGCGCGGCGGGGCTTCAAGGCGAGCACATAGTCCATCGCCTCGCTGATTTTCATCCACGGCGCACCAGCCGGCACCGCAACGGTATCGACCTCGACGCTGCCGGGGAGCGTGAACGAGTCACCCGCGTAGTAGAACTGGCCGTTCACCAACACGCCGACATTGTCGACGACCGGGATCGAGGGGTGGATCACGGCGTGCTTCTCGCCGAAGAACCGCAGCGCGAACGACCCGGCCTCCACCTCGTCCCCATCCTTGACCACTGTGATGCGGAAGCCGGACGCCGCCGCAGCAACGCCGGCGGGTCCGAAGATCACCGCATCGGTGTTGGCATCCAGGATGCGATGCAGTTGCTCCGGCGTCCAGTGGTCGGCGTGTTGGTGGGTGATCACCACGGCGACGACGTTCTTCAGCCCGACCAGCGCGGTGGTCATTGATCCAGGGTCGATGAGAAGCGTGTCCCCCGCGCTCTCGATCTGAAGGCAGGCGTGTTCGTGCTTGGTAATCCTCATGCCATGAGCCTAGGACGACGGCCCGGTTACGCTATACCTCAGGGGGGTACTGGCACACGCAATCAGTGGTTTTCCGTCCCGTGGTCGGCGAAGGGAGTGCACCCCGGGAATCGGTGAGCGCGACGGTCGGGTGAATGCCGGGATAATCAACTCATGACGACAACGGGGACGCGGAACATCGTTGTCGCCATCAACCCCGAGGCCTGTTTCGGCAAGAGTCGCACCGTCGGGCCCCAGGTGATCGCTGAACTGCGCGCGGCCGGCCACGAGGTTGTCGCGCTGATCGAGCCGGACTATGCGCACCTGGTGGCCTCCGTCGAGGCGGCGATCGTTTCGACGCCGGACGCGCTTGTCGTTGTCGGTGGGGACGGGATGGTCGGCCTCGCCGCCAATGCGCTGGCAGGCCGTGACATCCCGCTGGGAATCATCCCCTCCGGGTCCGGCAACGACATGGCCAGGGGGCTGGGCATTCCGCTGCGAGATCCGGCGGCGGCGATCGCCGTGTTGCTCGAGGCGATGCGGCGGCCGCCACGCGTGGTCGACACCGCCACTGTGACGCGCGCCGATGGCACTCGCACCCGGTTTGCCGGCGTGCTGTCGGCAGGATTCGATGCGATCGTCAACGAACGCGCCAACCGGATGCGCTGGCCGCGTGGCCGCAGCCGCTACAACCTCGCGCTCGTGCTCGAGCTCGCCGTGCTGAAGCCGATCCGTTACCGCCTCGTGCTCGACGGCGTCGAAACCGTGACGGAGGCGCTGCTGGTGGCCGCTGCGAACAACACGTCGTTCGGTGGCGGCATGCTGATCACACCGGATGCGCGGCTCGACGACGGTCTGCTCGACGTGTTCGTCGTGAAGCCGATGTCCCGCCTCGCGTTCCTGCGTATCTTCCCCCGCGTGTTCAAGGGCACCCACGTCACCGACCCGCGGGTATCGATCCGCCGGGCCAGCCGCATCCGCATCGAAGCGGAGGGCGTGGCAGCGTACGCGGACGGCGAACGGGTCTCGCCGTTGCCCGTCGACATCGAGACGGTGCCCGGCGCGCTGAGAGTGTTGGCACCGACGACGAAGCCGCGTCGTTTGGTGAGCCCCGCCGAGGTGTGGCATACTCGATGAGTTGCCCACTCACGGCCCCATCGTATAGTGGCCTAGTACGCCGCCCTCTCACGGCGGTAACACCGGTTCGAATCCGGTTGGGGTCACACTAACCCGGTTACCAATGGCTCATTGGCGGCCGGGTTTTTGCGTGTTCCTATCCTGTAGCATTGCGCAAGCGAAGGGGAGTATCCCATCACGTCGCATCCGTCAGGACGGGCAGCAGCATCGGTGCCCCGGATGCGGCGGCGCGGGCCAGAGAGCTCAGCGCGGGAGAGACTTTCGGGTTCGACGCGCGCCGCGCGCACCGCCACCTGAAAGGTTCCCATGCAACTCGCTCTCCCGGTCTGGTTCGAAATCGGCTCGATGGTCGTGCTGCTGCTGATTCTGACCGCAGACCTGTTGATTGTGATCCGGCGTCCTCACGTGCCGACTCTCAAGGAGTGCGCGGTCTGGGTGGGGTTCTACGTCGGCCTCGCGTTGGTCTTCGCCGTGCTCATGCTCGTGATCGGCGACGCAGAACACGCAAGCCAGTTCATCGCTGGCTGGCTCACCGAATACAGTCTCAGCATCGACAACCTCTTCGTCTTCGTCATCATCATGGCGCGCTTCTCGGTTCCGGCGAAGCTGCAACAAGAGGTGCTGATGATCGGCATCGTCATCGCTCTCATCTTGCGCGGCATCTTCATCGTTTTGGGCGCGCAACTGATCGAGAACTTCAGCTGGATCTTCTACCTGTTCGGTGCCTTCCTGCTCGTCACCGCCTATCGTCAGGTCTTCAGCAAGGAACCGGAGGAGCAGGGAACGAAGGACAACTTCTTCATCCGACTGGTCCGGCGGCGAGTGAGGCTTACCAACACGTTCGATGGCAGCAAGCTGCGCACCGTCGTCGACGGCCACCGGATGTTCACACCGATGCTCATCGTGTTTCTCGCGATCGGCTCGACTGACCTGCTCTTCGCGCTGGATTCCATTCCAGCGATTTTCGGCATTACCGAGAGTCCGTTCATAGTCTTCACCGCCAATATTTTCGCGTTGATGGGACTGCGTCAGCTGTACTTCTTGCTCGGCGGTCTTTTGAAACGCCTTCATTACCTCAAGCACGGGGTGGCCGTCATCCTCGCGTTCATCGGCGTGAAGCTCGTGCTGCATGCAATGCACGTCAACGAACTTTCGTTCATCAACAACGGCCAACCGATCACATCGGCGCCCGAGATCGGCACGCTGACTTCGCTGTTCGTCATCCTTGGCACGATGGTCCTGGCCACGGTCGCCAGCCTCATTCGCGCACGCCGGCAGCCGCGGCGAAACAACGCTTCAGCGGGATTCTGAGAGTCATCCACAGGCTGCGCAACGTAGAATGACCAGACGCGAAGTTGCGGAATACTGGGCTCGCGCTCGAGAGCCTCACCGGGTGGAAAGGGCATAGCCATGGGTAAAACGCTGGCGGAAAAGGTTTGGGACGACCACGTCGTCGTCAAGGGCACCGACGGTTCCCCGGACCTCCTCTACATTGACTTGCACCTGGTCCACGAGGTGACCAGTCCGCAGGCGTTCGAGGGGCTACGGCTTGCCGGACGGCCGGTGCGGCGCCCCGACCTGACCATCGCCACCGAAGACCACAACACTCCGACCATTGACATCGACAAGCGGATCAAAGACGACACCAGCCGCATCCAAATCGAGACACTGCGGCAGAACACGAAGGAATTCGGCATCCGGCTGTACTCCTTGGGCGACAAGAACCAGGGCATCGTGCACATCATCGGGCCGCAACTTGGGCTGACCCAGCCGGGAATCACCGTGGTGTGCGGGGACAGCCACACCTCGACCCACGGCGCGTTCGGGGCGATCGCGTTCGGCATCGGCACCAGCGAGGTCGAACACGTTTTGGCAACCCAGACGTTGCCGCTGAAGCCGTTCAAAACCATGGGCATCACCGTCGACGGCCAGTTGCGCCCCGGCGTCACCGCCAAAGACATTATTCTCGCGATCATCGCGAAGATCGGCACCGGCGGCGGTCAGGGCTATATTCTCGAGTACCGCGGCAGCGCCATTGAAGCCCTCTCTATGGAGGGCCGGATGACGATCTGCAACATGTCGATCGAGGCCGGGGCCCGCGCCGGCATGGTCGCACCGGATGAGACGACCTACGCCTACCTCAAGGGGCGCGAACACGCACCCAAGGGCGAAGACTGGGACACCGCCGTCGACTACTGGAACAGCCTGAAGACCGACGACGATGCCGTGTTCGACGCAGAGGTGTACCTCGACGCGAGCACGCTGGAACCGTTCGTCACCTGGGGCACCAACCCCGGCCAAGGCGTTCTGCTCAACGACAGCGTTCCCGACCCGGCGAGCTTCACCGACCCGAACCTGCGCGCCTCAGCAGAACGCGCGCTCACCTACATGGATCTGAAGCCGGGCACCCGGATGAAAGACATCAGGGTCGACGTGGTCTTCATGGGCTCATGCACCAACAGCAGGATCGAAGACCTGCGCGCGTTCGCCTCGGTGGTCAAGGGCCGGCAGAAGGCCGAGGACGTGCGGGTGATGATCGTGCCCGGATCCGCCAGGGTGCGGTTGCAGGCCGAGGCGGAAGGTCTCGACCGGGTGTTCCTCGATTTCGGCGCCGAATGGCGTTTCGCCGGATGCTCGATGTGCCTGGGCATGAATCCCGACCAGCTCGGTGCCGGTGAGCGTTGCGCGTCCACCTCCAACCGAAACTTCGAGGGCCGACAGGGCAAAGGCGGCCGCACCCACCTGGTGTCGCCGCTGGTGGCCGGAGCCACCGCGGTGCGTGGCACTCTTTCCAGCCCGTGGGACATCGAAGGTTGGGATCCAGCCGACGTCGTCGGGGCAGGAGATCTCGACGGCCAATTTGCCACATCGGCCGGGCAGAAGGGCACGCTCTAATGGACAAGGTTTCCATCGTCTCCGGAATCGCCGTACCGTTCCGACGCAACAACGTCGACACCGACCAGATCATCCCAGCCCAATTTCTGAAACGGATCACCAAGACCGGTTTCGACGACGCCCTGTTCTACTCATGGCGCAAAGATCCAGAATTCATCCTCAATAAGGCCGCCTATCAGAACCCCACGGTACTGATCGCGGGGGAGGACTTCGGCACCGGATCCAGTCGGGAGCACGCTGTGTGGGCGCTTCGCGATTTCGGCTTCCGCGCGGTACTCAGCCCCCGCTTCGGTGACATCTTCCGCGGCAACTCCGGAAAACAGGGGCTGCTGGCCGGGCAGATCACCCCGGAAGACACTGAAAAGCTGTGGACGCTCATCGAGGCGCAGCCCGGCGTCAGTGCGAGCGTCGACCTGGTCGCTCGCACGGCAACCATCGGCGACCTCACCGTGGAGTTCCAGATCGACGACTACACCAGGTGGCGTCTGCTGGAGGGGCTGGATGACATAGGTTTGACCTTGAAAAGCGAGGCCGAGATCACAAGTTTCGAATCGCACAGGGAAAAATGGCGGCCGCGGACGCAACCCGCGCAACAGGCAGCGGGTAACTGAGTGGATTCATTGATCAAAGATGCACGTAAGAAAGACTCTCGCAAGGCAGGGGAGCGCGTCGGGCTGAAGTCGGACAAGATCGTGATCAACGGCGGCACGCCGTTGCGCGGCACCATCGACGTGCGCGGGGCGAAGAATCTGGTGACCAAGGCGATGGTCGCGGCACTGCTCGGCGAATCGCCCAGTGTGTTGCGCGGTGTGCCGGACATCAGCGATGTCAGTGTGGTGCGCGGCCTGCTCGAGGTGCACGGGGTCATCGTGGCCGAAGGCGACGAGCCGGGAGAACTGCTGCTCGACCCGAGCGACGTCGAAAGTGCCCACTTCGCGGAAATCGACGCGCACGCCGGATCCAGCCGCATCCCGATCCTGTTCTGCGGCCCACTGCTGCACCGGCTCGGCGAGGCGTTCATCCCCGACCTCGGCGGCTGCCGCATCGGCGACCGCCCCATCGACTTCCACCTGGCTGCCTTGCGCAGCTTCGGCGCCATCGTCGACAAGCAGAGCGCCGGTATCCACCTCACCGCCCCGCACGGCTTGGTCGGTGCCGACATCAACCTGCCGTATCCGAGCGTCGGGGCCACCGAACAGGTGCTTCTGACCGCGGTGCGCGCGGCCGGGGTGACCGAGCTGAGAAACGCGGCCATCGAACCGGAGATCATGGATCTCATTGCGATTCTGCAAAAGATGGGCGCAATCATCTCCGTGGAGCCGAACCGCGTCATCCTCATCGAGGGCGTCGAGCATCTCACCGGATACAAGCACCGCGCGCTGTTCGATCGCAACGAAGTAGCCAGCTGGGCGTCCGCCGCACTGGCCACCGAGGGCGACATCTTCGTCACCGGTGCGCGGCAGATCGAAATGATGACGTTCCTCAACGTCTATCGCAAGGTCGGCGGCGCCTTCGACATCGACGAAGACGGCATTCGCTTCTTCCACCCCGGCGGAACTCTCAAACCGGTCACCATCGAAACCGACGTGCATCCCGGCTTCATGACCGACTGGCAGCAGCCCCTCGTCGTCGCCCTGACCAAGGCCGACGGAATCTCCATCGTGCACGAGACCGTGTACGAGGACCGGTTCGGCTTCACCGAAGCGCTCAACAAGATGGGCGCGGACATCGTTGTGCACTCGGACGGACTGGTGGACTTCCCGCGTCGGGTCGCTCGGCGGGACTTCGAGCAGGCCGCCGTCATCACCGGCCCCACAAAATTGCACGGCGCCGACATTCGCGTGCCTGACTTGCGCGGCGGCTTCAGCCACCTCATTGCCGGCCTGACCGCCGAAGGGCAGTCGACCATCAGCAACGTGGGGATCATCAGCCGAGGCTACGAGCACTTCATCGAGAAGCTGGCCGCGCTGGGAGCGGACTTCGTCTACGAGGGCTGATAACGTGCCGGAGGCAACAGTGCTCACGGTGGATCCGTCGCACCGGCCGCGATCCGAGCGGTCCTGGATGTTCCGTCTTCTGGCGTACCTCGTGCTGCCGCCGATGACGTTTCTTGGCCGCTACCGCATCGTGGACGGAGCTAAGTTGCCGGCCACCGGTCCGTTCGTCCTCGCCCCGAACCACTACAGCGAGATTGACCCGCTGGTGATCGGGGTAGTCATGTGGAAGCTCGGTCGAATGCCGCGGTACCTGACCAAGGCCTCCTTGTTCACGGTGCCGGTACTCGGCTGGTTCTTACGCAAGACCGGGCAGATACCGGTGGAGCGCGGTGGCGCGACGCGCGGAAACGGACCGCTGGATGAGGCGGAGCGGCTCGCCGAGCAAGGCTTCGGTGTGATCATCTACCCGGAAGGGTCACTCACCCGCGACCCTGAACTGTGGCCGATGCGGGGCAAGACCGGTGCGGTGCGGATGGCGCTGGAGGCCAATGTGCCGCTCATCCCGGTGGCAAGCTGGGGCGCACAGCTCATCCTGCCGCGGTACTCGAAACACATCAGCTTCTTCCCGCGCAAGAGTGTCGCGGTCAAATACGGCGACCCGGTCGATTTGTCCGCCTTCCGAGGCCGAAACCTCGACGCCGCGTCCCTCGCCGACGCGACGGCGCTGCTCATGAACGACCTCACTGCCCTGGTGGAGGACCTGCGCGGGGCGAAAGCACCGGCGCTGCGGTGGGATCCGAATCAGCACGACCAAAGGGAGACCGGACGATTTGAGTAACACGATGCCCGTTCGGGTGTTCGAGCCAGGAGCCGTCCGGGTAGCCGTGCTCGGAGCCGGCAGTTGGGGGACGACCTTCTCCAAAATTCTGGTCGACGGAGGATGCGATGTTGCCCTGTGGGCCAGGCGCCCGGAAGTCGCTAGAGAGATCTGCCAGAGCAAGCGCAATAGCGGCTACCTGCCCGGCGTGAACCTTCCCCGCAACCTGTGGTCGAGTTCCAGCCTGGGCGACGTGCTTGAGGGCGCACAGATCGTGTTCGTCTCCGTGCCGAGCCAGTCACTGCGGGAAAACCTGACCGCGGTGCGGGAACTGCTGCCGCCGGAGGCCATCGTCACGAGTCTGATGAAGGGCATCGAGATGGGCACCAGGGCGCGGATGAGCGAGGTGCTCGGCCAGGAACTGCGCATCGATCCGGCGCAGATTGCCGTAATTTCCGGGCCGAACCTCGCACTGGAGATCGCCAAGGAGCAGCCCACCGCCGCGGTGGTGTCCTCGGAGAGCATCGAGACCGCCCGCTTCGTCGCGATGGCGGCGACCAACACCTACTTCCGGTCCTTTGTGAATACGGATGTCATCGGCACCGAGTTCGGTGGAGTGCTGAAGAACCTCATCGCCCTCGCCATCGGCATCGTCGATGGGGTCGGCTACGGCGAGAACACCAAGGCATCGATCATCACCCGAGGATTGGTCGAGATGACCGACTTCGCGGTCAGTTACGGTGCCCGGCCCAGGACGCTCGCCGGCCTGGCGGGACTAGGCGACCTCATCGCGACGTGCGAGTCGCCTCTATCCCGCAACAACACCGCGGGTCGCCTGCTCGGCCAGGGATACAGCTACACGGATGTCGTGGCGCAGATGAAACAGACCGCGGAAGGCCTGTCGTCGGTGGCGCCGATCCTCGAACTGGCGCTGGCCGCCGGCGTGGACATGCCGATCGTCTCACAGGTGGCGGAGGTGCTCGCCGGAACGATGGATCCGCGGGACATCGCCCCGCACCTCACCTCCAGCACCGACGAACCGCAGCCGGAGAGTTGAGTTCCAATTAGGGAATTGAGTAGCCGAGTGTCTGTTGGGGCCGCACAAGAAAACTAGGCTTGGCGGGTGATCTTCAACGAGGAATTTGCACCAATGACGCTGGGGCTCAGTGACCTGCCGCAGTCAGACGGTGATTCGGACGGTCGGCTGGCACGGGCGGTGCAGGGGCCGGTTGAACGCCTTGGCAGCGGGTTCATGATTTCGCCCGAGACGGTCGCCCTGCGCAGCCAAACCGGCTTGCGTGGCTGGGAAGTCTACTTTGCCGGTAGGTGCGGAGTGCTCGGCGAGGTCGACGCCGACGTCGTCACCGCGTCCGTGGTGTTCTTCCCGGCGCAGCGGGTGCGACCGCTCTGGGAGGCGTCCCGTTCGGTTGAATCCCGCGGCCAACTGGTGGCCCGCTATGCTGC
This sequence comes from Terrimesophilobacter sp., assembly GCA_039924285.1. Classification (GTDB taxonomy): domain Bacteria; phylum Actinomycetota; class Actinomycetes; order Actinomycetales; family Microbacteriaceae; genus Parafrigoribacterium. Next base: position 2,624 of record JBDTBD010000086.1, on the reverse strand, counting down.
CGCAGCTCACGCCTGGGGTCGCCGTCGCCTCGCTGGTTTCACCCAGGCCGAGCGTCTAGCCGATCTGCTTGAGCCACTCGTGGCCGCAGCTCCGGCGACGGCCGCGCCGCTGTTCGCGGGCTGGCGCGCCCTGACTTTGCCGGCGGATGCCCCTGCCCGAGTCGTACACCTCCTGGAGGTGCTGCGGGAACATCGCGGCGCGATGCACGGAGTCGCGGTGTTGGCGTGCGGGCTCACGCCGCTGGAGGCTATCCTCGCCAGCCCGGAGGGCGTGGAAGGGGCGCGCTATTTCCGTTGGCCAGACCCGTTCCTGACACCCGGTCCGACGGTACGGGCGGCCCGGGCACGAGCCGAAGAGCTCACCAACATCCTCGAGGGCCCGGTCTGGGGGCGGCTCGGCGATCAGGCTGACGAATGCGTCAGCCTGCTACGGGCTGCCGACGAGCACCTCGCGGTGACCCACGAGTGAATTGCGTGGGCACCTCTCGTCAAAGCGAGTTATCGGCGTAGTCCGGTCACCGGCGTGACTGCAAGATCGAGCACCGTGGCGCTCAAACTCCCGGCAGCGAGCCGGATCAGCCCCGTGTCATTGATGGTGCCGACGACGGCCGCTTCCAGACCGCGTGCGTGAAAAGCAGCCATCGTCTCGGCCTCACGGCCCGGTGCTGCGCACAACAAGAAAACGTATGCCGGAAAGCACGTAAGCCAGTCCTGTAACGGCACGTCGGCTGGCCGAGGCAGCCGCGTCAGATCCACGGTCACTCCCAGTTGGGACCACTCGAGCAGCATGGCCAGCGATCCGACTAGCCCGGCCATACTCACGTCCTTGGCCGCCACGCAGGCGCCAGAGGCAGCGATATCGGCGAGAACCCTGACATCCCCGGCCATGCGGTCGCGACGTCGGTCGAACGACGGGAAGAAAAGGAAGTCGGTCCGCATAGTCCCGTCAGTGCATGCCGCAACGATCAGCGACTGCCCCGCTACGACGTGAGTGGTCGACAGGACGGCCGACGCGTGGCCCATCCCAAAAGCAGATACCGCGGGTGGGCCGTCGTGCGGAGAAAGGTGACCGCCCACGAGCGGTACAGCGTACATTTCCGACGCTGACTGCATGCCGCGTAGCACTTCGCGGGCAAGTTCCGCAGTGCCGACGATCGTGTCCACGATTGCGAGCGGCATGGCTCCCATCGCGGCGAGATCGTTGACATTGGCCAAAACGGCGGAAACGCCGGCACCGAACGGGTTGGCGGCCACGTAGGCCGGCAACATCGCTTCGCCGCAGGCGATGACGTGCCCCTGTGACGCAGGAAAAGGCATCGGGACCACGGCGCCGTCGTCGCCGGGACCGTTGATCCAGTTGTTGTGGCCGAGGACCTCGCTGACGAGGCCGATCTCGCGTTTGGCCCGCAGCGCGGCGTAGGAGCGGAGGTGATCGGCGAGCTGGTCCAAGTCTTCCTTCACCCGCGGTGCAAGCATTCGCAGCCTCCAAAGGCCTATCGGAAGATGAACGGTACGTCTATTATGGGTGATATGCTATCGCCCACTTTCCTTACGCTACCGGATCGCGAACTCAAACCCAGGAGCCGCGGGATCACCCACGTTATCGACGGCGGTGTCGGGGTCGCGGAGGCTCGGTCCATGTTGGGTGCGTCTTCTGCGCACATGGACATCTGGAAGTTCGGGTGGGGGACCGCCTACCTCGACGGAGGCCTTGCCGACAAGGTAGCGTTGCTGGCTGCCTCGCAGGTGGTGTCGTGCCTCGGAGGGACTTTGCTCGAGATCGCCTGGGCGCAAGGCCGCACGGACGAGTGTCTTGACTGGGCTCAGAGCGCTGGAATTGCGGCAGTGGAGGTTTCTCGCGGTCTGGTGTCGATGTCGCTGAACGACAAGCGGCAGTTGATCCAACGGGCACAAAAACAGTTCGTGGTGCTGTCGGAGGTCGGCAGTAAGGATCCGAGCGTGGCAGTCCGCGCCGACGAGTGGGGCACGGAGGCCATCGGGGACCTGGAAGCAGGCGCCAGGTGGGTCGTCATGGAAGGCCGCGAAAGCGGAACCGTCGGACTTTACAGCAGCGATGGGGCGGTCCGTAAAGATGTCGTCGGGGCGATCGAGCGGTCCACGGGGATCGATAAAGTCATTTTTGAGGCACCGCGGAAAGAACAGCAAGTGTGGTTCATCCAACAGTTCGGGCCCGATGTCAACCTTGGCAACATACCGCTGAGCGGAACCCTGTCTCTGGAGACGCTGCGACGCGGGTTGCGTGCCGATACGTGGAACACCCTGCGCCAGCCGGTAGTGGTGTGATCGGGCAGCCGAACTCCATACGTCCCCGCGTCTTCCGGTCCGCTGGGGAAGCACCGTGTGTGCCCGACTGAGCGATTCCAGGCAGTACGCACACCTGTGGGGAACGCAGGAGATCCGTCGGCTTTTTGACGAGCGGTCACGGTTGCAGAGCTGGCTCGACATCCTCGCTGCGCTCGCATCGGCGCAAGCGCGCCTCGGAATGATCCCTGCCGGTGCAGCGGCGTCCATCCGGACGCATGCCAAGGCAGAGTTGCTTGATCTGGACCTGATCGCTGCCGAGACCCGCCGGACCTCGCACTCGATGCTCGGACTCATTAGAG
>JBDTBD010000085.1:0-12910 GCA_039924285.1 Terrimesophilobacter sp. | reverse complement strand
GCATCCGTCTCCCGCGTGTCTGGCAGCACGGGGTTCGCCAAAGTGGTGGTCATCAGAAGGTCTCCATCTTCCGCACCGAGCGCAGGATGGCCACCGCGGCGGCCAGCAGTAGCGGGAACAGGAACAGGGCGATCGCGGCACCCTGCCCGATGTCGCCGCCGGCGATGCCGCGCACATAGGACCAGCTGGCGAGCACCTGGGTGGTGTTCGTCGGCCCGCCGCGGGTGAGGATGTACGGCACTGTCATGTCGGTGAAGATGAAGATCGCGCCGAACAGGGCCGCCACGGCGATCAGCGGCGCGGTCAGTGGCATCGTGATCTCGAACATCCGGCGCCAATACCCGGCGCCGTCGACACGGGCGGCCTCCGGGATGTCCTTGGGGATCGACAGCAGTCCGACGAGCATGATCACCGCGGCCAGCGGCACGATGCGCCACACCTGCACCGCGATGACGGATGCCTGCGCAAGCGTCGGCTCACCCAGCCAGTACATGTTCCCCTCGATCAGCCCCCACGCCCGAAGCACCCAGTCGATGGGGCTGTAGATCGAGTCCAGCAGCCACAGCCAAGCGACCGAGGACAGCGCCACCGGGGTGGTCCACGGCAGCAGGATCAAGAAACGCACCACCCATTTGCCGTGGAAATCAGCGGCAAGAATCTCCGCGAGCAGCCCGCCGAGCACGACGATGAGCACCAGCGAGATGGCGGTGAACCACAGCGTGTTCCACAGGGCGGTCCAGAACACCGGGTCCTGGAAGATCAGCTGGAAGTTCTTGAAACCGACCCACTGGAAGCTCGAGTCGCCGGTGGTCACATCGCTGAATGCGAACGCGATGGCCAACGCGAACGGGATGCCCACCAGCGCGATAATGTACACCACGGTCGGCACCAGGAACAGCCAAGACAAAAGGCCATCCCGATCCGCCATCTTCAGGCGCACCTCGGCCACTGACGCGCGGCGGGACTTGTCGGCGACGCGCAGCTCAGACACCGACAGCTCCCACCGGAGCCACTGTCGTGCGCAGGCCGGTGACTTTGTCGAAGTAGCGCAGGCGGTCCACACCGATCCCGAACTTGGCCACCGACCCCGGCACCAGCGGTGTGGTGATGGTGGAGGGGAGCCGAGCGATAGCCTGGGCGTCGTCACCGATGTTCAGCACCGTGCCATAGACGTGTCGGTCGCCGGAAAGATACTCGATCCGGTCGACGGCGAAGTCGATCGGCGCGAATTCGCCGCGAAGGTCCTGCGCGGGCAGCATGTGCTCTGGACGCAGCCCGACCAGGTCGTCCTCGCGCGTGATGAGGTTCATCGGCGGGGAGCCGATGAAGGTCGCTACGAACGTGTCGGCGGGGTTGTCGTAGACCTCGGCGGGCGGGCCTACTTGGCGCACCTTGCCGTGATCGAGCACGGCGATCCGGTCTCCGAGACCCATCGCCTCCGACTGATCGTGAGTGACGTAAATCGTCGTGGTGCCCACGCGTTCCTGGAAGCGCTTGAGCTCGTCTCGGGCGGTGGCCCGCAACTTGGCATCCAGATTGGAGAGCGGTTCATCGAGCAGGAACACCGCAGGATTGCGCACCATTGCCCGGGCCAGGGCAACGCGTTGCCGCTCGCCGCCGGAAAGTTGCCGGGGCTTCCGGTCGAGTAACCCGCCCAGGCCCAACACCTCAGCCGCCTGCCGGGCCTTGCCTTCGCGTTCTTGTTTCTCCATGTGCGCCGCACGCAGCGGGAAGACAATGTTGCCCATCACGGTCTTGTGCGGGTACAGCGCATAGCTTTGAAACACCATCGCTATGCCGCGCACGCGCGGCGGCAACCCGTTCACCACGGTGCCATCGATGAGGATGTCACCGCCGGTGGGCTGCTCCAGGCCGGCGATCATCCTCAGCAGCGTGGTCTTGCCACAACCTGACGGCCCGAGCAGGACGAGGTATTCGCCTTCGTTGGTGGCGAGGTTGACCCCGTTTACCGCTTGCTTCGTTCCACCGGGGTAGACCTTTGAGAGGTCCCTGACCTCGACGGTTACCGCCATACTGTTTTCTCCTTCACGTCAGCGTCATCCACGCGGGCGCTGACACGCCGCGTATCACCGCCCATCCGAAATGGCGTCAACCGCCGACGAGACCTCGTGCCCGCCATTTGGTGAACACCGCCTCGACCTGGGTCTGGGTCTCGGCAACTGTTTGCTCCGGGGTCAGTTCCCCGCGGGCTGCCTTGGCGAACATGTTCGGGATCAGATAGGTGGCCAGCACCTCGCCTATCGCGGGGCTGGACGGGCCGGGGTGGCCAATGCTCGCGCTCCACTTTGCGGCGTCTTCGGTGCTGCCGAGGAAGGACAGTTTGTCCGGTGGTGTGGCGCCGAACGGGTCTTTCTTCAACCACGCCGGAAGATCGGGTGCGAGCTTGGGCCAGGCTGGGAAGTCGTACATCTTTGAGGCGTAGCTCGCCGACGCGAAGTTCGCCGTGTAGTGGAACAGGAATTCCTTGGCGGCATCGGCGTTGCCGGTGTGCTTGGGCAGGATCCAGTTGTAAAGCACGTGTTGGGCGGCGAGCGCGGCCTTCGGCCCTTTTAACGCTTTGGTGAAGAAGACGTCCTTGGACACCTCCGGGTTCACCTCTTGCGCGGTGCGCCAGGCGGATAGCGAGTTGAGGATGTAACTGAGCTTGCCGGCGATCAGACCTTGGTTGTTACTCGCCGCGTTCCAGGAAAACACCTCCGGAGTCATGGCCTGCTGGTACAGCTTGGTCATATATTCCACCGCGGCGATGACCTCGGGCGAGTTGAGAACGACCTTCTCGTTCGCATCCTGCACCGAACCGCCGAACGACCACATCAGCGCGTGAGTGGCCATGTTGGAGTCGAGTTCCTGCGACATGCCGAGCCCGACCTGGATGCCCTTCGACTTCTTGATCTCCGTGGTGCCCTTAAGCAGGTCGTCCCAGGTGTTCGGGCCGTCGGCCATCCCTACCGGCTCCCAGAGGCTCTTGCGGTAGTTGCCAGGGTCTGGCACCCAACCGGGCGCGAACGCGTAAAAGGTTCCGGTGTTCGGATTGAAGCTGGATTCTTTACAGATCTCCAACTGCTGCCCGAACCGTTTGTTGCACTCGTCAGTGACGTCTTTCATGTCGAGCACGCCCGGTTCGAATTGAGACAGTGTGGCGATGTACTGCATCATGTCGTGGCCTTGTCCGGCCTGGATTTCGGAGGCGATCTGCGCCGGCACGTCGGCCAGTGCGATGTGATCGACGCGCACGTCCACACCGACCTTCTTGCCCCAGTCCGCCGCGAACTTGTCGAACCAGGTGTCGGCGCTGGGCACGAAGTGGCTCCAGAGCAGAATGCTCAGGGTCCCGCCGATCTTGCTCGACGGCTTCTCAAACGTCTCTTGGGGCGCACCGCCCGTTGGTGTTTTTACTGCGCCGGGAGATTTGCCCGGTTCGCTTGCGCAGCCCGCCAGTGCAGCAGACGCTGCGGCCAAGCCTGACACTTCGAGGAATCGCCGCCGGTTGACCGGACCCAATCCTGCCATTACATACCTCTTCCGATGTCGCCATTGACCCGATGGCCGAACCGTACTCTTGCCCAAACCGAGCTGTCAAGCTCATTCCAAATAGGGAATATGTTACCGATGAGGTGTCGGTGCGTCGTCGTGTCACGGTGCGGGCCCCAGCCGGGTAGCCTGTTCTGGTGCGAATCCTCGTCCTCGGTTCCGGCGCCCGCGAACACGCCATCGTGATGGCTCTGCTGCGGGAGAACGCGGACCACGACATCACCGTGGCGCCCGGCAACGCCGGTATCGCCCGTGACGTGTCGGTCGTCTCCCTCGACATCACCAGCGGCGAGCTCGTGGCGCGCTTCGCGACTGACAACGACATCGAGCTTGTCGTCATCGGCCCCGAGACGCCGCTGATCGCCGGCGTCGCCGACCGGGTGCGTCAGGTCGGCATCCCGGTGTTCGGCCCCGGCAAGGCCGCCGCGCAGCTGGAGGGCAGCAAGTCCTTCGCCAAACGCATCATGCAGGAGGCCGGGGTGCCCACTGGCCGGGCGGTGCGAACCACGGCCATCGCGGAGGTCTCGGACGCCCTGGACGAATACGGTGCGCCCTACGTGGTGAAGGCCGACGGCCTTGCTGCGGGCAAGGGAGTGCTCGTCACCGATGACCGGGACGCCGCACTCGTCCACGCCGAGTACTGGCTCGGGCACGGCGCGGTGCTCGTCGAGGAGTTCCTCTCCGGCCAGGAGGTGTCCCTGTTCCTGCTGTCCGACGGCAAGGACGTGTTGCCGCTGGCGCCAGCGCAGGACTTTAAACGGCTGCACGACGGCGACGACGGGCCGAACACGGGAGGTATGGGGGCGTACTCCCCGCTGCCCTGGCTGCCCGACGGATTCATCGACGACGTGATCGACACTGTCGCACTGCCGACCATTCGCCGGCTTGCAGCAGAGGGAACGCCGTTCGTCGGCCTGCTTTACTGCGGACTCGTGCTCACGCCATCGGGCATCCGGGTCATCGAGTTCAATGCGCGCTTCGGTGATCCGGAGACGCAGGTCGTGCTCCCCCGGTTGGCGACGCCGCTGAGCGGCTTGATGTACGCAGCGGCAACCGGTGGATTGGGCAAGCTTCCCTATCCGAAGTTCTCGGACGAGGTGGCCGTCGCGGTAGTGCTCGCCAGCGAGGGGTATCCGGACGGCGCCGAAGTAGGTCGTCCGATCGCCGGGCTCGATGAGGCGACGGCGGTGCCCGGCATCCGTCTTGCCTTCGCCGCCACCGCACTCTCCGACGGAAGGTTCGTCACGACAGGAGGTCGGGTGCTCAGCGTGGTCGCGACCGCAAGTGACTTCGCGACGGCGCGATCGCGTGCCTACCAGGCCCTGGACGCGATCGGGCTGCAGGGCGGGCAGTACCGCACCGATATCGCCGCGGGCGTCGTCTGACGCGACCCGCCTATTTCGGGCTACCCCGTCAACAGGGGAACCGCCGTTTCCTCTTTGCATTATTCAGGACAGTGTGGGACTGGTGAGGCTGTTGTGGCAGTTGCCGGTCCCAGGAAGGCAGACCGGCCACATCCGTCACACCACCTCCTGAATGATGAAAGTGGGTGCGGGAAGGGACGAGAGCGCGCGATTGGGTGCGGTCCTGAATAATGGAAGCGTGATCGCGAGCGACGAAACCCTGGCCGGCTGGACGCGGACCTACTCGGGGAAGGTGCGCGACCTCTACACGTCACCGAAGCATCCGGACCGAGTGCTCATGGTCGCCAGCGACCGGATCAGCGCGTTCGACCACCTGCTTGAGCCCGGCATCCCGGGTAAGGGCGAGTTGCTCACCACGCTGAGTCTGTGGTGGTTCGATCAACTCGACGGAATCCCGAACCATCTCGCGTCCGATGCGGCGATCCCGGATGCGGTGGCGGGCAGGGCCATGCTCGTCAAGGCCCTCGACATGTATCCGATCGAATGCGTGGTGCGCGGATACCTCGCCGGCAGCGCGTGGGCTGAATACCAGACTTCCCGCAGCATCTGCGGCGTGCCGCTGCCCGAGGGCCTGCAGTTCGGCGACAGGCTGCCAGAGCCGATCTTTACCCCGGCGTTCAAGGCGCCGCTCGGCCAGCACGACGAGAACATCAGCTTCGAGCGCACGCAGGAACTGGTCGGCCCGGTCGCCGCCGAACTGCGCGAGCTTTCGGTGCAGGCGTACACCCGCGCGGCGGCAATCGCCCGGGAGCAAGACATCCTGCTCGCCGACACGAAGTTCGAGTTCGGAGCGGACCGCACCACCGGCACGACGACTTTGGGCGACGAGGTGCTGACCTCGGACTCCTCGCGCTACTGGGATGCCGCGGCGTGGACCGCTGGCAACCGAACCGAAAGCTTCGACAAACAGATCGTGCGTAACTGGCTCGCGGCCCACTGGGACAAGGCCGGCACGCCACCCGAGCTCCCTCAGCACATCGTGAACCAGACCGCCGCTCGCTACCGCGAACTGATCGAGCGCCTCACGCGCTGAGCCACGTGATCCGAGCACCACCGAGCTGTGCGACGCGCCCATCCGCGGTTGGGTGTTCCCGAAGTTTCGAACGCGCCGAGCTGGTTTCAGCCGCGCCGATGCCCTGCGCGCCCTGCGCGCGCCGGTAGCCTCGGAGCGTGGGCACGTTTACCGATATCGGCTCGGTTGTTGAGGCCATCCGGGCGGCGGAAATCCACTCACCGACGAGGGGTCATCCGCGCCTCATTGTGGGCATCGCGGGCGCACCGGGTGCCGGCAAGTCGACCGTGGGCGCCGCGCTCGTGCACCTGCTCGGCCCCGCGGCGGTGCTGCTGCCCATGGACGGGTTCCACCTTGCACAGGCCACGCTTGTCGAACTGGGCCGGCGCGACCGGATGGGCGCTCCGGACACGTTCGATGTCGCTGGACTCGTTGCCATGCTGGGAGAAGTACGACGTGCTGCGGGCACGGTTCTCGCGCCGGCATTCGACCGCAGGGTCGAGGAGCCAGTCCCAGAGGCAATCGTCATCCGCGCCGAGGTGCGCACGGTAGTGGTGGAAGGCAACTACCTGCTGCTGGACACCGGTGGCTGGGAAAGCGTCGCACCCCTCCTGGACCTGACGTTCTTCGTGGAGGTCGACCGTGGCATCCGCCTCGCCCGACTGATCGAGCGGCACATCGCCTTCGGCAAAAGCGCCGAGAACGCCCGCGCCTGGGCCTTCGGACCGGACGAGGCCAACGCGCGCCTCATTCTGCCGACCGCGGCGCGGGCAGAGCACATCATCCGGGTTCAACAGCGCGTTGAGGACATTTCGAAACGGCCGTGAACGGCCGCCTCAGGGACCAGTCCCGCGTCGGCGGCCTTACGCAGGAGCGCCCGGGGCGGTGACATCGGTCTCTGCTGCAGCAACTGACGGGGCGACCCGCTCCTCGTCCCAACCGGTGCGGGTTGGCCGGGCGAAGAACAGGCACGCGATCGCGCCGACGACGATCACAGCGGCCGGCAGCAATAGCGACTGTCCCATCGCCGCGGAGAACCCCGCGTGCAGGGCCGAGGGCAACGCCCCCTGCCCGCCGGTTTGCGCCTCGGAGGCTCCGGGAAGTTCGGCCGAAATGCGCGCCTGCATCAGCACGGCGATGCCCGCACTGCCGAGCACGGACCCTATCTGTCGGGTGGTGTTGTAGACCCCGGACCCCGCACCGGCGAGCCACGGTGGTAGGTTGCGGGTCGCGGTCGTCGACAGCGGCGACCACATCCCGGCGTTGGCCAAGCCAACCATGGCGATCGGGAACAGCAGGTGCCAGATCGGAACATCCGGGGTCATCATGGTGCTCAGCCAATACAGCCCGCCGCCCAAGATCAGCATGCTCGGCGCGGCGACGTAGCGCGGGTGCACATAGTCGGTGAGCCTGCCGATCACCGGCGACAGCGTGCCGTTGATCACGGCCATCGGCACCAACAACAGGGCAGCCTGCGTGGGGGTGAGTCCACGCACGATCTGCACGTACAACATGATCGGCAGCGACAAACTGGTGATCGCGAAGCCCACGGCCGTGATGCCGAAGTTCGCAAGTGAGAAATTCCAGTCCCGGAACAGCTTCAACGGCAGCAGCGGTTCGCCCCGCTTGTTGACCGCCTGCCACACGGCAAATGCAGTGAGCACCACGAGTCCGGCGATGATGAGGCCCCACACCGAAACGGGCCCGACAATCGTGCCCCAGTTGTAGGTCTGACCCTCCTGGATGCCGAAAACGAGGCAGAACAGGCCAATGGCGCTGAGCACAACGCCCACGATGTCGAAGCGGTGCGGATGCGTCTTCAGCACCGGCACGAATTTCACCGCGACCACGAACGCGACGACACCGATCGGCACGTTGATGAAGAAGATCCACTCCCAACCGAGCGTGTCCACCAACACTCCGCCGAGGATCGGACCGACCAGGCTGGCGACCCCGGCAACCCCGCCCCAGAGCCCCATCGCCGCGCCGCGGCGATCGGGTGGGAAGATCCTGGTGATCACGGCCATCGTCTGCGGCGTCATGAGCGAGGCGCCGAGACCCTGCACGGCACGAGACAGGATGAGCATCGTGATGTCGCCCGCGAACCCGGACCATGCGGAGGCGAGGGTAAAGACCACGAGACCGGCCAGGTACAGATTCTTCGGGCCGAACCGGTCGCCGAGCCGCCCGGTGATGAGCAACGGCACGGCATACGCGAGCAAATACGCGCTGGTGACCCAGACGACGCTGTTAATGTCGGTGCGCAGTCCTGTCATGACCGCCGGAGTGGCGACGAACACGATAGTGGTGTCGACCATGATCATGAAAAAGCCGAGCACGAGCGCCCAGAGAGCCGGCCACGGCTTGGCGATGGTTTCCAATGATCACGTCCTCGAGCGTGCGGGCGCACAACGCGCTTCGTCTATTCTGCGACGTGCTGGCGACATCCGCCCCTCAATGTCGGGAGCGCGCTCGGCTAGAATCGGGTCATCCACCCGCAGGCATTCTTCTTGGAGTCATCCGTGCCCACAATCGTCGTCGAGGTCATGCCCAAGGCCGAGCTGCTCGACCCGCAAGGCAAGGCCGTCGCCGGGGCGCTTGCGCGCCTGGGCAGCACCAGATTCACGGATGTGCGGATCGGGAAGCGTTTCGAGATCGAACTCGACGGGCCGGCCGACGACGCGGCGCTGAACGAAGCCCGCGAGCTGGCTGAGACCTTGTTCTCCAACTCGGTGATCGAGGATGTCATCGGTGTGCGATTCAAGTCGGGCGACATCGCGTCGAGCCCGATCGAGGCCGCCGGGGAATCGCACTGATGCGCATCGGCGTGATCACCTTCCCCGGCTCGCTCGACGACCGGGACGCGCAGCGCGCCGTCCGACACGCCGGCGGCGAACCGGTGGCGCTCTGGCACGGCGACCACGACCTGCACGGCGTGGATGCCATCGTGCTGCCCGGCGGGTTCAGCTACGGTGACTACCTGCGCTGCGGCGCAATCGCGAGCCGGTCCCCGATCATGGGCGAGGTGATCGACGCGGCGAACGCCGGTATGCCCGTGCTCGGGATTTGCAACGGATTCCAAATGCTCACCGAAGCGCACCTTCTGCCCGGCGGCCTCATTCGCAACGACCTGGGCTCGTTCGTGTGCCGGGACCAGCGGCTTCGGGTGGAGAACACCTCGACAGCGTGGACCTCCGGCTTCGAGACCGGCGCCGAGATCATCGTGCCGCTGAAGAACGGCGAAGGTGCCTTCGTCGCCTCCGCCGAGACGATCGCGCGGATCGAAGGCGAGGGCCAGGTCACGTTCCGCTACCTCGGGGTGAACCCGAACGGGTCGGTGAATGACATCGCCGGAGTGTCGAACGCGCGCGGCAACGTGGTCGGTCTCATGCCGCATCCGGAGCACGCCACCGAGGAGGGTTTCGGTCCTGACTCTCCAGCAGCGATGCGCAACGGCACCGACGGTCTGACGTTCTTCACCTCGGTGATCGAGGCCGCGCTGGTCCGCTAGCCTCGGGAGGTTGCAACTTTTGATTGATGCAACGCACAGGCGGCGCTTGCGACGATAGAGGGGTGACTATCACCGCCGCCCCCGCGATCTCCCGCGTGCCACCGCGCACCTTCTACCGCATCGTCGCCATTGCCGAGGCGGTGACCTGGACACTGCTCATCGCCGGCATGCTGCTCAAGTACACGGCGGATGCCGGGGGGCTGCCGGTGCTGATCGCCGGGTCCCTCCACGGTTTCGTCTTCATCACCTACGCCCTCACGGCCGTGCTGGTCGGCGTCAACCAGCGCTGGAGTGTGAAACAGATCGTTGCCGCGGTGACCACCGCGGTGGTGCCATACGCGACGATCCCGTTCGACCTCCGCCTTGACCGGCGGGGACTGCTCGATGGTGGTTGGCGCCACACCGTCACCGACGACCCCCGCGACCACACCTGGGTGAGCCGCCTTTTGCGCTGGATGCTGAACCACCCGGCGATGCTCGCCGCCCTGTTTGTGGTCGGCATCGTGGTGATCATGACAACGCTGCTCATCATCGGGCCACCCGGCGGTTGGAAGTAGCAGCGTCCGCATCGGTGCAGCAACCGCGCGCCATTTTGTTGACCGTGCGCCAGCTCCTCGTAGGTTGCCAGGATGGTTGTGGGACATCTTGGCGGCGTGCGCAGAAGCGGAGCTGACAACGCGGCGCACGGATGCCGCGGAACGCTACGACGAGGTCGTGCTCAGTTGCTTCAGCGCGTTTTCCAACGCCACCCAGCCGAGCATCGCGCACTTGACCCGGGCGACGTACTTGGAGGCGCCAGCCAGCGCGACGGCGTCGCCGAGCACCTCCGGATCGCCTTCGACGCTGCCGCGGGAGCGCATCATCTCCCGGAACGCGTCAATCCGCGCGAAAAGTTCAGCGGGCGGCAGGCCCGGAGTGAGATCGTGCAGCATCGACACGGACGCCTGCGAGATCGCGCATCCGTCGCCGTTCCAACTGATCGATTCAACCGTCTGACCGTCGGCGGCCAGGTGCACGCGCACAGTCAGTTCGTCACCGCAACTGGTGTTGATCTCGTGGGAGGAGGCGTCGGCCGACTTCGGCTCGCTCTCACCGTGCCGCTGCCGGGAGTGGTCGAGGATCAGGTCCTGATACAGGGCACCGAGGCCGCTCATCGGCTCACCACCTCCCGGTCGGCGCCGAAGAACGCACGCACCCCGCGCATCCCGTCAAGAAAGCGCTCGATCTCCTCCGTCGTCGTGTAGAGGGCGCAGCTGGCGCGGGTGGTCGCGGCGATGCCGAACCGGCGGTGCAACGGCTGCGCGCAGTGGTGCCCGACGCGCACGGCGATGCCGAGCTCGTCCAGATATTGGCCGACGTCGTGCGAGTGCACCCCGTCGACGACGAAGCTGGCGAGGCCGACCCGGCGCGCATCCGCCGTCGGCCCGATCAGGCGGATGCCGGGGATCGCCGCCAGTCCCTCGACCAGAGCCTGTCCCAACTCGGCCTCACGCGCTTCGACGCGCTCCATGCCCACGGCACGCAGGTAGTCCACGGCGGCGGACAGCCCGATCACCTGGGCGATCCGCTGCGTGCCGGCTTCGAAGCGTTGTGGCGGTGGCAGGTATCCGGCGGTCTCCATCGTGACGGTGGTGATCATCGATCCGCCGGTGAGGAACGGCGGCAGAGCCTCGAGCAGTTCGCGTCGCCCGTAAAGTGCGCCGATGCCGAGCGGGCCGAGCATCTTGTGACCGGAGAACGCGGCGAAGTCCACGCCGAGCGCCTTCACGTCCACCGGCAGGTGCGGCACGGACTGCACCGCGTCGAGCACGGTGATTGCTCCAACCGACCTGGCCAGTGCAACCAGATCTGAGACCGGGGTCACTGCGCCGAGCACGTTGGACACGTGCGAGAAGGCCAGGATGCGAGTGTGCCGGCCTACGACGGCAGCGGCGGCATCCATCCTCAGCGAGCCGTCATCGGCCAGCGGGATGTAGCGAAGCGTGGCACCGGTGCGCGCAGCCAGCCCCTGCCACGGCACGAGGTTCGCGTGGTGCTCCATTTCGGTGACCACGATCTCGTCGCCGGCGCCGAGGCGCACGCGGGGATCCGCCGCCCGGTCAAGGCTCGCGTTGGACATCGAGTACGCGACCAGGTTCAGCGCCTCGGTGGCGTTGGAAGTCCAGACCAGCTCGTCGGCATCCGCGCCGACGAAGGCGGCAACATTGGCCCGGGCGTTCTCGAACAGTTCGGTGGCGGTGACGGCGAGGGTGTGGGCGCCGCGGTGCACAGCCGCATTCGCGTGTTCGTAGAAGTCGCGCTCCGCATCCAGCACCGCGGTGGGTTTCTGGCTCGTCGCGGAGGAGTCGAGGTAGGCCAGCGGATGTCCATTGACTTCCTGCTGCAGGGCAGGGAAGTCGCGGCGCAGGATGTCCACCTCCGCCTCGGTCAACGCGGCCGAAACACTCGTCGTCACGGCGGCATCCTCCACTGGCACAACTTCACTCACAGACACAACTTCAGATTACGCTGGACGCACTGGCAGCGGGGCAGCGGTTCTTCGCTACCGACCGCGGAACGTCGTGGACGGCCCCGGTAGAATCGAGGCATCCGGCACGCCCTCGATCCAGGAGCCAAGCCCCGTGAGCACCACCACCCCTGCAATTCCCGTCGTCGACTCCGTCACCACTGCGATCGCCACGCCAGACCGTGAGCAGCCGTACGCTGCGCTCGGTCTGACCAGCGACGAGTACTCGCGGATTCGCGAGATTTTGGGTCGGCGTCCCACCAGTGGCGAGCTGGCGATGTACTCGGTGATGTGGAGCGAGCACTGCTCCTACAAGTCCAGCAAGAACTACCTACGTCAGTTCGGCACGAAAACTACCGAAAAAATGCGCAAGAACCTGATCGCCGGCATCGGCGAGAACGCCGGAGTGCTCGACATCGGCGACGGCTGGGCCGTGACGTTCAAGGTGGAGTCGCACAATCATCCGTCGTTCATCGAACCGTTCCAAGGCGCGGCGACCGGCGTCGGCGGGATCGTGCGCGACATCATCGCCATGGGCGCCCGGCCGGTCGCGGTAATGGACCAGTTGCGCTTCGGGGCCATCGACCATCCGGACACCGCACGCGTGGTGAACGGCGTGGTCTCCGGCATCAGCTTCTACGGAAACTGCCTCGGCCTGCCCAACATCGGCGGCGAGACTTACTTCGACTCGGTGTATCAGGACAATCCGCTCGTCAATGCACTGGCGGTCGGGGTGCTGCGGCACGAGGACCTTCACCTGGCCAGCGCGCGAGGAGCCGGGAACAAGGTCGTGCTGTTCGGGGCGCGCACCGGCGCCGACGGCATCGGCGGGGCGTCGATACTGGCCTCCGAGACCTTTTCCGAGGCCACTTCGACAAGCTCGGGACGAGCGGCTCTTCCCAGCA
>JBDTBD010000084.1:0-12903 GCA_039924285.1 Terrimesophilobacter sp. | reverse complement strand
GGCGTGTCTGGCACCGATGTCGGCGACGGCCACGTATCCGACTCCGGAGTCGAGTGCGAGGGCACGGGGATTGCGTCCACCGCGATCGTTGCTGCCCTGACGAAGGTATCCCACTTGCAAAAGCTGCTCAATGCGCGCCGCAACCGTGCTGGGAGACAGCCCGGTGAGGTGCACCAAGCCCGCGCGCGACGCGGCCTTCCCCTGCCGGATCAGTTGCAGCAGCTCCCCGGCACTCCACGCGAGTGCGGCAGGAGCGTGATGAGTCAATCGAACCCTTTCGTGCTTTTCTCAGAATCGTATCGGCAATTTCTGTCGCTGAGAATTTCTTCCTGCCCGCTCGCGAGCGAGCGCGCCGCGGCGAGGGAGACCTCGAGGGCCCATATAGCAGAATCGACGCTCCCGATGACGGGCTCGTGTCCGGTTTCCACACATCGCAAAAAGTAGCGGGCCTGCCGCAGGAACGGGTCCTCGCCGTTGCTTTTCAGTCGCTCGTGGCCGGACGCAGTGAGCCGATCGACGTCAAGTTCTGGTGGAGCGGCGTCGGCGCTGGTCGCGGAAAAGTGGTGCGAGAGGATGCCCTGGGTCCCGGTGACCTGCACTGAGCTGCTGAACGGGGTGCCGGCGGGCAGGTTGGAGCCGCCCGTCACCAGCGCAGTGCTTCCGCCCTGATACGCCACGGTCACGGAGTACGAGCCGTGGACTTCGCGTGCGCGTACGCTGACGGGAGTCCCGAGCAGGCGGTTGGCGATGTCGAAGTCGTGGATGAGCAGGTCGACAAGCGGGCCTCCTGATGCGGATTCGTCGGTGATCCAGCGGCTCCATGACGGCTTTTCGCTGAACCGGGTGGCCACGAACGAACTCGGCACTCCGATCACCCCGTCGTCGACGGCCTGGATGATCCTGTCGTAGCCGCCGAAGAACTGAAGCACGTGCGCGACCATGAGGACCTGGCCGGGACTGCGGTCCCGCCACGCCTGGCGAGCGCGTACGAGGCCGGCGTCATCCAGAGCGATCGGTTTTTCGACCAGCACATGTTTGCCGCCGCGGATGCCCGCCTCGATCAAGTCTGGATGCGTCGGGGTCGGGGTGCAGACGTCCACGATCGTCACACCCGGATCGTCGAGCGCGTTCTCGAGGTGGGGTGTCCACCTGGCGCCGATGCCGGCCGCCAGCTCGCGGCCTCGTGGTGAGGGCGAGCACACGACCGCCACCGCCGTGGATGCCGCAACCCATGCTCGTGCATGCACGCCGGCCATGTAGCCCGCTCCGAGCAGGGCGACGCCGCTCATTCCAGGTATCCCAGCTCAAGCAGTCGGCGCCGAGACACCAGCATCGCGTCATCCACCACCGTCAGCGGCGGCCACGGTTCGCCGGAGAACTCGAGTTCTACGGACATGGGCACGTCGACGCCTCGACTCGTGAGCAGGTCGAGCAGGCCGGCGAAATCGACGTGCCCGCCTCCCAGCGCGGGGAAATGCCACACCCCGGCGTCGCCGAGCTTGTCTTTGAGGTGGATGTGCGCGATGTGCTCGATCACTCCCGGTAGGTCATCGACCGCCCGGATTCCGGCGTAGAACTCCACGTTTCCGGTGTCGTAATTGATCTTGACCGCCGGGGATCCGACTTCGCGGATCAGCTCCAGCGCTGCCGCGCCGGACGGTGCCACGTCTCCATGCACCTCAACGGCGACCACGACGTTGCTCTCGACGGCCACTGCGCCGAGGTGACGCAGTCCGTCGACAATACCCGCAGTGGAGGAGTCGCGGGTGGGCTTCGAGGCAAGAGCGGCGTTGACCACCGGCACACCGTACTCCCCGGCCCAGCGGATGATGCGCTGGGCCTTCGCCAGTCCATCGGGGTGGAAAAGGTTGACGTGCGCACTCATAGACGATGCAACCAGGCCGTGGGACATCAGCTGCGCGCGCACGGTGTCGGGCTCGTCGTAGGGGCTCACGAATTCTGCCCAGTTTTCTACGGCAGACAGTTCCGCGTAGGCGTACCCCGCCGCGGCGATGCCTCGAAGCGATTCCTCGAAACTGTAGGTGTGGTAGCTGTTGGTGTGGCCGGCGATTATACGTGCCATGGGATCTCCTAGTGGGTGGTGGCGAAGGGGGATCCTCGCCTCTGGGGTCAGACCGCTCCGTAAGACAAACCAGACACGAGTCGCTTACGCATGAGGAAGGCGAACACGATTACCGGCAGTGTGCCGATGATTGCGGCCGCGGCCATCTGCCCGAAGCTCGTTCCCGTGATCGAGAGGAAGAACCCCACCGTCGTGGGAAAGGTGCGTGCCGCTGTGGAAGTGAGGAACTGCGCGAAGGCAAATTCGTTCCAACTCTGGATGAGCAACAAGATGCCGGTGGAGGCGATCCCCGGCGCCATAATCGGTACATGTACGCGCCAGAGAATGTATAACCTGGACGCACCATCCAACTGGGCAGCCTCATCGATCTCCAGCGGAATGTCTCGCATGAATCCGCGGAGCATCCACACCGCCAGCGGCAGGTTCATCGTCAAATACGCAACGATGAGCAAAAAATGAGTGTCGATCAGGCCTGCGAATTGGCCAATCAGGAAGAACGGGATGACCACCGCGATTGCCGGGATCATCCGGAACGACAGCAGTGTGGTCGCGATGGAGCGTTCCTTTGTCATCTCGAACCGGGTCAACCCGTATGCGGCGAGCAGGCCCAGCGCAAGCGCCGGCACGACGGTCCCGACCGAGACGACGGCACTGTTGGAGAGGTAGTGCAGGAAGTTGCGGCCGGTGAATAGGTCTTGGTAGTTGTCCAGTGTCGGCGAAAAGAACCAGCTGTTCGGGTTGATCACATCGCGTTTCAACTTCAAGGAGGTGGCGAGGGTGAAGTAGAAGGGGAAGAGCGAAACGGCGGTCCAGACGATAAGAATCGCGTACCGTAGCGCGGTCAAGGCTAGTCGAAGCCGACTGCCGGATCGTCGTGGAGCCGATGCTGACGTGCGGGTCGCCGTGGCGGTGATGATGGTGGCACTCATCCCTGAAGCTCCTCTGCTTTCTTGAGATATCGCGTGACGAAGTTTGAGAGTATGACCACGAGCACCAGCAACAGCACGGCGACGGCGGCAGCCCGGCCGATCCAACCGGTCTGGTACAACCCGTAATGCCACACCATGAGGCCGAGCGTCTCGGTGGCCTTACCCGGTCCTCCCTGGGTGAGCGCGTAGGCGGTGTCGAAGATCTTCATGGAGTCGATCAGCCTCAGCGCGACCACGAGCCCGAAAATCGGCTGGATCATCGGGAAGGTGACGTGCCTGAACAGTTGAAACGCGTTGGCGCCGTCGATCATGGCGGCCTCGCGTGGCCGAGCATCGACCGATTGAATGCCGGCGAAAATGATCAGGGCGACGAACGGCGTCCATTGCCAGGTTTCGACGATGAGCACCGAGAGGAACGCGAGGCTAGGCGTGCCCAACCAGGACTGTGAAGCGCCGAACGGGGCAAGAATCGCGTTGACCACGCCATAGAGGTCGTTGAGCATCAGTCGCCAGATCAGTCCGGCGATGACTGGAGCCATGATCAGTGGAATGAGCATGAGTGTGGTCAGAACCGAGCGGGCACGCAGCACCGAGTCGAGCAAGATGGCCAGCACAGTGCCCAGCAATACCGTCGTCACGGTCGCGGTGATCAAGAAAAGCATGGTGACGCCCACTGCTGGCCAAAAGTTGTCGTCTCGTCCGAACAGGAGTCGCGTGTAGTTGTCGAGGCCAACCCAGCGCGCGGCGCTGAGCGGGGTTCCCCGGTTGTAGTCGAACAGGCTGATCAGGTAGAGGAAGATCGCCGGGACAATCGTCACCGAAAACATCACGACGAGCGTCGGCAGGACGAACAGAAAGCCCGTGCGCCGTGTGCGTTGCAGGCCACTGCGTCGTGAACCGCGCAGCGGTGGGGCGTGTGTCATAGCGGACGTCCTTGACTGGCCAAGAGGCGGCACCGGGAGGTGTGGTGTGGGAGGTGTGGTGTGGTGTGGGTGGTCTTCGGGCGGGTGGAGGTGCGGAGTCCGAGGCGAACTCCGCACCTCCACCGGGCGTGATTAGGGCAGAGTTGCGACTTCGGCCTTGGCCTTGGCCAGTGCCTCCTTGGCGGTGATGGAGCCCGCCAGCGCCTCAGATCCGTAGTTGCCGATGATGGTCAGCTTCTCGTCAGAGCCGGGCACCTGTGGCAACCAGCTGTTGCCGGCCTCCACCAGGTTGGCCGACGCCTTGAGTGCATCCAGCATGGCCGGGTAGTACACCTTCTGATCGTCGGTGGTCGGGTTCTCGAGCACGCTGGTGCGGGTGGGGACTCCGCCATTGTCCATGTAGGCCGGTGCCATCGCCTTGGACGTCATGTAGGCGATGAAGGCCCAGGCGGCATCCTTGTTCTTGCTCTTAGCGGCGACACCCAGGCTCCAGCCCGCCAGCGCGCCGAAGGTTCCCTTCGGCCCTTCCGGCGGCCCGACGAATGCCACCTTGTCCACGATGGTGGATTGGTCCTTGTCAAGGATCGACGGCGCAATCGCCGTCGCATCAAACCACATCGCGGTGTGCCCAGACATGAATGCGGACAGCGCTTCCTCGTGTGTGTAGCTTCCGACGTCGCTCGGTGCGTTCTTCAGCAGGTCGATGTAGTACTGGAGCGCCGTCACGTTGTCCGCGGAGTCGATCTGATTCTGGTGGGTCTTCGGATCGAAGAATCCGTCACTGAATTGGTACATGAGGGTCATC
This sequence comes from Terrimesophilobacter sp., assembly GCA_039924285.1. Lineage (GTDB taxonomy): Bacteria > Actinomycetota > Actinomycetes > Actinomycetales > Microbacteriaceae > Parafrigoribacterium. Next base: position 8,163 of record JBDTBD010000084.1, on the reverse strand, counting down.
ATGCCGGAGGTGAAGTGGATGCCTTTTTGCCCGCGCATGGCGACACCGTAAAGGCCGTTTTCCTTGCCGTTGAAGAACTTTGCGAGAGTGAGGAACTCAGCCATTGTTTTCGGCGGCTGCTTGTCGTACTTCTTGAAGAGGTCGGTGCGGTACCCGAGGAAGCGTGACTCTCCGGCGATCTGAACACCGTAAGTCTTGCCGTCATACTTGTCGAGCCCCTCGCGGTAGGCGGGGAGGATGTCTTCGTAGTCGAAGAACGCCGGCGTCTGTGTCGTGTCGCCCACTCGGGACGTGATGTCGTCGACGACGCCCTTCTCGGTGAAGCCGCTGAGCCAGAAGCTGTCGATCATATTGACGTCGTACGCCGCGTTTCCGCTTTGGTAGTCCAGTTCGATCTTCTGCTTCAGGCTGTTCTGGTCCACGATGTCCCAGACCACCTTGATCCCCGTCAGCTCTTCGAACTGAGAGGTCATCTTTTGCATGGACTCGGTGCTGGGGTGGGTTTGTGCAGCAATGGTGACGGTGCTGCCGCCATGCTCCTTCTTGACGTCCGCGGCCCACTTCGCGACAGCGGAATCGACCTTGGTGTCGGTCGGAGGAGCGGGGTCGTTCGAACTGCATCCGGCCAGGGCCAGCGAGCCGGCAATCAGAACCGCGCCGAGGCGCAGTGCCGTGTTCTTCTTCATCTGCATTCCTTCTCTTGATGGTTATTTGAGGGGCGTGACGTTTTCCGAGCGACCGGATGCGAGCGAACGCTCGATCGCAAAGAGCACGTTGTTTACTGCTATCCCGTCCTCGATGGTGGTGAACACGGGAGATCCAGTCATGATGCTGTCGACGAAGCTGCGCGCCATCCAGGCGGGCGCCGAGGTGTTTTGCCCGTTCGGCGCACTGTCGAGCACGCCGAGGGTGACGTGCCGGTCGGCGAAGTGCTGGATGCCACTGCGACCGATGTCGGTGCGCACGCTGGAGCGGCTTCCCACCAACTCGTAGGTGAAGTCGACAATCGACGGCGAGCCCTCGGGGAGCACCCAGGACGAGGTCAGTGTGGCGGTCGATCCGTCGTCCAGCTCCGCCACGACGTGCACGACATCCCAGGTGTCGATCCCTCGAGCGGCGAGGAGCCCCCTGGTGCCTCTGGCCATGACAGTGGTGACCCAAGAATCGCTGAGCCAGGTCACCAAGTCGATGGTGTGGGGCATCAGGAACCACAACGGCGAACTTGATGCCGCCCAGTGCAGCATGACGGTGGGCACGTGGTAGGAATTGCTGAGATTGGCCGATTGGAAAACTGGCCGGCCGAGAATTCCGGACTGGACGAGGTCGTGGATCTTCATGAACGGCGCGCTCCAGCGGTTCTCGAACGCCACCATGCACGGCGCACCGCCGGCCCGGACGGCGTCGCGGATAGCGCGCGTGTCGTCGATCGTTGTCGCGACCGGCTTCTCCAGCATCATGGCGATGCCGCGGCGGGCGACCTCCACGGCAGGTGGCGCGTGGGCGTGGTCTGGAGTCGCCAGGATGACCGCGTCCGGTCGCACGGAATCCAGCAGGGCCGTCGTGTCGGCGAAGACCGGTGTCGGCCGGGAGGCCACGGGCAGGTCTGGCGAGGTCTGATAGGGATCTGCAAAGCCGACGATGTCGGCTCCGGGAATTCCAGCGATGACATCGGCGAACATCCGCCCGCGCAATCCAGCGCCAACAATACCGACTTTCAATCCCACCACTGTCGCCACCGCTTCCGTTGGGGTGTGTGCCAATGTTGGAACTATATATGTCATTATTGGAGATTCATACGTTAAAACTGGAAGTTTATGCAGTTGTGATCTGACGGCGGGCCGTAATCGCTTTCGAGAGGAGCACTGCGTGAAGTACTGGGCAGGAGCGCTCGGCGCCGCTCTTATCGGGTTGGGTGCGTCGCCCAGCGGCGCAAAGCAGGCTGGCAGTACGCATCCAGGGTGCGCCGGGTATGGTGGAGCCTGATGCGGCACGGGTCGCGGCATCCCGCGGGCGGCGAGCGCTCCACTTCTGACACGAAACGGAAACCACAGCGCGATGCGCGCGTCCGACAGCATCACTGATCACAAAATTTCTGCGCCCGGATTGCCGTGGCTCGGCCTTCTGGTTCTCGCCGGGGCGATCTTCCTCTCGGTGACGAGCGAGGTTCTGCCTACCGGGCTGCTGCCGGACATGTCCCGCGGGCTCGGCGTCTCGGAGTCCAGAATCGGCTTCCTGGTGACGGTCTTCGCCGGCGTGGTGGTGATCACGGCAGCGCCCATGACGGCACTGACGCGGCGGTATCCGCGAAAAACGCTCGTGGTCGTGGTGCTGATCGCGTTCGCGCTCAGCAACCTGCTCACCGCGATGGCGCCGACCTACGAGATCGTCATCGTGTCTCGGATCATCGGCGGCCTCGCGCACGGATTGTTCTGGGCAGTCGTGGGCGCCTACGCCGCCCATCTGGTTCCCAAGGAGCAGCTTGGCCGCGCAATCGCGATCACCGCGGCCGGAGCGAGTGCCGCGTTCGTGCTCGGCGTACCGCTGGGCACCGCCCTCGGTCACGCCCTAGGCTGGCGGCTGGCGTTCGCGGTGACCTGCGGCGCCATGGTGCTGCTGGCAGTGCTGGTCGTCTTCTACCTTCCCGCGGTGCACCACATCGTGCATGTCGCCACGGGCGAGATCCCACTGCCCGTGCGGCGGGACCCGAGCCTGCCCGCGATCGTGTTCGTCTGCGCGATCACCGGCGTGGTGATGATGGGGCACAACATCTTCTTCACCTACATCGTCCCGTATTTCATCGGAGTGAACGGATTCCCGGAGTCGTCGATGAGCACCCTGCTGTTCGTCTACGGTGGAGCCGGCGCGATCGGACTGTTCCTGGCCGGATGGATCGGCATCCGGTTCCCCAGGGCGGGGCTGGTCGGAGCGTTTCTCGCCGTGGCGGCTGCGGTGCTCGTCATTGGGCTGTTCCCGCACCTCGCGTGGTTGGTCATCGTGGCCCTCGTGGTCTTCGGGGCAGGGTTCGGTGGAGCCCCCGCGATGCTGCAGACGAGGTTGCTCTTGGTCGCCTCGCCCAGGCTGCGCGACGCGGCGGCGGCATACTTCACCACGGCGTTCAACATCGCGATCGGCGGTGGCGCCTTCATCGGCGGCCACCTGCTGGACACCTTCGGCATTGAGGTGCTCCCGTTCGTCTACGTCGGGGTGGCCTTGGCCGGGATCGTGCTGATCGTCATCAGCGACGCTGTGCTGCTTCGTCGCCGGGTCCGGGTCGCCATCTAGCTCGGAATAACCGGTCAGACCAGAAGCTGGTGCTTCGCCAGGTCACGGTAGAGCGGCGTGGAGGCGACCAGCTCGGAGTGTGTGCCGACGCCGACGACGTGGCCGTGGTCGAGCACCACGATCTGATCCGAGTCGACAACGGTGGACAGCCGGTGTGCGATCACCAGGAGCGTTCGGTTTTCTGCCACCGCGTCGATCGCCTCCCGCAGCAATTGCTCGTTGAGTCCGTCCAGGTTGGACGTCGACTCGTCCAGCAGCAGGATCGGCGGCGCCGCGAGCAGGGTGCGCGCGATCGCCAGCCGCTGCCGCTCTCCGCCGGAGAGCATCACGCCCTCTTCGCCGACCGGGGCATCCAGCCCCTTCTCGTTGCGGTCGAGCACCTCGGTAAGGTTCACCGCGTGCAGCACCTCGATGCACTGCTCGTCTGTGGCGTCCGGCGCGCTGAGCCTGAGGTTGTCCCGCAGCGATCCTGCGAGCACAGGGGCGTCCTGCTCGACGTACCCGATCTGCGCCCGCAGTTCGGTGCGATCCAGCGCGCGGATGTCGGTTCCCCCGACGCGCACGACCCCGGACTCCGGGTCATAGAACCGCTCGATGAGCGCGAGAATCGTGCTCTTACCCGCTCCGGACGGACCGACCAGGGCGGTACGGTTGCCGCGCAGCGCCGTGAAACTGACGCCGTGCAGGATCGCGGCGGGAAGCGCCGTCGCGGGTTCGGCAGGGTTGGCGGGTTCGGCGGTGTTGGCGGGTTCGGCGGTGTTGGCCGGCATCCCCGCATAGCCGAACACGACGTCTTCGAATTCGATCCCGGCATTAGAGGTGGTCGCCGGGGAGGCGTTCAGCGCGAGTGCGTCGTCGTCGTCGTCTTCCGCGGGCAGGTCGATGATTTCCTGGATGCGTCCGAGCGCGCCGAGCGCCGCGTTCACCGAGGTCACCGCGCCGAACGCCGTACCGAGCGGCATGATCATCATGAACAGGAACAGGATGAACGCCACCAACGACGCGACAGTGATCGCACCGCTGGCGACGCGGAAACCGCCGACACCGAGCACCACGAGGAACGACACCTGCATCGCGATTCCGGCCACCGGCACCACCAGCGCCGAGATTTTCGCGACCTGCAGTCCCATCCGCCAGGCGCCCTCGGCATCCTTTTCCACCGCGGCGACCTCCCGGTCGGTGGCCCCGGACGCCCGCACCGTGCGCACCGCGGTGATCGAACGCTCGACGGAGGCCGCGAGGTCGCCGACCTTCTCCTGCGCCTTGCGGCTGGCGACGCGGATGCGGCTGGACAGCGCCACGACCACGACGACCGAGACCGCGATGACCAGCGCGGTGAGGCCCAGCAGCACGGGGTCGATGATCGCCATGGCGATCACGGCACCGGTGAAGGTAAGTGCGCCGCCGATCGCATCCACGAGCCCCTGCGTGAGCACGGCCCGCAGCAGCGTGGTGTCCGACCCGACCCGAGATACCAGGTCACCGGTGCGGCGAGTGTCGAATTCGCGGATCGGCAGGCGCAGCATTCGTCCCACGAGCTTGCGCCGGCTGGAGAGTACGACACCCTCACCGGTGCGCTGCAGCAGGTAGTGCTGGTAGCCGGTGATCAGTCCGGACAGCACGACGAGCAGAACGAGCGCCCAGACCAGAGTGCCGAGCGGGCCCGCGTGCTGCACGACGGTGATGACCTGGCTCACCAGCAGCGGCTGCGCGAGCGACGCCGCGGCGCCCAGGATGCTCAAACCGATGACAACCGACAGTACCTTCTTGTGCTCGAACAGGTACGGCAGCAATTGCCGGAACGTGGCGCGGGGGCCGTCGTCGGGCTTGGCGCCGAAGCGGCGGCGGGGGACGGATGCGGTTGTGCTCACCGTTCTATTCTGCGGTCTGTTCGGCTGACTGTTCGCCCGGCGTTCTGCACGGCCCGGCTGCTGCCATTATTCAGGACGTTGTGGGACCAGGGTGGCGGATGAGCCGGATGTGTACCTCACCTGTCCCGGAAGCCTCATCCGTCACAGAACGTCCTGAATAATGGTAAGGACACGACGTCCTGAATGATGAAAGCAGGGCTACCGGATTTCGGTCAGGTAGGTGGCAAAGCCGGCACGCCGCATCGCCGTGGCGATCGACTTGACCCGATCAGGTTCGGCGACCGCGATGATCGCCCCGCCGCCTCCGCCGCCGGTGAGTTTCGCGCCGAGCGCCCCGGACCGGCGGGCGATGTCCACGAGCGTCTCGATCTCCGGGCTGGAAACCTGCAGCGCGTTGAGCAAGCCCTGGTTCACATTCATCAGGTCGCCGAGTTCCGCCACATCGCCGCGCCGCAGCGCATCCGCGCCGGCCAACGCCAGCGCGTCGATCTGGGTGAAAATGCCGTCGTAGCGGGACGGGTTCTTCGTCCACGCGGCCCGCACCAGGCTCACGGTCCGCGCGGTGAGTGAGCGCACCCCGGTGAGACCGATGATGATGGGCAACGGATGCGGCGGCACGACATCCGAAATCTCCGCCTCGCCGGCGCCGATCGCCTTGCGGAACAGGATCGGACGGCCGAACGTCGCCACCGTGTTGTCGATGCCGGACGGGGTGCCGTGCACGATCTGCTCGCACTCGAACGCGACCGCGCTCACCTGCGCATCGGTGAGCGTGATGCTGAAGCAGTCCGCCATGGCCCGGATGACCGCGACGGCGAGAGCCGCGGATGCCCCGAGCCCGCTGGCCCGCGGCAGGTCGGGAAACACCTCGACCCGCATGCCCACGTTCTCGATGCCGAGCCGCTGGGTGATCAGCGCGGTGACTCGCACCGGCAGGTCGGAGTCGGCCGATTCCCGGGCGGCCGCCCCGCCGCCGGGGATGACCAGTTCGACACCGGACGGCTGTGGAGTGACCTTGGCCCGGATCGCCAGGCCGATCGGTGCCGCGATCGCGTGGTACCCGTACACGACGGAATGCTCGCCGAGCAGGATGATCTTTCCGAAGCCGACCTTGCCGAACCCGGCCTTGCCGATGTGCGGGATCGGTGCCGTCTTGGGCGCGGAGGTGAGGTCCTCGCCGCCGGTCGTCCTGGCGTGGTCGGCGGCGTCGATGGCTTCCAGGATGCGGCGCGCCTTCCACACCTTGATTTCCCCGCTGGCGACCAGCTTTTCCACCACCTCGGCAAACCTCTCTCCGGTAGCTCCCGCGGCAACAGCGACGCTTCGCGCGTGCAGGCGCATGTGGCCCGGCTGGATGCCTTCCGTCGACAGTGCCTTCAACGCCGCCAGGTTCTGCGCGAGCCCCACCGCTGCCATCACCTGCGCAAGTTCCACGGCCGAACGCGTGCCCAGGATGTTGTAGGCGATCCGCACGGCGGAGTTCGATTCCACCTGCCCGCCCACGGTTCCGACCTTGAGCGGCAGCTCCAGCTCCCCGACCAGATCGCCCTCGTCGTTGCTGGTCCAGGTGGTGAGGGGAGAGTACCGGCCGCTGCGCGCCGCATAGGCGTGTGCGGCTGCTTCGATGGCACGCCAGTCGTTCCCGGTGGCGATCGCGACGGCGTCGATGCCGTTCATGATGCCCTTGTTGTGAGTCGCCGCCCGGTGCGCATCCAGTTCCGCGAACTCGTTCGCGAGGATGATGCCATCGCGCACCTGCTCACCGGAGAAGTCACCGGAGCCGAGCCGCGCCGTCGGGATCACCGCGCGGGCGCGCACGATGGCCCGATCGGTAAGGTTCGACAGGATGCGCAGGAAGACGTGTCCGCCGGTGATTTCCTCGATCAGCGGAGCTACGGCCTCGCACATCGTGTTAACCAGGTTCGCGCCCATGGCGTCGCAGCTGTCCACTACCAGGTGCACGACGACGAGTTCGCCGTGCTCGGCGGTGTCACCGGCCAGGAATACCTCGAGTTCTTTGGCACCGCCGCCGCGCAACACCATGTTCGGATGCTGGCTGTTGGCGACATCCAGGATCTCCTGCGTGCGCAGCAGCAGATCCGTGCGAGCCCGCTCCGGATCGATCACGTCGAGCACCTGCACCTGCCCGAGGATCATCGGGGTGTCGGCGACGCTGGTGAACCCGCCGGCCCGGCGCACCAGCCGGGCCGCCGAACTCACCGCCGCGATGATCGACGGCTCCTCGACCACCATGGGCACAAGGTAGTCCAGCTCGTTGATGTGAAAGTTCAGACCCAGGCCGAGCGGCATGGAGAACACGCCGATGACGTTCTCGGTGAGTCGGTCCGCCTTCTCCACGTCGAGCAGGTAGGTGCCGGTGGTCAGGGCGTCGTAGTCGGCGTCGCTGAGCACGCCCCGTTCTGCCAGGGAGCGCAGCCTGTCTTTCACGGACAGCTGGTAGAACTTCGGGATGCGGGACTGTCTCATATTCCGTCCTCGAGGCCGGCGGCACCGACGCCAAGCGGCACGACGTCTGCCCCGGCGGCCGCGAGGGACGCCGCGAGCCTGAGCGCCGGGGCGCCGCTGCGACTGAAAGCCAACCCTACATCTCCGCCGCCCGCTCCGGAGGTCTTGAACACGGCAGAGTGCCGTGCCGCCAGTGCCTGCAGCTCACGGTGCCGGTCGGTGACGATGCCGGCCCGCGCGTGGGCATCCAGGCGCTGCAGCGCATCGAAGTAATCGGAGGCGAGTTCCAGGAACAGGTCTGCCGACCGCATCGCGGTCTGCGCGCATTCTGCCAGCGCGGTCAGTCGGTCCAGGTCCGCGCGGTAGCGAGCCGGGTCGGCCGCCGCGTAGTCGGCCACTCGGCCGACGAGATCCGTGGTGCTGCTGCCGGTCCCCGTGGCGACGACCAGCATGGTGAGACCGTCCGGCCAGATCAGCGGCGTGGGGGTGGCGTCTCTGACGTACCGCAGCACTCCGCCGTACGTGCTGGCCGCGACATCGCCGC
>JBDTBD010000083.1:0-5083 GCA_039924285.1 Terrimesophilobacter sp. | reverse complement strand
GCCGCGCGGGGAGGCGCCGGCCTGATAGATCACCGGGGTGCGTTGGATCGACGGTTCGGACAGGTGGATGCCCGGCACGGTGAAGTGGGTCCCGTAGTGTCCGATCTCGTGCACCTTGTTCGGGTCGGTGAACACACCTGATTCTCGGTCGCGAATGACGGCGTCATCCTCCCAGGAGCCTTCCCACAGCTTGTACAGCACCTCGAGGTACTCGTCGGCGATGTCGTAGCGCTGGTCGTGCTCGAGCTGGTCATCGTTACCCATGTTGCGGGCCGCCGACGGCAGGTATCCGGTGACCACGTTCCAGCCGATGCGACCATTCGTGAGGTGGTCGAGGGTGGACATGCGGCGGGCGAACGGATACGGATGCTCGTAGGAGGTGCCAGCGGTGACCCCGAAGCCGAGGTTTTCGGTCACCAGGGCCATCGCCGAGATAAGCAGCACCGGGTCGTTGACCGGCACCTGCGCCCCGTGACGGATGGCGGCCTCGTTGGATCCGCCGTACACGTCGTAGGTGCCGAGCACATCGGCGATGAAGATGCCGTCGAAGGTGCCGCGTTCGAGCAGTTTGGCCAGTTCGGTCCAGTAGGTGAGGTCCTTGTACCGCCAGGACTGGTCATCCGGATGCCGCCACAGTCCGGACGACTGGTGGGCGACGCAGTTCATGTCAAAGGCGTTGAAGCGTATTTGTCTGGGCATGGAGACCATGGTGCAACTCGGGCACGCTCGATCGCATCCGATGACGCAACACGGCGTCACAGTCTTACGCCGTGTGTCGCCGTGTGTCGCCGGATGCTCGCGCCTGTGGACCTATCCCTCTACCGTCGAACCATGTCTGATCCGCTGTTTCAGAAACCCCTGCAGGTCGTCGCGGTCTCCGGGAGCCTGCATGCTCCGTCGAAGACGACTGCTCTGGTGAACGAGATCCTTGCAGCACTGAGCCGGGAGGTGCCGATCTGCACGCACCTGATCGAGATCAACGACATCGGTCCGGAGTTCGCCGGAACGCTGTGCCGCGACCAGCTGCCAGAGTCTGTCGAGGCGGAGCTGCAGCGGATCGAGAGTGCCGATGTGCTCGTCGTCGCGAGCCCGGTGTACCGTGCGTCGTTCACCGGCCTGTTCAAGCACCTGTTCGACTTCGTCGGCCAGTACGCGCTGGTGGACACACCGGTGCTGCTGGCTGCGACGGGCGGCAGCGATCGCCACGCCCTTATCATCGAGCACCAGTTCCGGCCATTGTTCGGCTTCTTCCAGGCACTGACCCTGCCGCTGGGCGTCTACGCGAACGACTCGGATTTCACCAATTACCGGGTGTCGAGCCTGGACCTGCACGAGCGCATCGACCTGGCAGTCGCCCGCGCGCTGCCGCTGATCCGGGCGGGTGTGGTCGAAACTCAGCCGATTTCTGGCTAGCTACGACAGCTCCAGCCTGGGCACGTCTACCGGCTCGAAGCCCATGATCTGCCCGTAGAACGACAGTTCGGCCTCGGTGGCGCTGACGATCGTTTCGGCCTTGCGGAAGCCGTGCGACTCCCCCTCGTAACTGATGTAGGCGTGCCGGATGCCCTTGGCCGCGAGCGCGTCGCGGAACAGTTCGGCCTGGGACGGCGGCACGATCGGGTCGTCAAGGCCCTGCAACAGCAGCACCGGCGTCGACAGTCTGTCGACGTTATTCAGCGGCGCGCGCGTGTCGTACAGCTCGGCGGCTTCTGGAAGCGGTCCGATCAGCCCGTCCAGGTAACGCGACTCGAAGTCGTGGGTGTCCTGGGCGAACTTCTTGAGCTCGGCGACGCCGAAGTAGGAGGTGCCTGCGGCGAAGGTGTCGGAGGACGTGAGCGCCGACAGCACCGTCCAACCGCCGGCCGAGCCACCGCGGATGCCGAGCCTGGCCCTGTCGGCGAGTCCCGCATCCGCGAGCCCGAGCACCGCCGCGATGGTGTCCTCCACATCGACGATGCCCCACTGGCCGCGCAGCCGTTCCCGGTAGGCGCGACCGTATCCGGTGGAGCCGCCGTAGTTCACGTCGACCACACCGACCCCGCGACTGGTGAAGTAGGCGATGGTGGGGTTCGCTGCGGCCGACACGCGCGAGGTGGGTCCGCCGTGGACGAAGGCGATAAACGGCGGAAGTTCGCCGTCCGGCGCCTCGAACTCCGGGTTTCGCGGCGGATACACGAATGCGTGCACCTCGCGCGGGTTTTCTGCAGTAGCGGGGAAGGTGCGGGGCTCGGCGAGCGGCAGGTAGGCGGCATCCGGCAGCTCGTCGACGGCCAGCCGTACATCCTCGATGGTTCCGGATGCCAGTTCCAGCACGCGCAGGCCCGTCGCCAGGGTGGAGCTGCCGCCGCTGAGCAGCATCCGTTGGCCGTTGCGCGGGCCGAGGCCGATGGTCGTGAGCGGTGTCGCGAGCGGTTCGGCGCTTCCGGTGTGCGGATCGATCACGACGAGGCTGTCGGCGCCGAAGCTGCGCACGGCGAGTATCCGGCCGTCGTCGAGTACGTCATACCAGCGGGTGCCGAGGGTCCACAGCGGACCGCCGTATTCGGCTGCTTCCGGATGCAACGGGGTGGTTGTGCCGTCGAGCGTGACGCGCACGAGGTTCCACCAGCCGGTGCTGTCGCTGATCAGGGTGAGGCTGGCGTCGTCGGCCCACTCCGGTTGCAGGACTGACTCGGTTTCCGACCCGGCAATGGTTCGCCAACTTCCGACGATGCCGTCGCGCAGTTCGGCGACGCGAAGTTCGGTGCCGTCCCAGGGCATCCGCGGATGCTCCCAGGCGATCCACGCGAGCCTGGTCCCGTCCGGCGAGAACCGCGGGTAGGCAAGGAAGTGCGAGCCGGACACGATGGAGCGGATGGCCGCGGCATCCAGTGCTGCCGAGCCGTCCAGTGGCACAGCGACGATGTCGCGGATGACGGTATCGCCAGCGTGAGTCTCGCGTACGGCGGTGATCTCGTCGCGGCGAATATTCAGCTCGGCGAAGCGGAAGCCGGCTTCTGCCGGGGTGAGCGGCGTCGGGGTGGTGCTGCCGGCATCCAGCCGGTAGAGGCGCTGGTCGGTGAACTCGGCGAATACCAGCGTTCGGTCGGCGGCGACTGTCCAGGCGCCGCCGCCGTACTCGTGCACCCTGGTGCGCGCGTTCCATGGCGCAGGCAGAATGTCGACCGGCTCGCCGTCGCGATTCGTGCGCACCGCGTTGCGGCCAGCTTCGCTCGGACGGCCTTCGAGCCACCAGATGTCGTCGCCGACCCAGGCGGCGCCGCTGACCGGATGGCCGCTTTCGGCGAGGTCGCGGGCGGAAATCGGCGAGCGCCAGGAGCCGTATGGTGCGATTGTGGTCATGGAGACCATCCTGCCCTGCGCGGCTGCTCTCGGGGAGATTGTGCGGTGTTGACTAGGCTCCTCGAGCGAAGCTATCTGGCGACTGGCCGCACGCGGAATCGGCCGACGCCGCGCTGATGGTGATACGGAAGCGTGCTTGCGAGCCGCTCATCTTTTCCGGCAAATGACCAAATTTGCCAGCACGCGAGAACACTCACGAAAATCGATGCCAGTCCTGCAGGATTCTTGAAGTACATCAACCAGTAACCAAGTTCCGCAGGTGCGGCGACGACTCCGCCGATGATCGCACTGGTCGCGACGTGCCATGGGTCCACTGTCGCGTTTGCGTCGCCCTTGGTGTCGACGGTCCCATCGGAGTTGATGGCGACAAGCCGGTGCGTGACCACCGAACCGTTCAGATAAAACGAAACTGGCTCCCCGATGTGGTACTCATCTTCTTGCACCACAACTGCACTCTTAGACGGGATTGTGGGCGTCATCGACCCGGTGTGCACGACATAAATCTTGTACGGAACCGCCCCTGTAACTACCACGACGAATGCGGCGAGTGCCAGAAGCGGCACCAACAGGATCAGTAGCTTTAGTCGCTGCATGCAGCGCGCCTTTCACTGGAAAGTAGCCGAGGGTGCCGCGCCCCGTGAATTCTGGCGCGGCACCCCCGACAGCATGCTTTTGTCAATCTAGGTGATTACTCCATCACACTCGGCTTAATACCAACCTGGGTGGCGACAATCTGGTACGGCAACGCAAGACCGGCTCCCGCTGCAAACTTCTTCTGGTCGTTTGCATCGGCACCAATCCCGAACGTGAAGGTGACAGAGCCTGACGCAGACTGTTGGACCGCGCTCGCAACACGATATTGCTTCGTCAGCGGCCAACAACCGCTCGCTTTCAACTCACCGCACGAGTGATTTCTATCGTCGCGGAGATTATGCGAATAGAAGATATGACCACCAGTGGAAGATGACAGGCCGAACTCGCCGAACGTCCCTAGGTCGTTGAGTGCAGCCAGAGCGTCAGAATTCGGGAAAACTACCCAAACATCCTCGGGACTGTTACCGGTATTCGAATAATCCACAGAGACCGTCTGCGGTGTACCTGGCAATAGCTTTTCAAACGACAAGTTCATGCCGTCGGTCCCTGTACCGCCGATACCGGTCGTGTGCACCTGGATGGAGCCCACCGTCCCGCTGATTGTCCCGTCATGGGTGTCGCTGAAGTACGCACCGGTGGTGCCTGCGGCGATCCAGACGGTGCCGCCAAGTAGGGCGAGGGTAGCTACAAAAGCTAACCCCCTCGCTTTGAATATTCCGTGCATTCGTAACCTTCTTTGTTGAGGCGAAATGCCGCGCCATAGAGACATTCGCACAATGGGTTTAATCGCACAGAGTGCCGTCGGGTGCGCGCGAGGACGTTGAAAAAGTGTCACTCTGGCTCGGACAAATTCGGAAAGAGGGGGGTAGCGACGAATCTGTCCCACTGACGACGGATCTCTGCCGGGGATCGGCCGTTCAAAACTCACAGACACGCTCGGAAATCGGGTAATCGACGAACGAGGCCATCAGACCCCCATTTGGGGGCCCATCTGAATTATTCGCCCAAAGTCGAGATAAGCGCAAGAGCAAAAATCAAATACGAACAGAACTGCCTTTGGCTTGCCGGACAGAATGAGCAGCTAGCGGCCCCAAAAGCTCGAGGATGAGTTTGAGATCCGCTAGACCTGGCCGACGTGAATGAGCAC
>JBDTBD010000082.1:0-20036 GCA_039924285.1 Terrimesophilobacter sp. | reverse complement strand
CGCGGATCCACAGCGGCGGCCAGCTGATCGGCGATCGCATCCAGTACTGCGGTGAGGTTGTCCATACCCCCAATTTTCCCACACCCCACCGGCATTATCCGTAGTTATCTTCTATTGGTGGAGAACTAGTCTGATCCCCAGGTGGGGAGGAAAAGACGATGGCCGGCGCTCCACTGACCGGCCCTATGCGAAGCAGCGCACCAACGAAAATGCGCGTAAGGAGCCCACTCGTCAGCAGGGGTCGAGGGCAGATAGAGGTCAGGGGGAGGTCAAGCCCAGCTGCGCCTTGATGCGCTCCGCCGCGTCAGGATCAGCCTGTGCCGCCGCAACATTGGCTTCGGTGACCGCCCGCACGACTTCATCGCGCTGAATCTTGATGCCGCTCGGGGCTTCGATACCGATGCGCACGCCGTCGCGCCGCACGTCGAGCACGGTGATGACGACATCGTCGCCGATGAGGATCTTCTCCCCGGCTTTCCGCGTGAGCACCAGCACCCGCCCACTCTACCGAAGGCGGTGTTGAACCCCGACCATTGCCACGGCATCCACCGGCACGATCAACCCGATCGCCCGCAGCCACGCCGCGGTGTCGTCCGGTGGCCGCCGAGCGTCCACCGCTGCCCACACCTGATCCGGACGCATCTGCTCGAGTGCAACGCCTCGGGCGCGCAACACGGCATCGTCGGGCGAGGTCTCTCCGAGGCCCAGTGCGACGAACACGCTGCGGCCGGACCGCACGCCCTGCACCCGTGCGGTGAGAGCCGCGCGCCGATCATCCACGCGCTGCACGCCGACGATTCTCAACTCGCCCGCCACGCTGACGCCGCGTGCCCCGGCCGCGGATGCCAACGTGTCTGCGACGACGTAGGCGTCTTCACCCATGCCTACGACCACCACAAGGTCCCCTGCCCCGCGCAGCGGGCGCGGTGACTCCGGGGTGACCACTTTCGGAACCCGCTCCGCCGTGACACTGGCAAGGTCCGCGAGGATGTCGGCGAAGGTCTCTGATCGGGTCGACACGCTTTCCACAGCCGCGGGTTCGGCGGCATCTCCCCCACGGCGTTTCGACGCCGGATCACTGACGCCGTTGAGGTCGCCCTCGTCCTCTTCCGCTCGTTCCAGAAGTGCGGCGATGCCCACTCGGGCCGGAAGGTCGAGCAGCGCGTCGGCGACCTGTTCCGGCAGCAGCGCCTCCCCTCGACCAGCGGCCTGCTGAGACGCGTTCGGTTCGTCATCCGGTTGCTGCGTGATTTCCACAATCAGCTCGTAGTGTCGCCTCGCGAAAAAGCCCCGAATGCCGCCCACCGTGACCTTTTCCACGTGCACAATTGTCGCCGTTGTACCGTGCTCGGCGAGCACCTGCGCCTGAAGGTCTGACAGGCTCGTTCCCTCAAGCTGCAATCGCATCGGCCCCACGCACCACCCCTACCGTCTCGACGTCCACGTTCGCCGCAGTGGCCTCCTGGTACGACAGCACCGGCAGTCCGGCTGCTTGCGGTGCGACCAGGCGCCGGATGGCGGGCCGCAGCGCGGGAGCGCACACCAGCACTGCGGTCTTGCCGCTTTCTTCCACCTTCGTCACCGACGCGGTGAGCGACGCGAGAATCGACTCCAGGCGGCTCGGATCCAGCAAGATCTGGGTGCCCTGCTCGGACGGGCGCAACCCCTCCAGCATCGACTGCTCCAGTGTCGGGTCGATCATGATGACCCGCAGCACCGATCCGTCCAGGTACTTCGCCGCCAGCGCCGGCCCGAGCGCCTGCCTGGCCGCTTCGATGAGCCCCTCCGGCTCCGTCGATACCTTGGCACGAAGGGTGAGCGCCTCGTAGATGCGCGGCAGGTCGTTGATCGGGATCTGTTCGGTGAGCAGTCCCTCGAGCACGCGCTGCACTTCCGCCAGCGACAACAGTCCTGGGATGAGTTCGTCCACCGCCGACGGGTTTGGACCTTTGACCCCCTCGGTGAGCACGCGCACGTCCTCTCTGGTGAGCAGCCGGGCGGCGTTGGCGGTGATGATCGACGACAGGTGGGTGACGAGCACCGAGACCCGGTCGATGACGGTCGCGCCGGTCATCTCGGCACTGTGTCGCAGTTCGGTGGGCACCCACTTGCCGGCCAGTCCGAAGACCGGCTCGATGGTCGTGGCACCCGGCAGTGAATCGAGAGCGTCGCCGAGGGCGAGATCCTTGCCCGACGGTGCCAGTCCACGGCCGGCTTCGACCCCGGCGATCCGGATGACGTAGGTGGCCGATGGCAGGTCGATGCTGTCCCTGGTGCGAACCGGCGGCACCACGATGCCCAGTTCCATCGCGATTTTGCGACGCAGCGCCCGCACCCTGGCCAGCAGGTCGTCGGAGGCGCCGGAAACCATGTCTACGAGATCGGGAGCGAGCAGGATCTCCAACGCGTGCACCCGCATCTACTCGATGAGGTCTTCGGTGGTTTCGGAGCGCGGGCCGTTCTTTTCGGCCTCAGCGTTCTCGAGGTCGGTGATGACCGCTTGCTCGCGCGCCTTGATCCGCTGCGCCGCGATGATCAGCGCGGCGCCGATCAGGATGAACGGGATCATCGGCATGCCGGGAATGAACGACATCACGATAGCGGCGCTGCCGGCGATCATCAGCGCATTCCTGGACTGGGTCAATTGCGCGGAGGCGGAGGTGCCCATGTCCGCTTCGGCGTTGGATCGGGTGACGATCATGCCGGTGGACACCGCCATCAGCAGTGCCGGAATCTGGGTGACCAGTCCATCGCCGATCGTCAGCAGCGTGTAGGTGTTCAGCGCGTCGCCGATTTCCATGCCGCGCTGGAGCATCCCAATCGCGATGCCGCCGACGACGTTGATGATAATGATGATGATGCCGGCGATCGCGTCGCCCTTGACGAACTTGGATGCGCCGTCCATGGCTCCGTAAAAGTCCGCCTCGGCAGACACTTCCGCGCGACGTTCTCTGGCTTGCACATCGGTGATCAGTCCGGCGTTGAGATCGGCATCGATCGCCATCTGCTTGCCCGGCATCGCGTCGAGGGTGAACCGGGCCCCGACTTCAGCGACGCGTTCGGCACCCTTGGTGACCACCACGAAGTGGATAACGACCAGGATGAGGAAGATCACGGCGCCGATGATGATCGAACCGCCGACCGCGACGTGCCCGAACGCGGCGATCACCTGGCCGGCGTAGCCGTCGCCGAGCACGAGGCGGGTGGAGGCGACGTTGAGCCCGAGCCGGAACAGCGTGGCGACCAGCAGCAGCGACGGGAACACCGAGAAGTCCAACGGCTTCTTCACGAACATCGTCGTGAGCAGGATCACGAGCGCCAGCATGATGTTGACGATGATGAGCACGTCCAGCACGAAGGCCGGCACGGGCACCACGAGCAGCATGATGATGCCGACGACGCCCATCGGGACGGCGAGTTTGGAAAGGTTTCGGTTCACGTCAGGAGCCTCCAACGGTGGAATTGGTCATGGTGTGCACGCCGGCCGCCGACCCGCGCAGCTTCAGTGCCATCACGAAAGCGAGCACGCGGGCTACCTGGTTGTACAGATCGACCGGGATTTCCTGGCCGAGCTCGCACGCCGCGTGCAGTGCCCGAGCCAGCGGGATGTCGCGCACCATCGGCACCCCGTCGGTGGTGGCCTGTTCTCGGATGCGTGCCGCGATGGTGCCTGAGCCCTTCGCCACGACGCGAGGAGCGGACTTTCCCGGTTCGTACTTGAGCGCGATGGCGATGTGGGTCGGGTTGATGATCACGACGTCGGAGTCGGCGATGGCCGCCATCATCCGGTTGCGGCTCATTGCCAGCTGGCGGGAGCGGCGCTGCGACTTGATCAGCGGGTCACCGTCGGAGTTCTTATTCTCGTCTTTGACCTCTTTTTTGGTCATCCGGGTCTTCTTGCGGTTGCGGCGCATGACCACGAACACATCGAGCACGGCCAAGGCCAGGCCGGCCAATACCGCCGAGCGCAGCATCGAACCGGCACCGTCGCCCGCCGCGTCGAGCAGCGCCGACACCGGCAGGCCGCCTGCGGTCATCAGGATCGGGGTCAGGCCCTGGATGACCCAGAAGAGCACGAGGCCGACGACGGCCGTCTTCAGAAGTGCCTTGAAGCCGTTCCACAGCGCCTGCGCGCCGAACACCCGGTTCAGGCCGGTGACGAGATTGAACTGCTCGAACTTTCCCTGCAGTTTGGTGAGGTGGAATCCGCCCTGCGCAGCAGATCCGACCAGCACCGACAGCGCGACTATCGACAGGAACGGGGTCAGCGTGGTCAGTACGGATGCCAGCCCGTCGCCGAGCACCCGCACGGCGGTCGCCGGGTCCGGGTTCGCGGCGAGCCTCCCGATGGCGAACACCTGTTCGGTGCCGGCGGCGGCACCGAGTGAAATTGTGGTGGGCAGCATCAACGCCGCCGCGCCGACTCCTAGCCACGCGGTCATGTCTTGGGACCGGGAGAGTTGCCCCTTGCCCAAGACCTCCTTCATCCGTTTCTGGGTGGCTTGCTCGGTCTTTTCACCGGAATCGTCGGGCATCAGCGCACCCCCGACAGTACGGTCATGGCTTGTCCGGTGAGGGATGCGACGATCCAGGGCAGCGCGATGAACACGATGGACGCCAGCGTGACGGTCAGCAGGATCTTGAGCGGGAAGCCCATGGCGAAGGCGTTCAGGGCGGGCGCGACGCGGGTCAGCAGGCCGAGGCCGGCGTCCGCGAGAAAGAGCACCACGAGCAGCGGACCGGCGATTTGCACCGAGGCGAGAAACATCTGCGTGACTCCGTGCACCATGGCTTCAGCGGGTGTGGTGAGATCGAACGCTCCGCCGAGCGGAAAGGCGCTGAAGCTGCGGTCCAGTCCACCGAGAATGAGCTGGTAGCCGTTGGAAGCGAACAACAGCGCGAGTGCGGTCATGTGGAACAGCCGGGCGAACTGGGCGCCGTTGATCATCGATTGCGGGTCGAACCCCTGGGCCATGGAAAACCCGCCGAACATGTCGATCATGCTTCCGGCGGACTGCACTGCGGAGAAAACAAGCATCACAAGAAAGCCCAAGGCCGCCCCGATCACCACTTCGACGAGCAGTTGGCCGATGTAGACACCGGTGCTTTGCGACACGTAGCTGCCGGCGACCTTCGGGGAGACCGCGAGGGCCAAACCGATCGCAAGCATGCCCTTGATCCTCAGCGGAATCGCGTTGTGCGAAAACGGTGGTGCGATGACCAGGAACGCGGTGATTCGCACCCCGGCGAGCATGACCGCCTCGATCCACCCCATGTTGAGTGTGAACGCCATGTCAGGAACCGCTCAGCAGGCCGGGGATGCGCGCGAACATCTCATTGGTGAACGAGACGATCTCGGAGATCATCCAGTGCCCGGAGATGAACAAGGCGATTCCGACGGCGGCCATCTTCGGAACGAACGCCAGCGTGACCTCTTGGATCTGGGTGATCGATTGCAACAGCGACACCCCGAAGCCGACTACCAGCGCGGTGATCAAGATGGGAGCGCAGAGCTTCGCGGCAACCAGCAGACCCTGCAGCCCGATGTCTAAAACTGCGTTGGTGTCCACTAGCCGCCTCGATAACTGGAAATGAGAGAGGTGATGATGAGGCCCCATCCGTCGACGAGGATGAACAGGAGGATCTTGAACGGCAAAGAAATCATCACCGGGGGCAGCATCATCATGCCCATTGACATCAGTGCTGCGGCCACGACGATGTCGATCACCAGGAACGGAACGAAGATCACAAAGCCGATGATGAAGGCGGCCCGCAGTTCCGAGATCATGAAAGCGGGGATGAGCGTCAGCATCGGCACCGCTGCCGGTGTGCTCGGGTTTTCGGCGCCCGAGGCGCGGGTCATCAGCGCGAGGTCTTCTTCCCGGGTGTTGGCCAGCATGAAGTCGCGCAGCGGCCCGGATGCGGTGTCGACGGCAGTGCTGAACGTCATGTCGCCGGCCAGGTAAGGCTGCACGGCGTTGGTGTTCACATTGCCCACGACCGGCGCCATGATGAACAGCGACAGGAACAGGGCGAGGCCGGCAAGCACCTGGTTCGGGGGGATGGAGGGCAGAGCCAACGCGTTTCTGGCCATTGCCAGCACCACGAAGATCTTGGTGAACGATGTCATCATCAACAGCAGCGCCGGCGCCACCGACAGCAGCGTGATGCCGAGCAGCGTGACGATGGAGAACGACGGGGACCCGTCCGGTCCGTTGATTTGCACCGACAGTCCGCCTGCGCCGTCGCCCGGGGCAGCCGGATCGGCGGGCGGTGTCGGGTCGATCGGGGCGGCATGGCCGCTCCAGGCGGTCAGTGCGACGATGATCACCGCGGTCGCCAGACTCAGGGCAATGAGGACTGCGACGCGCGTCGCAGTCCACCTCAGCCCGCGCACGGCGATCGCGTCGGTCACCGTCCCAGTCCCTGCCGAAGTGCGCCGATCGCTTGCTTCCACACCAGAGGGGAGAGAATCGATCCGCCCAGCGTGGAGCCGGACCGGACGAACGCTGCCGAACCAGATTTCGCGGGCACGCCGACCCGTCCTAGGCGCGGCCGACGGGTCACCCCGGTGATCATCGCGAGATCTGCCTTGTCGATGGCGGCCGCGGACATCGACTTGGCGAACTCGTCCGCTCCGGCCACAACCACCGGTGCGTCGCTGGTCCCCAGCACGTTGACCGATTGCTCGGTGACACCGAGCAGGTACCGCATCCCGTCGACGTCTACGACAACGACTGAAGCTTTCTGGCTGATCCCGCGCCGGGTGACCACTGTGATCAGGTCCCCGTTGTTATTTCTGCGTGATTTGCGTCCGATGCGCCGCTGCACGATCCACAGCAGTCCCAGCACCACAGCGAGCGACAGCACCACTCGCAATGCGAGGAAAACAGGCTCCATTTAAAGGCCCAGGCCCTCATCGACGTCGAGGATCTGGGTGATCCGCACGGCGTAGTCCTGATCGACGACGACGACTTCGCCGTGAGCGATGAGGCGGCCGTTGAGCAGCACGTCAGCGGGGGCGCCCGCGGAACGGTCCAGTTCGATGACCGCCCCCGGTTCCAAGCCGAGTACGTCCCGCACCGACATTCTGGTGCGACCGATTTCCACCGTCAACGCCATCTCGACGTTGTTGATCCTGCCCAGTTTTGCCGACATTGAACCCTCCGTGCGTGGGCTGGTGCGGGTGCCCAGCGTGCCTGATTTGCGGATACGGATGGCGAACCACCCGGCTACGGTGCCCGAATCGGTCAGTTCGAACACCTTCGTCTCGGCGTCGGCGAACAGGGCGCCGGCGTCGTCGAGTTTTGCTTCGCCAAGTACGCCGGCGCCAAGCACACCGACGGCGCCCTCGAGCGCCGGCCGCAGTACATCGACCACCGAGACAAGTGGCGAGTCGGTGCCACCGGCCACAGTCAACGCATCGGTGTCGACTACGACCACCGCCACGTCCGCAGACGTCGCTCCGACGAAGCTGGCAAGCACCGCCTGCCGTGCTGCTGCCAGGACAGCACTGTCCGGTGCGGCGTTGGCGCCGATCATCGCGGCCAACGGCGTCGTGGTCGGCAGCAACCGCACCAGCGCCTCCGCGGCGGCCGTGTTCAAGTCGACGGTTGCGGTCTTCTTCATTCTGACTCCTCGGTGTCTACAACGGCGGTATCCACAACAACGCAGGCGAGACGTAATCCGTTCGCGCCCACCGCCGCGCAACCGAACCGATGACCGCCGACGGCCACGTCGAGTGGGCGACTCTGCGGATGCGGCAGCGGGAGCACATCCCCCACCGCAAGATTGAGGATCACCGAGGGCTTGACCTTGGCCGGGTTCAGGCGCAGCGACACGTCCACCGGAACGTTTGCGAGTTGACCTTCGATGAGTTCACGTGCGTTGACGACCGTGCTCGTCGGGTTCGCCTCTCCGAGCTGCGGCAACAACGCTTCGGCAGGAATCGCCAGAGTCGCGGCCGAGGTGACGTCGCCGACCCGGATGGCAAAGGTTGCCACAATCATCAGGTCACCGGTCGCTGCCGCCTGCGCGAACTGGGAGTTGTATTGGATCGATTCGACGCTGATCGGTGCCACCAGCAGCGAGCCGAGCGAGTAGCGAAGGTCTTCCAACGCGTCGTCCATGAGTCGCCGCACCAGCGCCTGCTCAATTTGAGTGAACTTGCGATCCGGAGTGGGAATGGCACCGCTGCCGCCGAGCATGTGCGCCACCCAGGACAGTGCCGCGGACATCGGAAACTGAATGACGGCTTTCGCTGTCACATCCTCGAGCTTGCAGAGCACCATGGCGGTGGTCGCGTCGAGGGACGACGCGTACTCGTCGTACGGCATCATCGCGACTTGCTCGGACGTGGCGTGAGACAGCACCCGCACCTTCGCGGTCAGCTGGGTCCCCCATTGCCGCGCGAACGTCTCGAATGCCAGCTCAAGGACCCTGGCGTGTTCGCGCGCGAGCGTGGTGGGGCGACGGAAATCGTAAACGTCGACAGAACGCACCTGCCGAGCGGGCGTGCTGATACGTGCTTTGCGTTCCTGGACCGTCACGAAAAGCACTATCGACCGCCTAGGCGGCACGGTAAGGCGAGTTAGCAGAAGCGCGTCAGGATGTCGGCCTCCCTGCGGGGTCGACGTGGACAGTCTTGTTCACGATCTTGGGCAACAGTGCGCGCACTGCATCCGATTCTTTCGACAGAACCACGATGTCGACACGCCGGTTCATTGCGAGTTGATCCGGCGACGTTCCGGTGGCGATGGGCCGAGCCGCTCCGTACCCCACCGCCGCAATCCGCTCCTGCGGCACGCCTCCGATTTCGACGACATGACGCAGCACATGGACTGCCCGATCGGCCGATAACTCCCAGTTGCTCGGGTACGGGGCGATCGACTTGCGGTAGTCGGCGTGACCTTCCACCGAGATGTCGTGCGCTGTTCCCACCAGCGCCGGCGCCACCGCGTCGAGGATCTGGCCGGCTTGAGCAGTCAGCACCGCACTTCCAGTCTGGAAGAAGGTTTCTGTGCCCACCAACCGCACGGTCAGTCCGCGCTCATCGATGACAAAACGCACGCTCGACGCCAACCCCACGTGCTCCAGGGCTGCACGGATCTGCTCCTTCAACGCGTCGAGCTCGTCGACCTCCTTCACTGCGCGCTGTACGTCGCTCAGGACGGTCTGGGCGTCCGCGGATCCCTCGCCCTTGGCGTACACCGTGTCCGGCATCACCTGCACGGTACTGTCCGCGGGATCGGTCGCGTTCACTTTGGTCACTCCAAAGCCAGCGGCCAACGAATTGCGCAGCTGGTCGTATTTGCCCTGATTGACCGAGGAAATGGCGAACAGCACGATGAACATCGCCAGCAGCACAGTGACCATGTCCATGTAGGAGGCCATCCATCGCTCGCCGTTTTCTTCTTCGTGATGCTCTTCGAGTTTGCGGCGGCGGGGTCGGGCACTCATGCTGCCTCCGGCAGCGAGTTGGCCGGAACCATGGCGCGCAAACGTTCGCCAAGGAGTCTGGGCTGACTGCCGGACTGCACCGCCAGTGTGCCTTCCATCATCAGCGTCATGCGTTCGATCTCGAGGTCGCAGAGCCGGTTCAACCGTGCGCCAATCGGCAGCCACATGAAGTTGGCGGTGAGCAGCCCCCACAGGGTCGCGACGAACGCGGTGGCGATTGACGGTCCCAACGTCTCGGGGGAACCGAGGTTTTCCAACACGTGGGTGAGGGCCACGACGGTGCCGATGATGCCGATGGTCGGCGCGTAGCCGCCCATTGTGTTGTAGAACTTCGCGGCGGTACGGCGACTCTTTGCGGTAGTGGAGATTTCGTCCTCGAGCAAGATGCGCAGCTCGTCGGCATCCGTTCCATCGGCGATGTTCTGCAGCGCGTCACGCAGAAACGGATCGGTGACGTCCTCTGCATCCTGTTCCAACGCAAGCAGGCCCTGCCCGCGAGCCTTTTCGGCGAGGGCGACCATCTGGTTGATGACATCCTGCGGCGGTGTGGTCTTGCCCTTGAACGCGATCGGCAGGGCTTTCACCGCGAGAAGTGCGTCCTTCAGAGTGCCGCTAGCGATCGCCACGGCAATGCTCGCACCGAAGACGAGAACCATCGGCGCGGGCAGCAGGATCGCCATCACGCTCGAGCCCTCGATCATGATCATGCCCATCAGCGCACCGAAAGCGACGACCATGCCGATGAGGGTAGCCGGGTCCATTACACGCTCCTTGGGTGTGTGGGCACGGTGGTGTCGCCGTCGTCGTCAACCAGTTGCACGGGCGGGACGAGATCGAGCTTTTGCGTACCACGCCGGTGGATCGTCGACGGGAGGCCGCGGGCGAGGGTAATCACGTAGGCGCGGTAGTTCGCGATCATTTCGATGACCTCGTCCATCGTCTCGGTGACGATGTACTTCGCGCCGTCGACCATCACCAAGGTGGTGTCAGGGTTGGCGTGGATGCGCTCGATCAAATCAGGGTTGACGGCAAATTGGCTGTCGTTCAGCCTCGTCACAACGATCATGAGCCCATCCCTGGTCTTCTACTACACGGGTCCAATCCTTGGACCCTCACCGCTTACTGTCGGCCGTTCGTGTTGGCGCGTTAGCCGTACCTCGTTATCGCTTCAGGTTGGTCAGCTCCTGCAGCACCTCGTCGGAGGTGGTGATAACGCGAGCGTTCGCCTGGAAGCCGCGCTGGGCGACGATCAGGTTGGTGAACTCCTGCGAGAGGTCCACGTTGGACATCTCCAACGCTCCGCCGGCCAGCGCGCCGAGGCCGGCCGAGCCTGGAGTACCGTACTCTGCGGTTCCCGAATTGATGGTGGCGCGGTAGCCGGAGGAACCGGCCTTCTCGAGACCGCCGGGATTGACGAAGTTCGCCAGGGCGATCCGGGCGATGGGCTCCTTGGCGCCGTTGCTGAACGACCCGATCAGGGTGCCGTCCTTGGACAGGGTGTAGGACTCGAGCGTGCCCGCCGTGCGGCCGTCCTGGCTATTGATCGCCACGGTGGTCACCCCGGCGTATCCGGTGAGCGCAGCGAGGTCGACGGCGATGCCACCCACCGTCAGTGGCCCGCTAGCGGTGAACGTGTTGCCCGAGGAGGTCAAATTCACAACCTGGGGTCCACTCCCATCGTCACCGGTGACGTCCCACCCGCTCGCAGTGCGCTGAAAGTTGAGTGTGAGGGTGCGTGCTGCGCCCTGCGCGTCGTAGACGGGCACGTCTCGCACCAACGGCGGCGCCCCGGCCGCAGTGTCGGCAGGGAGGTTGCCGCCGAGCACCGAATTGAGTGTGGGCTTCGCGGGTGCGATGGCCTGCCGCGGCAGGGTGATGTCGCCTACCGCGCCACCGGTTTGAATGGAGCCGTCGACCGCGGCCCAGCCTTGCACCAGGGATCCGTCGGGACTGACAAGCCGCCCCTCGGAGTCGAAGTCGAAGGCACCGGCACGAGTGAACAGAGTCTCGTTGCCGAGCCGGGTGACGAAGAAGCCGTCGCCGGAAATCATCATGTCGCTGGCCTTGCCGGTCGACTGCGCGGCACCCTGCGAGAAGTTCGTCGAAATCCCGGCAACCCGCACACCGAGGCCGACCTGGGCGGGGTTAGTCCCACCGGCATCCGGCTGTGCGCCGCCGGCACCCTGCACCATTTGCGAGAGGGTGTCTTGAAACTGCGTGGCCGACACCTTGAATCCGGTGGTGTTGACGTTGGCGATGTTATTGCCCGTGACGTCCAACATGGTCTGGTGCGAGCGGAGACCGGAAATTCCGGAATAGAGCGAACGAAGCATGATCGAGCCTTTCGGTGGATGAAACGAACGAGGTTATGAAACTGGTTTGGTCGTGATGCTGAGGATGGAGTCGAGCGGTACGTCCACTCCCCCGATGCTGATTTGCGGAACCGAACCGGCGTACGACACCGAGTTGGGTGTTCCACTGAGCACCGATCCGTCTTTGCCGTGGTACGAGACGATTTGGCCGAGAAGGCTCGCAGCGGCGGTACGCATTTGTAGCGAGAAATTCTCGTCGCTGGTGGTGGTCAGCGCCGTCATTTTCTCCATCATCGCCAGCTGAGTGGTTTGGGAAATCATCTGATTGGTGTCCATCGGCGAGCTGGGGTCTTGGTTGCGCAACTGCGTGACGAGCAAGGACATGAACGCATCCCCGTCGAGGGTCTGCTTGGGCGCCCTCGTCGGGGCCGTCGCATACAGCCCGCCGGTTGCCGAAATCGCATCAATGGCCACTGTCGTCTCCTGTTCTGTTGCTGTCGGTGCCGGTCATGCCAACACGTCGATGGTCGATGTGGTTCGATACTGCACCGGGTAGGGCTTGTGTTCGGCGATGCGCTCGAAGGTGGGCGTACTGCGGCCGTCGTCCGGCAGGTCCGGCATGGCGCGCGTATGGCGCGAGTCCTGCGACCCCAGCCCGTTGGGCTGGTTTTGCGACGAGAGGTCCAGGCTGGAGTTGATTCCGGAGCCAGCAAGGTCTCGCCTCAGGTCCGGGAGCACGGCCCGAAGCGCATCCCGCCCAGCATCGGTGGGGGCGAACAGCTGCACTCTCATGCCGTCGGCGGTGACGTGTGCCCTCACGGTGACGGGTCCAAGGTTGTCCGGGGTCACGGTGATCGTCACAGTATGGTCGCCGAATGCACCTCCGGCGAGCGTGAAAAGCGGCCTGGCGATTTGAGTCGTGAAGGTGGGAGTCGGCGCAGCGGATGCCGGAACCGGCGACGCGGTGATCGGTGGAGCAGCTTGCGGGGCAGGTGCCGCGGCGACGGGAACCGCCACCGGGGTCGGCGGGACCGAGGGTGACGCGGGTGTTGCGGCGTCACCTTTCGGAGCATCTGCTGTTGCGGCCGGCGCGACACCAGCGCGTGCGACGGCGGGGACAACAGTGGCGGAGGCTGAAACTGCTTGGCTTGCCGCGACCGGGCCAGTAGCTGCTGCCGCGACAGACCCGTTCGATGAGGGCTTCGAGAGCGTGGCCGCCTGAGAGGCGCCCGCAAGCACTGCGGGTGCGACAGCAGCTGTCGCTGCCTGGTCTGCGGTAGTTACCGGGCTGGACGGTGCCGCCTCGGCTTCAGCAGTTCGCGCGTGACGCGGACCGGGAGCGGAAGCTGCGGCAGGAGTTGTTGCGGCCCGAGCTGCGACGGCCGGGCTTGCTGGCCCTGCCGCTGCGGCCACGTCGGCGGCAGCGGTCGGCGGGGTTGGAGTCTGCTGTGCCGCAGCTGGGTCGATCTTCACTACCGCGTCCAATGCTTCCGCGGCCTTTGCGGTGTGCGGTGTGGCTTCTTCGATCGCCGAGGTGGTCCCGATCACCGAGGTGGTCCCGGCAGTCGGGGTGGTCTCGATAGTCGCCTTGACAGCGGGCGTCGCCACAGTCGGACCGAGCGAAACAGGCAGACCGAGCGAAACAGGCGAACCGAGCGAAACAGGCGAACCGAGCGAAACAGCTGAAAGCACTGCCGGAGCACCCTCGACATGAACGCCGAGGGTGGCCGGCTGGTCCGCGATCGGGTGTCCTGGGGTCGTGTCCTTCGCCGCTGCGACGACGACGTCTGCCGCGGTGGCGTGCGGCAGATTCTCGTCGGTTCCTTGCGAGCCATCCGACGCGGTCAACTCGTCGACGGCGCCCTGTAGCGCGTTCGTGAAGTCGGTTGAGGCGCTTTTTGCTCCACTGCGTGAGGTCGTCGCGGTTTGTGGCGCGGCAACCGCACTCGTGACCATGGTCATTCTCCAGCTCCCTCGTGATTGCGGTGCCAAGCCTCGGAGGCGATTTCGTCCAACACCGTTTGCTCGGTGTGGACGTCCTCCGCGGCGACGGCCTCGGAGTGGCGTCCTTCGAGCTTCTCCAACCCGATTGCTCGAGAGCGAGCGGCATCGAACACCGCTTGAGCCTGATCGACTTCGGCGCGACGTTCTTCGCCGACGCCTTCAAGGTCGGCGAGTGTGCTGCGGCTGGAGGCGCGGGCTGCCGCGACGGCGTGCAGCGCCGCGGTGTTCGCAACCTCGGTGAGACTGGTGCCGAGCGCGGACCGGGCTCGCATCTGGCGAAAGTTGTTTTCCCGCATCCGCCCGTTCGCGACGGCAAGTTGACTGGCCGCCTGATCTTGTTGCAAGTGCCGCAACCGCAGCAGACCGGCGAGTGGGAACAGTCGCACCATCACGCGCCTCCGAGCAGTCGGGTGAGGGAGCCTAATCGCTCCCAGGCCTGGTCAGCGGGGGTCTGGTCGTCCATGCGCTGCTGCAAGAAGTCGTTGATCGCACCCTGATGGGTGACGGCGGCATCCACCAGCGGGTTGGTGCCGGGTTGGTAGGCGCCCACGTCCAGCAGGTCTTGTGCTGCGTTGCGGGCCGCCAGTACGCGTCGAAGTGACGAGGCGATGGCGGTGCGCTCGGGAGTGTTGACGCGGGAGGCGACGCGCGACAGCGAACGCAAGGCATCCACCGAGGGAAAGTGTCCGGCGACGGCCAGTTTACGGTCGAGCACGACGTGACCGTCCAACATCGACCGCGCCGAGTCTGCGATGGGCTCGTTGTGGTCGTCTCCGTCGACCAGCACCGTATAGATGCCGGTGACCGAGCCGATTTCGCCGGTGCCGGCGCGCTCGAGCAGCTGCGCGAGGAGCGAGAACGTCGACGGCGGGTAACCGCGGGTTGCAGGCGGCTCGCCGACCGAAAGCCCGATCTCACGCTGGGCCATGGCCACTCGGGTGAGCGAGTCCATCATGAGCATGACGTCGGCGCCGCGGTCGCGGAAGGATTCGGCGATCCTGGTCGCAACGAACGCCGCGCGCAGACGCATCAGCGCCGGTTCGTCTGAAGTGGACACGACGACGATCGATCGAGCGAGTCCTTCAGTACCCAGGTCATCTTCGAGGAATTCGCGAACCTCGCGGCCACGTTCGCCGACCAGGGCGATAACCGAGACCTCTGCGTTAGTGCCGCGGGCGATCATCGAGAGTAGGGACGATTTGCCGACACCGGATCCGGCGAACAGTCCCATTCGTTGCCCTTTGCCCACGGTGGTCAGCGTGTCCATCACCCGAACGCCCAACTGCAGCGCGGTATCGACTCTGCCGCGGTGCATTGCGGATGGCGTGTCGTGCTCGAGCGGGACCATCTCGTCCACCTGCAACGGGCCTTTGCCGTCGATCGGCCGACCGAGACCGTTCAGCACGCGTCCGAATAGGCCTTCTCCGGTCGGGACACGCAGCGGCGTTCCTTTCGACCTCACGACGTCGCCGGCCTTAATGCCGACCAGCCGGCCGAGCGGCATGCACCGCAAGCTGTCCCGGGTGGCCGCCACGACTTCCGCATCGACTCCCGGATTCTCACCGATGGTGAGCAGGTCGCCAATGGCGCAGTCCAGACCCTCCACCGCGGCGCCGAGTCCGACGATTGACGACACAACGCCGACCCGCTCCGGGCGTGCGGCATCCAGCGCGGCGGCGAAGTCGACGGCGCAAGGGCGCCACATGGTGGTCATTGCTCACCCAACGCGCGTTTGGCGCGCTCGAGCGCTGTCCCGATCCTGGCGTCGAGGAATCCGTCGGGGAATTCGGCGATCGCATCCCCGCGGTGCAGCTGCGGGTCGGGCACGAAGGTGACCTCCCGGTGTGCGAGCAGTTCGTCTGCGAGCAGCGCCAGGTCATCCGGGTTCATGCGCACCAGCGGTGAGACGGAGTTGATCGGTTGCGCGGTAGCTCGAGCCAATGCAGCCCTGGCCGATGCATCTTGGTCGTCCAGCTCGTGTCCGATGATGGCCTCGGCGAGGTCGAGCGCTGACGCGACGAGCACTTTTTCGGAGTCGGCGACCACGGGAAGTGCGACCGCGTTGAGCGCCCTGGTCGCGGTGGTCAGCACCGCGACCGCGTGATCGAGTTCCGCCCGGTGGAGTTGTTCCAGACGGTCGTGGTCGGCCTGGAGCTGGGCCCGCAGTGCTGCGGTGTCGTCTGCGGCGGCACGAAGCCCTGCGGCATAGCCGGCAGCGTGCCCGCGCACCTCGCCGCGCGTTGCGTTTGTATCCGGCCCGTTGCCGAGAAGGGTCGGGTACTGGGCGAGTGAGAATTCAGTTGACATATTCTTCCTCGTCTCCGCGCTGCACCTGGATGGCGCCCTTGGCTTCGAGTTCGCGGATGGCCTTCACAATCTCCGCGCGAGCGTCTTCCACCTGGGAGACACGCGCCGGACCCATGGTCTTGACCTCTTCGTCGAGGAACTCGCGGTTGCGCTCGGAGAGGTTCTTTCGGATCGTTTCGATCACGGCCTCCGACGAGCCCTTCATCGCCAGGGCGAGGATCGTCGGATCGATGCCGTGCAGCACCTGCTGAACATCCCTGGCGTCCAGCTTGACGATGTCGGCAAAGGTGAGCATCCGGGAGCGCACTTCCTCTGCCAGTTCGGGATCCCGTTGATCGAGCGCTTCCAGTAGCGCCCGCTCGGTGGCCACGTCAGCACGGTTGATGATGTCAACCAGCGGTTGCACTCCCCCGACGACCTCCACCGGGCCGCGCGGTGCAACCACCGCTCCGGCACGCAGTTTGAGAGTGTCGGCCACCACACGCACCGCTTCGGGGGTGGCGGACCCCATGGTGGCAATGCTCTGAGCGACGTCGATGCGCAGCGGACCTTCAAGGCCGGAGATCACCGACGAGGCATGTTCGGGGCGAAGGTGTGCCAACACCAGGGCGATGGTCTGCGGCAGTTCACCGTCCAAGAGGGTGAGCACCTGACCGGGCTCGGCGGCGTCGAGGAACTCGAAAGCCTTGCCGGCCATCGAGGACGCCAACCGACTCATTACTCCGGCGGCCTTCTCGGCACCGAAGGATGCTTCGAGCAGTCCGACGGCAAAGTCGCGGCCGCCACGCGGGTGCACGTGACCCTCCAAAGCGAGGGTGTGGAATTCGGACAGCGCACGGTTCGCGACCTCGGCGTCAACACGGCGTAGACGCACGATTTCCGCAGCGATCTCGTCGGCCTCGGCTTCGGAGAACTGCTTCATCACTTCGGCGGCCCGCTCGTGATGCATGTTCATCAAGATGACGGCGACCTTTTGGGTGCCGGTGAGCTCTTCCTTGACGTCGGCCATCAGACGGGCTGCCTGTCATCCATGAGTCCGCGCAGGAATCCGGCCATCTTCTCCGGGTCGTTTCCGGCGAGGGCGTCGATGTCGGCGCGGGCGCGGTCCAGTTCACTGGGGCCGGATCCGTTGCCACCGGCGACCGGGGCGGCGATGCCTGCGGGCGGTCCCATCTCGGCGGGTGCGAGACGCGGCGGCAGCCCGGCCGGGCGCGCCGGGGCTTCGAGTACCTCCCTCGCCTCGACCAGTTCGTTGAGGTCGATCGCTTCCCGCTTTTGTTTCTTAGAGAACCGAGCGTAGGCGATCAGGCCGAGAAGGAACACGAGCACCGCGCCACCGGCCGTGATGCCGGTGCGCAGCAGCGACGACTGCGCTTCGGCGGCGGCGGAGTCTTTGCTCGCGTTGAGGGCGGATGCAGCTTCCGCGGCGCGGCTGTTGTCGAACTTGACGAGCTTGACCGCGACCTGGTCGCCGCGTTCCGGGCTGATGCCGGCGGCGGAGGACACCAGTGCGGTGATCGCCTGAACATCCAGGCCCTTTGCCACGGCGGAGTTGAGGGCGACCGAGACGGTCTGGCGCTTGACCGATCCGGCCGGGATGGTTCTGGATTCGGTGATTTTGTTCACGGCGTTGTTCTTGGTGACGCTTTCGGAGGCGGTGCCGCCGGCGTTACCGGTGGGGGCTGGAACCGCGATGTTGTCGGGCCCGAGAACGCCGGTAGCGGTGCCGGAGCCGCCGCCGGAACCGCTCTGCACGCTCTGCTTGCTGGTGGCTTCGTTGAGCGCCGGTGCACCGTCGGGGGTGGTGAAAGATTCCTCGGTGCGTACCGCTGACTCCTGGTCCATGTCGGCGGCCACCACCACCGTCGCGTTGCCTGAACCGACCACCCGGTCGAGCATGGCCTGCACGGCGGAACGAACGCCTTCCTCATAGTCCGTGGCTCCGGCGCTGGCAGCCCCGGCGGGATCTCCACCGACAACGGAGAGCACGTTGCCTTTGGCATCGATGACAGCGACGTCGGTGGGAGCCATGCCTTCCACGGAGGCGGAGGTGAGATGCACGATGGCCTGCACCTGCTCGCGGCTGAGTGTGACGCCGTTCTTCGTGTCGACGAAGACGGACGCCGTCGGGTCGGCGGTCTTGGAGACGAAGACTGTCTTTTCGGGTATTGCCAGGTGTACTGAGGCGGTCTTGACTCCGTCGAGCGAGGCGATGGTGGAGGCGAGTTCACCCTCCATCGCCCGCTTGTAGGTGACCGACTGTTGGAACTCGGAGGAGGTGACTCCCATCTTGTCGAGCAGGGAGTAGCCGCCGGTGGTCGAGGAGGGAATTCCCGCGGCGGCGGACTTCATCCGCTCGTCGTACACCTTGTCTTCCGGCACAAGAATGGTGCCGCCGCCTTCGGTGATTTGGTAGGGAACGCCGTCGGTGCGCAGTTGTTCGACGATGGCACTGGCATCCGCTGCCGCCAGTCCGGAAAACAGCGGGCTGTAGGAGGGCTTCAGCGCCCAGGACGCGAACGCGGTGACGCCGAGCACGAGCACGGCAATGCCGATGACGGCGATGGTCCGCTGGGCGATGGAGAATTTGCCGATGGTGCCGGCGAAGCGCCCGAAAGCTGAGGTGATCTGGCGGACCATTAGGCCTGCATCCGCATGATCTCGTTGAACGCGTCAACCGCCTTGTTCCGCACGGCGGCGACGAGCTCGAGGGACACCTGCGCCCGGGTGGAGGCTAGCACTGCGGAGTGGATGTCGTTGAGATTGCCGGTTACGGCCTGCACGGCGAGGGTGTCTGAGGTGCTCTGCAGCTGTTGCAAGTTGTCCACGGCGCCGCTGAGCACGCCGGAGAAAGCCGATCCGTCGGTCGCGGTGGTGTTGCCGACCGGTGCCAGGTATCCGGTGCCGGTCACACCTTGCACGGTGCCGACGGAGGGGATGGCGATCATGGGCGTCCAATCTGGAGTGCGGCCTGGTAGATGTCTTTGGCGCGGTCAACGACGGCGGCGTTGGCCTGGTAGCCCCGCTGGGCGAGGATGAGCTGACCCATTTGGGCGGCCATGTCGATGTCCGGGTAGCGCACGTAGCCTTTTTCGTCGGCGAGCGGATGGTCGGGCTCGTAGACTAGGCGGCCTTCTGGATTTCCCTCGGCGGTGCCGGCGACGTAGACGCCACTGTTGCCTTGGCCCTCCTTGGCGATGACGTAGCGGGCCTGGAAGGCATTTCCGCTGGTGGCGCTGACCGTGTTCATGTTGGCCAGGTTGTCGGAGACCGCGTCGAGCCATTTGCGGTGCACGGTGAGTGCGGTGCCGGCGATGCCGATCGCGTCGAGGGTCATCAGTTGCTCCTCATCGCGGTGCGCATCCTGGCGACTTGGTCGTCGATCGCGCGGGCGGCGAACTGGTAGCGCAGCACCGTGTCGACGTTCGAGAGCGTTTCGGTGTCGAGGTTGACGTTGTTGCCGTCGAGTCTGGTTGGTTCGAGGGAGCGTGCGGTAGTGGCGACGACGTGGCCGTTGCCCGCCTGTACCGAGCGGGCGAGGGCGTCTTCGAAGATGACCCGTTTGGCGTGGTAGCCGGGGGTGTTGACGTTGGCGATGTTGTTGGCGATCGCTGTCTGTCGCTGGGATAGTCCATCGAGTGCGCTCGTCAGCGCTACGGAGGTCACGGAATCCAACACAACAAGCCTCTTCACAATGAAAGGTGTGGTCGGCCGATCCGTGGCCTTCGAAGTCGAGCTATCCGTGCTCTTTAGTACCTATCGGCACCCGAAGCGGAGCGGTTAGGAGTACCGCTGCCCCGGTAGTCGACTTTGTGGAGACCCTAGCCGGCGTCGTGTTGTAGTTTCCGGATCAGCAGACTCTTGGTTTTCAAAGGAATCGCCGTCTGCTCTGGGTCGAGTCGTGGCGGTGGGATTAACCAGTAGTTGCTGCCTTCGCGGATGATCCGCCACCCG
>JBDTBD010000081.1:0-5751 GCA_039924285.1 Terrimesophilobacter sp. | reverse complement strand
CCGCTGCGTTACTACGACAGGATGCAACGCGGCGAACTACTCAGCCGCGTGACCAACGACATCGACAACGTCGCCCAATCGCTGCAGCAGACCCTCAGCCAGATGCTGAATTCGTTGCTGACTGTGGTCGGCGTGATGGTGATGATGTTCCTCGTCTCACCGTTGCTCGCCGTGATCGCGCTGGTGACGATTCCGTTGACCGTGGTGATCACCGGCGTGGTCGCCAAACGCTCCCAGAAGATGTTCGTGGCGCAGTGGAAGCACACCGGTGAGCTCAATGCAGACATTGAGGAGAACTTCACCGGACATTCCTTGGTGAAGGTTTTCGGCCGACAGCGTGAGGTCGGCCAGGTCTTCGATGACAAAAACGAAGAACTCTACAAGGCGAGCTTCGGCGCGCAATTCGTCTCCGGCATCATCATGCCGTCGATGATGTTCGTCGGCAACCTCATCTATGTGGCGATCGCCGTGGTGGGCGGCCTGCACGTGGCCAGCGGCGCGATGCGGCTCGGTGACGTTCAGGCGTTCCTGCAGTACTCCCGCCAGTTCACTCAGCCGCTGACTCAACTGGGCAGCATGGCGAACCTGGTGCAGTCGGGTGTCGCCTCCGCGGAGCGGGTGTTCGAACTGTTGGACGCGCAGGAGCAGACCGCCGACGCCAAGCCGGCACTCACCCCGGCAGGCACGCAGGGTCGCCTGGTCTTTGAGAACGTGTCGTTCAGCTACGACTTAGCCAAGCCGCTGATCGACAACGTGTCGTTGACCGCGGAGCCAGGGCATACGATCGCCATCGTCGGACCGACCGGCGCGGGCAAGACCACCCTGGTCAACCTCATGATGCGCTTCTACGAACTCGACGCCGGGCGAATCACCCTCGACGGCGTCGATATCGCCACGATGACGCGCGACGACCTGCGCGGTCGGATGGGCATGGTGCTGCAGGACACCTGGTTGTTCGGCGGCACGATCCGGGACAACATCGCCTACGGGCGGCCGGATGCCACCGAGGCCGAGATCATCGACGCGGCCACCGCCACGTACGTGGACCGGTTCGTGAGATCCCTGCCAGACGGTTACGACACGGTGCTGGCCGACGAGGCCGAGAACGTCAGTGCGGGGGAGAAGCAATTGCTCACCATCGCCCGCGCATTCCTCGCAAAGCCCAGCGTGCTCATCCTGGACGAAGCCACCAGCTCTGTGGACACTCGCACCGAAGTGCTCGTGCAGAAGGCCATGGCGGCGCTGCGCAGCGACCGGACCAGTTTCGTAATCGCGCACCGGTTGTCCACCATCCGCGACGCCGACCTCATCCTGGTGATGGAGAACGGCCACATCGTCGAGCAGGGCAACCACGACGAGCTTCTGGAGGCACAGGGCGCCTACTTCAACCTGTACAACGCCCAGTTCGCCGCCCCGGTGGCCGACGAGGTGTAACCCGTTCCGTCGCTCGCCGAGTCGTGCACAGATCGGGCCGGCTGTGGGTTGTCCACAGATGACGCTTCTGCTGGCCGGACTGGTCAGCCAGGGTCGCACACTTGGCGCATGACCGCCATCGTGAAGGCCGAGAACGCCGCCGATTTCCTCGCCCTCGTTCCGTACTTGCTCGGGTTCCACCCCCGGGACAGCGTCGTGCTGGTCGCCTTCTGTGGCAACCGCACCCGGGGCGCCCTGCGCTTCGACCTTCCGAAGACCGATGCCGACCTGGCATGCAAACGGATTGCAACGACCATGATCGGAGTGTTGTGCAAGCTGCCGGAGGTGGACGCGCTGGTCCCGGTCGTCTTCACCGACGATCGGTTCGCCCTTCCCATTCCGCATCGCCCGTTCCTAAACGCCGTCGTCCGTCGTGCCGAGTCGGCAGGATTTGTCGTCCGCGACGCGCTGTGCGTTGCGAGCGACGGTTGGGGCGACTATCTGGAAGCGGACACCCCGCGCACCGGCCACCCACTGAGTGAGATCAGTGCTTCTGCCATCGGCGAGCGGGTTCCTCGTGGCGCCCGCGGAGCACGTGGAGAAATCGGCACCGTCACCGACGGTGCGGTGATCCCCGTCGTCGACCTCGCTACGGCAGAGCGTGTCGCGCGCCTGATGCTGCAGTATCGTCACGCGGCGCACACTTCAGTGGCTGATTCTGCGCCTGATTCTGCGTCTGATTCTGCGTCTGATTCGGTGGAACTCGGCCAGCTGTGCCTGGCTTTCAACTCTGATGGTCCGCTGCGCGTCTTTCCTCTCCCTCGTCTCGTCGAGCTTGCGATCAACCTGGACCCCGCTCGGATTGCGGACCGCGACGCAGCGTTGTTGCTGTGGCTCCTGCAGCGCCCGATGGGCCGGGACGCTCTGATGTTGCAGTTCGCGTTCGGCCCGGCCGCCGGCTTTCGCGTGCTGTTCGGCGAGCAATTCACCGACGGTGATGGGCCCGGCGTGCGCGAGTCGGCAGCGCTTGTGCTCGGTGAGGGCCCGCGCCCAGATCCGATGCGCATCGCCGCCGGAATCGCAGTGCTCACCGCGGTGACGGCACGCGCTCCGAGATCGGCCAGGCCGGCGCCCCTGTGCATACTGGCCTGGCTGCACTGGGCACTCGGGCGAGGGTCGGTGGCGGGCATCCTCGCCGAGCAGGCGCTGACCATCGATCCCGACTACGGCTTCGCCAGACTATTGCTGGGCATGCTCGACGCCGGCCGGCTTCCGGAATGGGCATTCGAGTCCGGCACGCGATAATGGGCTCATGCAGGATGCGGATTTCGGGGAGACCGTCGTCGGCGTGCCGCGCCACCCGCTGTTCGAACCAGGACTCGCAGACGCCGACACGGTCATCCACAACCGGCCGGCAGCCCCACCGAGGCCGGCAGGCCCACCACGACCGGTCGTCGCCACCGCACTGCCGACCACCGCGCGCGCTCCCGCACGCTATCGCATCCGCGTAGGCAACCAGGACCCGATCATCCTAGATGCGCCGGTGTACATCGGCAGGCGTCCGATTCCTCCGCGAATCCCTCTGGAAGCACCGCCGCATCTGGTGACGGTGCCGTCTCCGCTGCGCGAGGTATCAGGCACTCACGTCGAGGTGATTCAACAGGGGTCGTCGATTATCGTCACCGACCTCAAGTCCACCAACGCCACTGTCGTTCTCGTGCCAGGAGCTATCCCGCTGAGATTGCGTCAAGGCGAGTCGGTCGTGGTGACGCCGGGCACGGTGGTAGATATTGGTGACGGCAATCGCATCGAAATCCTCCCCACGCAAAGGCTTACCTAAGTGACGCAGCTTGGCAACAGTTCGGCAGTTCAGACAGTGCACCCGCCGGACCGGCCACAAGCATCGGTCACTCTGGGTTGGGGTGCGCTCACCGACATCGGCCTGAGGCGCGCGCACAACGAAGACAGTTTGCTCTCGCGTCCGCCCGTGTTTGCGGTGGCCGACGGGATGGGCGGACACGCGGCTGGAGATGTCGCCAGCGCCGCGGTCGTCGCGCGACTGAGCGAGGCGCTCTCCGGCGACTTCCTTGAGCCTGGCGTCATCGATACCGCGTTACGCGCCGCCACCGCGGACATCGCTCTGGCAGCCGATGAGGACCAGCTGGGCGTCGGCACGACTGTCACCGGCATCGCGCTCACAGTGCAGGGCAATGGCGTCTACTGGACCGTGTTCAACGTCGGGGATTCCAGGGTCTATTTGTTCGAAGGCGGTGAGCTGTCCAGACTCACCGTTGATCACTCTGTTGTGCAAGAACTCGTCGATTCCGGCGCGATCAGACCGGAGGACGCCGAGTCCCATCCCCGTGGCAACATCATCACCCGCGCCGTCGGTTTCAACGTCGAACCGGTGCCGGACTACTGGATGCTGCCGGTGCGTGAAAACGTGCGGCTGTTGCTGTGTTCGGATGGGTTGACCAAGGAACTGAAAGAGACCGCGATCCGCGGGCATCTCGCCGCCGGGCAGGATGCGCAGCGCACCGCCGACACGCTCGTCGCCGCCGCGTTGTCCGCAGGCGGCCGGGACAATGTGACGGTCATCGTCGTTGATGTGCTCGGTACTACCGGGTTCTTCGACTAGCGGCCCGGGTCGGTCGCCCTGAGTCGACGTGCCCCCCTAAGTGGGGATGCTGCAGCGACGCACAGGGCCCGAATGCCCCTGATTTACGCACATATCGTGCTTAGACTGAGGAAATGGGTAGCGATTTGCCTGACCCAAGGACCTAACAGAGCGAGGTGAGAGGGGCGCCATGGCACGACGCCTGCCGTCTCAGCCTCCCGTGCTGCCGGGATTCAGCTACGTGCACGTTCTCGGTGCCGGCGGATTCGCCGATGTCTTCCTCTATGAGCAGAACATGCCGAGGCGGCAAGTCGCGGTCAAGGTTCTGCTCACCGAGGTTGTCAACGACCAGGTACGGCAGATGTTCCAGGCTGAGGCCAATCTGATGGCTCAGCTCAGCGCGCATCCGTCCATCCTCACCGTCTACCAGGCGAGCGTTTCCTCAGACGGCCGTCCGTACCTCGTGATGGAACTGTGCTCCTCCGCGCTGGGGGAGCGCTACCGGCGAGAGCGCGTGCCGGTCGCCGAGGTGATGCGCATCGCGGTCAAAATCGGCAGTGCCGTGGAAACGGCGCACCGTTCCGGCGTTTTGCATCGGGACATCAAACCATCGAATATTCTGCTCACCGCCTACGGGCACCCGGTGCTGTCCGACTTCGGTATCGCCGCGACGCTGAGCGACGCCGCCACCCAGGAGGCCGTCGGCATGTCGATTCCCTGGTCGGCCCCCGAAGTACTGATGGATGAAACTCCAGGATCGGTGGCCTCCGAAGTGTGGTCGCTCGCCGCCACCGTCTACTCGTTGCTCGCCGGCCGCTCGCCGTTCGAAATCCCCGGGCAGCCCAACAAGTCGGCTGACCTGATCTCCCGAATCAATCGGGCGAAGATCCAACCAATCGGCCGAGCCGACGTGCCGGTAAGTCTCGAGCGGGTGCTGCAGCGCGCGATGTCGAGGAAGCCGGAGTCCCGCCCGGGCAGCGCGCTGGAATTAGTGCACGAATTTCAGGCTGTGGAAACCGAACTGGGTGTTCCACAAACCCCCGTCGAGGTCGCTATGGACGACTGGGCGCTTGCCACGGTTTCCGATCTGGAAGAACGCACCAGGATTCGTGGCATCGCAACCTCCGGCAGCCCTGCGCGGTCCCGGCGGCGCCGGAGGTCGATCGCCCAACAACACGACTATGCGCCGGTTGGCACGCTGCTACGAGAGTTGAGCCCACTGTCACCGCATTCAGGAACCGCGCCGGCGCCCAGGAGCAGGGGGATGCGTGCCCTCGGCTGGGCTCTCGTGGCCGGTCTGGTCTGTGCCATCGCGCTCGGCGCCATGGCGACGATGGTTCTTGTCAACGCGAACGCATCGGAAATTCCGAAGGTGAGCGATATCACGGCAGAGCTGACTCGGGATTCTGTGCAGTTCCGTTGGCCAGACCCCGGGTTGAAACCACAAGACCAGTATCAGATCGCCACGCGTGACGGACAGACCAGTATTCAGCAGACGCGTTCGTTCACCGTGGACGCCACCTCCGGCGACCGGGTGTGCATCACCGTTACCGTGAATCGCGACGGCAAGGCCGGGCCGACGAGCAGCGAAAAGTGCGCTGACTTTGTGAGCGGTTGATGAAGTCGTTCGCACGCTGGGTCGCCGCCCGCAAATCGCTCGTCGTGTCTGCGACGAGCGCTTCTGTTATTGCCGTGCTGGTGGCCACCGTGGCGATTGTGTC
>JBDTBD010000080.1:0-11404 GCA_039924285.1 Terrimesophilobacter sp. | reverse complement strand
CAGGACACCGTCTTCCGGCGGCTGGCTGAGGTGATGGGCCGCCAGGATTTGGCCATCGACGAACGCTATGCCACGCACGGGGCGCGGGGGGCGCACATGGAGGAGCTGGACCAGATCATCGCCGTGTGGACGACGACCAAGGCCGCCGACGAACTGCTCGGGCTGCTGCACGCCGGCGGAGTTCCGGCCGGCCGCATTTTCCGTGCCAAAGACATGTTTGCAGACCCGCACTTTGCGGCACGGGAGGCGATTGTGCGTCTGGTGCATCCGGACTTCGGCGAATTCGCCATGCAGAACGTCTTCCCCCGACTGTCCGATACCCCCGGCGCCGTTCGGCACCTGGGTCCAACTCTTGGTGAACACAACGAAGAGATTTATCAGGGCCTGCTGGGCCTCGATGACGACACACTGTCGTCACTGCGTTCAGCCGGTGTTATTTAAGGGAGAAAAATGGCCTTTCGACTGGGTGTCGACGTCGGTGGAACCTTCACCGATCTCCTGTTGGTTGATGAGGACAGCGGGGCTACGTTCCGCGCAAAAACATCCTCGACCCCGCACGACCAATCCATTGGGGTGTTGCGAGGGATCGGCCAGGTTTGCGAGCTCGCCGGCATCGGGCTCAGCCAGGTGGGGGATGTGCTGCACGGCACCACCGTGGCGACCAACGCGATACTCGAAGGCAAAGGTGCCCGGGTCGGTTTAGTGACCACCTCCGGGTTCCGCCAGGTGCTGCAGATCGCACGGTCGTTCGTGCCCGGAGGCCTCGCCGGTTGGATCATCTGGCCCAAGCCGGAGCCGCTGGCTGCGCTGGAAGACACGGTTGAAGTGCGCGGTCGCATGGGCAGCAAGGGCGAAATTGTCACGGCCTTGGACGAAGACGACGTTCGCGCCCAGTTGCGCAAGCTCAAGGGACAGGGCATCGAAGCGCTCAGCGTCAGCCTGATCAATTCCTACGCCAACGCCGACCACGAACGCAGGATCGGCGAGATCGCCGCGGAAGAGCTTCCCGGGATGGAAGTATCGCTGTCCTCGTCCGTGCTGCCGGAACTGCGCGAGTACGAACGTGCGATCACCACCGTGGCCAATGCCTACGTCCAACCGCAGGTGGCCAAGTATGTCGCCCATCTGGAAAGCGAGCTTGCCGCCTCTGGTGCCAGCGGCAAGCTGTACATTCTCAAGAGCGACGGCGGTTTGGTTTCGGCCGCCGCCGCCGGCCACGACCCGGTGTCGGTGATGATGTCCGGACCGGCTGGAGGCGTGATCGGCGCCACCTGGGTCGCCGAGCAGGCCGGGTTCCGCGACTTCCTCACCCTCGACATGGGCGGCACCTCCACCGACGTTGCCCTGGTGCAGGACCTCACTCCGAGGATCGGCCGGGAGACGACCGTGGGTGACCTCACTGTGCGGGCGACCTCCGTGGACGTGCGCACAGTCGGTGCCGGTGGCGGGTCCATCGCACACGTGCCGCCACTGACCCAAGCTCTCCGGGTCGGCCCGCAGAGTGCCGGCGCGGATCCGGGACCGGCGGCATACGGAAGCGGGGGCACCGATCCGACCGTCACCGACGCCAACGTGGTGCTGGGTTACCTGCCCACCGAACTGGCCGGCGGCGAGATCAAGCTGGACCGGACAGCCGCTCGCGACGCGGTAAAGAAGATCATGGACGCCACCACCCTGGATTCGGTCGAAGCGGCCGCCGCCGGCATCATCGACATCGTCAACGAGCACATGTTCGGGGCGCTCCGCCTGGTGTCAGTGCAGCAGGGTTTCGACCCGCGTGACTTCGCGCTGGTCGCGTTCGGCGGAGCCGGACCTCTGCACGCCAATGCGCTGGGGCGGCTGATGGGCACCTGGCCGGTGATCATTCCGCCGTCGCCGGGAGTGCTGTGTGCCTACGGCGACGCGACCACGAGCCTGCGCGATCAGTCCGTGCGCACCCTGGTCCGCAGCTTCAACGACCTCACCGACGATAGTCTGCGCGAAATTCTGCATGAGCTGGCGGAGGTTGCCTGCGTACCGCTGATCGAGCAGGGGATTCCTCGTTCGGAACAGGAAGTCGTCTACTCCGCCGATCTACGGTATCTGGGCCAGGGCTTTGAGATCCCCGTGGACATCGACATGGCCGCCTTCGACGGGAACGGTGGCGGGCTGGACGCGCTTCGGGCGGTGTTCGACGCGGAACACCAACGACTGTTCTCCTTCCTTCTAAACAACGAACATGAGATGGTCACCGTACGGGCGACGGCGAGCGGGCCACGGCCGGAAGTCACCGCGCGCACACTGGCCAGTGCCGGCGCGGATCCAGCGCCGGCTCTCAGTGCGACAACCGAGATCTGGGTGGACGACGCTTTCGTGCACGCCAACGTCTATGACCGCGAGCGGCTGTTGGCGGGCAACGTGGTGCACGGTCCGGCCATCATCACCGAGATGGACTCAACCACTCTCGTGCTTCCGGGCCACCACGCCACTGTGCACGTCAGTGGCAGCTTGCTTATTGAACCCAGCACCGCCGCGAAAACCCAGGAGGCATGAGACCATGGCCCGTCTGATCGAAACCGTAACCGAACCGCTGCAACCTGTTGATGTCGATGTGGTCACCGTTGACCTGG
The DNA here is from genome assembly GCA_039924285.1 of Terrimesophilobacter sp. Classification (GTDB taxonomy): domain Bacteria; phylum Actinomycetota; class Actinomycetes; order Actinomycetales; family Microbacteriaceae; genus Parafrigoribacterium. Next base: position 8,795 of record JBDTBD010000080.1, on the reverse strand, counting down.
TCGAGAACGCGCTGCGTCACGCGCGGTACGAGATGGACGAGGTCCTGTTTCGCACCGCGCTGTCGCCAGGCATCCGGGAACAGCACGATGAGTTCCCGCTGATCGGCGATGCCGAGGGGAGGATGGTCGTCGGCCAGTTCGGGCTGTCTATCCCGGACTTCCTGGCCAACTTCGACGGCACCATCGAGGAGGGCGATGTCTTGCTCACCTCGGACCCCTATTCGTGCGGTGCGGCGATCAGCCACGCCAACGATTGGCTGGTGGTGTTGCCGATCTTCTTTGAAGGTCGCATCGTGGGCTGGTCGTCGATGTTCGGGCACATGACCGATGTGGGCGGGAAGACTCCGGCGTCTATGCCCACCGACGCGCGCACCATCTTTGAAGAGGGGGTGGTGATTCCACCGTTCAAGATCTACAACAAGGGAGAGCTTGCCGAGGACTCGCTGCGGATCATCCTCAACCAGGTGCGCAAGCCAGACTGGAACCGCGCCGACCTGAACGGACTGGTCGCAGCCTGCCGCACTGCAGCCCGTCGAGTGCAGGAACTGTGCACACGATTCGGCGCTGACACCTACACGTCAGCACTGGATGCGCTCATGGATCGCAACTATCGGGCGATGAAAACGTTGCTGGCGATGGTGTTCAAAGACGGGGAAACCCTCTCGTTCACCGATTACATCGATGACGACGGCGTGGGCTACGGGCCGTACAAGCTGAAGATGAGCCTGACCCGCACCGGCGACAAGGTGCTGCTCGACTTCGGCGAAAGCAGCCCTCAGGCGCAGGGGCCGATCAATTACTTCATCAACGAAAACCTGGTGCGGATGTTCTTCGGTATCTACATGATCACCGTCGCCGACCCCCAGATTCTGTGGAATGACGGGTTCTACCCGTTGGTGGATGTGATCATCCCGGAGGACTCGTTCTGGAAACCGAAATACCCGGCGGCGTTGAATGCCCGCAACCACGGGATCGGACGAGTGTTCGACCTGTTTGGCGGGCTGCTCGGACAGACCAACCCGGACCTGCTGAACGCCGCCGGCTTCTCGTCATCACCGCACTTCATGTACTCGGGTAATTACAGTGAAGGCGACCGCAAGGGCGAGTGGTTCCAGCTTTACTCGATCGGTTTCGGCGGCATCCCGGGGCGTCCCATCGGCGACGGCCCGGACGGCTACTCGCTCTGGCCGTCATTCGTCAACATCCCGTGCGAATACCTCGAGTCGTACTATCCGCTGCGGATCGAACGGTGGGAGACCATTGCCGACACCGGCGGTGCCGGACTGCACCGAGGGGGCAATGGCGTGGATGTTGCGTATCGGTTCCTGGAACCAGGTACCATCGCCATCCACGACGACCGCTGGCTCACCTATCCGTGGGGCGTGAACGGCGGTGAACCGGGTGCTCGTGGTCGCAAATGGATCGATCGGGTTGACGGCTCACGAGACATCATCGCCAGCAAGGTAATCGATGTTCATGTCTATCCGGGCGATGTGCTTCACTTCGTGACCTGGGGCGGCGGCGGATGGGGGGACCCGCTCGCGCGAGACGCCGACCTTGTCTCACTCGAGGTACGCCGCGGACTGGTGACGGCGGAAGGGGCGCGCTCCTACGGAGTCGTGTGCGACAGCGCAGGGGTCGTCGATCTGGAAGCAACGGAACGGTTGCGAGACGAACTTCGCTTGGAACGCCCGACACCGCTGCCCACGTTCAACATGGGGCCACCCCTGGAGACCATTCTGGAACGCTGCCTTGAGGAAACCGGGCTGCCGGCGCCGCTTCCGCCCATCCGGATGTGAGACACAGGGTATGAGGATCTGATGGCGAGTTTTTCAGCCGGGTTCGGTGGAACGGTGGTGCTGGGTCGACGTCCCGTCGTGCTGTCGATCGATTTGATGCGCTCCTACTTCGATCCGAGGAGTCCGCTTTGTCTTCCGTCGATGTCCAGCGTGGAGTCGGCGGGCCGGATTGTTGAGGCGGCGCGTTCGGTGGGCGTGCCGGTGATGCATACCCGCACGGTTTTCGGGCCAGGAGGCGTCGACGGCGGCCTCTTCATTCGTAAGGTGCCAGCGCTCGAAATGCTCATCGGCGACAACCCGATGAACGAGATCATGCCTCAGGTCGCACCCCGGGAGAATGAACTGGTTCTGGTTAAGCAGTACGCGAGCGCGTTCTTTGGCACCTCCCTGTCGTCGACCCTGCAGTCAAGTGCGATCGACACAGTGGTGATTGTCGGCGTGAGCACGAGCGGCTGCGTGCGCGCCACCGCCGTCGATGCGCTGCAGCATGGTTTTGTTTCGGCCGTCGTAAGGGACGCCGTCGGCGATCGAACGAAAGAAGTTCATGAGTCAAACCTTTTCGATCTCGGAGCCAAGTACTCCGAGGTGGTCGACGAGACGGATATCGTCAACTATTTGGAGAGCGACCGATGACAAGGGTTGAGATCTGCGAAGTGTCACCGCGCGACGGTTTGCAAAATGAGGCAGAGCTGCTCGACACCGCCGACAAGGTGGAACTGGTTGAGCGTGCGATCCGCGCCGGTGCGCGCCGGATCGAGGTCACCAGCTTCGTCCATCCGAAACGGGTCCCGCAGATGGCGGACGCCGAGGCCGTGATGGCCGCGGTACCGCGCTCTGACGCGGTGAGCTATGCCGGCCTGATCATGAACCAGCGCGGCCTGGAACGAGCGCTGGCCGCCAAAGTTGACGAAGTCAATATCGTCGTTGTGGCGACGGACACCTTCTGCGACCGCAACCAGGGCATGACCACCGAGCAGTCCGTCGGTCTGGCGGTGCAACTGGTTGCAGGGGCGCGCTCCGCCGGCATCCGCTCCACGATAACAATCGGAGCCGCGTTCGGGTGTCCGTTCGAGGGCGAAGTGTCGCTGACCCGGCTCGAGGACGTCATCCGCGGCGTCGTCGATGCTGCTCCAGACGAGTTGGCGCTCGCCGACACGATCGGGGTTGCCGTGCCAAGGGATGTGACCGAGCGGATGGGCTTGGCCACAAGGCTGAGCGGAGGTCTGCCGTTGCGGATCCATTTGCACGACACCAGACACACCGGCGTGGCCAATGCGCTCGCCGCGGTCGCCGCAGGGGTGTCGGTGCTGGACGCGAGCATCGGCGGTACGGGTGGGTGCCCGTTTGCGCCCAGCGCCACCGGAAACGTCGCCACAGAAGACCTCATCTATCTGTTCGGTCGTAGCGGGATCGACACCGGCATCGATCTGGCCGAGACCGTCGCGTCGACGAAGTGGCTGGAAGAAAGACTCGGCAAGAAGCTACCCGGCGCGTTGCTGCGGGCTGGCGACTTCCCCGAGTAGTAATCACCCTCCACCGTTCCAGGGCAGACTGGATCACACCATTCGACGTTGAGGAGTGACAGTGGCCGAGTTGGTGAGCGATACCGTGTTTGACATCGACGCGCTGCTGGGTGCTGAGGAACGTGAGTGGAAGGCGCGCGCGAGAAAGTTTGCTACCGAGCGCATCCTGCCCACCATCGAGCAGGACTTCGAAGACCGGCACTTCCGGTCCGAGTTCGTCGGCGAACTCGGCCGGCTCGGGTTGCTCGGAATGCATCTCAGCGGCTACGGGTGCGCCGGCGCGGGCGCAGTGAGCTACGGACTGGCCTGCCTGGAGCTGGAGGCTGCCGACAGCGGTTGGCGCACCTTCGTGTCGGTGCAGGGTTCGCTGGCGATGTCGGCCATCCACAAGTTCGGCTCAGAGGAGCAGAAGCAGCGCTGGCTGCCGCCGATGGCGGCCGGGACCGCGGTCGGATGCTTCGGACTGACGGAGCCGAGCGGCGGTAGCGACCCGGCCGCGATGCTCACCACCGCCCGCCGGGATGGCGGCGACTGGGTGTTGAACGGATCCAAACGCTGGATCGGCCTCGCCAGCATCGCGGATGTCACCGTCGTGTGGGCGAAGACCGAAGACGGCGTACGCGGGTTCCTGGTTCCGACCGGAACCGACGGCTATCGCGCTGTGCCGATCGAGAACAAGTTGTCGATGCGGGCGTCGATTCAGTGCGATCTGTTCTTCGACGAATGCCGCTTGCCGGCATCCGCGATGCTGCCCGATGCGCGCGGCCTGTCTGGTCCGTTCAGCTGTTTGAACGAGGCAAGGTACGGCATCATTTGGGGAGCGATGGGGGCCGCGCGCTCGTGCCTTGAGGCCGCCATCATCCGGTCGAGGTCGCGGCAGGTGTTCGGCAAACCCATCGGCGCCATGCAACTGACCCAGCAGAAGCTCGCCGACATGTTCGTCGAATACGAGAAGGGCATGCTGGTCGCTGTGCATATTGGGCGTCAGAAGGAAGCCGGCACCCTCACTCACGCGCAGATCAGCGTCGGCAAACTCAACAACGTGCGCGAGGCCATCGCGATCGCCGGTGCGGCCCGGTCGATCCTCGGCGGCGACGGGATCACCTCCGACTTCCCGGTGATGCGGCACATGGCGAACCTGGAATCGGTGCGCACCTACGAGGGCACCGACGAAGTGCACGCCCTCGTGCTAGGACGCGAGCTGACCGGGCTGAACGCATTCGGCTAGTAGCGCATTAACGATTGAGCGGGTTGAGTAGCGCGTAAACCATTAAGCGGGTTGAGTAGCGCGCCAGCGATTGATCGGGTTGAGTAGCGCGCCAGCGCGTATCGAAACCGCGCTACCCGATGGGTTTTGATACTCTCGCGCTGGCGCTTGCTACTCAACCAGTCAATCGTGCCCTGCTCAGCGACCGAGCGGCTGCCCCATCACGTCGTAACGGGCCAGCGCGTCAGCGTCGCGCGAGTACGTCGCCGACTGGCGCGCGGTGTCGAGCGCTGTTACCGGGTCGGTCTCAGCCTCCGCCAGGGTGAGCAGGCGGCGCGCTTCGGCCAGCCGAGTGCGTGCCTCCGATCCGATCGTCCCTCGCCGGGTATCGATGAAATCAGATGTTGCAGAAATCTGGCTGCGTGCAGCCACTAACGCGCCAGTGAGCGCCGTCCGCGCGCCGTCCCGACGGCGCTGCTGGTTGCGCGCACTGGCCATCGCCGTATCGAGCGCCGCGTTGACATCTCTAAGCCGGTTCAAATCGGCGACAGGGTCGGTGCGCTGCCGCGGTGCCGAAAGCTCGCCGAGCACCCGGTCGACAAGAGTGAGCGAGCGATTCACCTCCTCGGCGGAGTCGGCATCGGCAGGCGCATCCCGAGTGGCGCGCGCCTCGTCGGCGTTGACCCGCGTCGAGGCGAGCAAATCAGCCACCGCCCCGGCGGCTGTGCCCAGCGTGGCCGCCGCGGAGTCGATCGCGTCGAGCAGGTGGCCGGCCCGCAGCACGCTGTCTTCCGCCTCGCGAATCGAGTCCGCCGCGGCAGCGCCCTTCTGGTCAGTCAAGCGTGAGGCAGCCGCTTCCGTCGCGGCGTTCGCCCGGTCGAGGTGCTGCCGTGCGGCGTCGAGGTTCTGGGCGACGCTCGCGATGGCGGATGCCGCATAGGCAGACTTCAGCTTCGCGGCAGTCTGTTCCGTCGCGGAGAACCGGATTCCGGTGGAGGTGATGGAGTCGCGCACGGACTCCAAGTTCGCCGGCGCGTTCTTTTCCAGGCGTCGCATCCGATCGAACTGTTCCTGCTGCGCGTCGAGGCCGGCCTGGGCGCCCTGGCACAGCTGGATGATTCTGGCGTTCCACTGGCTTTTCTGGGTTGCGGTGTCCGGCGAGGAATCATCCAGCCGCTGCTGCAGGGCGAACGCCTCCGCCAGCTGCCGCCGCGCCTCGGCGATGGCCGCCGCAAAACCCTTGGTTTTCTCCTCGCCGAACTGGGCGATGGCGAATCCGAGTTCGTCCTCGCTGGACTTGATCGCGTCGTCGACCCTGACCAGCAGGATGTTCGCCTTCTGTTGGCGCGGCTGGTCGCCGCCCTGCCCGGCGCCGCGACTGCGACGGGCGAACAACAGCGTGAAGCCGATGGCGACCAGCACCACGAAGAGCACAATCGCCGTCACAGTGGCGACCGAGGCGGCTCGTACCCAATCGACAGACTGCGCCGCCTGGGCAATACTCGAAAAATCACGAGTCATGGCCGGTATCTTACGGCGCGCAGTCTGGGCGAAACCCGCCACGCCTCCCTCAAATTCACACCTCGCCCGATTAAGGTTGCCATGTGTGGCGTGCTGATAGAAAACATGATGACCCAGACCTGTCCGAGGATCTGCACGAGCCAGCGCGCCAAGAACTGCGTGAGCCCGCCCGACAGGTCACAGCCCCCTACGCGCTGAGTCTGGGGGACCCGAACTACGCCGCCGTCAACGTTGCGGAACCGACCTGGCAACAGTGGCGCGCGGAACTGGCGGCTGTCGGAGGTCGTTCCCCGCTTCTGCATTTCGAAGACACGCCCCGCACCAGGATCGAGTTGGGCGTCACCCACCCGGGCGGCCTCGCAACATTCATCACCGGCAAGACGACGTTGCTGTCCAGTTTGATCCGCGACGACCTCGCCCTGCGCACCGCGAAGCTGGCCGCCAGCGAGATTGCCGCTAAGGGCCTGGAGCTGGCCAGCGTGCGCGGCATCGACTCCACCCACCTCGGCATCGGCATGGCGCAGTGGCAGTTCGAGAAAACCGGATACTGCGCTCCGATTCTGTTACGGCCGCTCGCGATCCGCCGCTACGGCAGGGATTTCGAGGTGCGGCTACTGGGCAATCCCTACCTGAACCCAGAACTGGCGCGTGTGCTCGATCAACAGTTCCGCATCCGGCTTGACGCCGACGCGTTCGCCGCACTGGCTGAGCAGGATGGCACGTTCAAACCCAACCCGGTGATCGACAGGCTTCGCGGCCTGACCATGCACCTGGAGTGGTTCAACGTGTCTCCGCGCCTGGTGGTTTCCTCGTTTGCCGACGTCGGGACCTCGATGCAGGCGGATGCGGCAGATCTGGAGCATCCGGTGCTGGATGCGCTGGCCGGCAACCCGTCCGCCAAATGGACTGTCGAAGAGGGCTACTCCCCGGTCGACGTGCCGGCCTGCGACGAGCGCGCGCCCGAGCTCGATACGCTCTTGCTCGACGCGGATGCCGAACAAGAGAACGTGGTCGCGCAAATCGCCGCCGGGAACTCCGTCGTCGTGAAGACGCTGCCCGGTACCGGAGGCACCCAGACCATCGTCAACGCCCTCGGTGCGCTGGTTGCGGCAAACAAGCGGGTGCTCGTGGTCGGTCCGCGCCGTTCCTCCCTGACCGGCATCGCGCAACGGCTCGGCGACGTGGGCCTGGCGGGGATCGCCGTGTCGCCCGGCTCACTGCGACGCGACCTCATCCGCTCGATCAGCCGCAACGAGAAGGCACAGCCGCCGAAGCTGGGCGAAGTAGACGACGCCCTGGTGCGGCTGCGCAAGGTGTTGCTCGACTACCGGGTCGCCATCGCCCGCCGCGACCAGGAGTTCGGCGTGTCGGTGCTCGACTGCGTCAGCGAACTGTCGCGGCTCGCGCTACTGCCGAACTCGCCGGCGACCTCCGCGCGGCTGGAGCGTTCCTCCGTCGTGATGCTGTCGCAAGACCGGCACCGCGCCGCCGACGCGATGCTCAAGGCGGCAACGCTCGGCGAATTCCGATACGGGCCAGGTGACTCGCCGTGGTACGGCGCGAACTTCGTCTCCAGCGAACAGGCGGTGCGCGCCCACGGCATCGCCAAGCAGTTGCACCACACCGAGCTGCCGCGACTGCTTGAGCGTGCCGGGAATCTGATCGACGGCACGCGGATGCGCCCGTTCGAGTCGATCACGGAACTGGGCGTCTACCTGCGCCTGCTCACCGACATCCGGGACACACTCGACAAATTCTTACCTGTGGTATTCGACCGTTCGCTCAGCGACTTGATCCTGGCCACGGCCCCGCGCAAGGATGCCCCGGAAATGTCGGGCTCAAACCGGCGCAGACTCCGTCGACTCGCGGGCGAATACGTGCGTCCTGGCGTGCACGTCACCGATTTGCACGGCGCCCTCGTGGACATTCAGCAGCAACGGGTGCTCTGGCAGCGATTCGTGGCCGCCGGCGTGACGCCCGAGGTTCCGACGGGGATCGCCGATGTGCAGGTCGCCTATCAGCAAGTGACGCAGGATCTTGCCGCCCTCGACGAGCCGCTCGATGGCGTGGGGATGCTCGCCCGGCTTCCGATCCCGGATCTGAAGCAGCGGCTGGAAGGCCTGGCCGCCGACTCGGACGTGCTGCAGAATCTCCAGGAGCGCGCGCAGCTGCGGTCCATGCTGCGCGACCTCGGGTTGGAAAGCCTGCTGGCTGACCTCGCGGCACGTCACGTGCCGGAAGAGCACGTCGCAGCAGAGCTGGAGCTGGCGTGGTGGCGTTCGGCGCTGGAGTCGTTGCTCGAATCCGACCGTGCGCTGCTCCGCGCGAACACCTCGGTGCTGGATCAACTCGAGGGCGACTTCAAGCTCGTCGACGAGGCTCACGCCGCCGGAAGCGCCGGCCTGCTCGGCTGGCAACTGGCGGAAAACTGGAACATCGCTCTGGTGGACTGGCCAGACGAGGCGGCCGAACTCAAACGCATCTTGCGCGCCCCGAAACTGAGCACGGCTGACCTGCAGGAAGCAGCGCCGCATCTGTCACGCACGATTGCTCCGGTGTGGCTCGCCTCACCGTACGAGGTGCACACCATCACAGACACGCTGCGGTTTGACACGGTGATCCTGGTGGATGCCGGCGCGATCAGCCTGGCCGAAAGCATCGGAGCGATCCGCCGGGGCAAGCAAACCGTCGCGTTCGGCGACCCGATCACCCAGACGCCGTCGGCCTTCGAGATCGCGCTGAGCG
>JBDTBD010000079.1:0-26733 GCA_039924285.1 Terrimesophilobacter sp. | reverse complement strand
CACTCGATCACCTCGTTGCAGGCCATCTACGTGCCGGCCGACGACTACACCGACCCGGCTCCGGCGACCACCTTCGCGCACCTGGATGCCACCACCGAGCTCAGCCGTGAGATCGCTTCTCGCGGTCTCTACCCGGCCGTCGACCCGCTGACCTCGACCAGCCGTATCCTGGACCCCCGCTACCTGGGCGCCGACCACTACAACACGGCGATCCGGGTCAAGGCGATCCTGCAGAAGAACAAGGAGCTCCAGGAGATCATCGCGATCCTCGGTGTCGACGAGTTGTCGGAAGAGGACAAGGTCACCGTGTCTCGCGCCCGGCGCATCCAGCAATTCCTTTCGCAGAACACCTATATGGCGAAGAAGTTCACCGGCGTGGAAGGCTCAACGGTTCCGTTGAAAGCCACGATCGAGTCCTTCTCGAAAATCGCCGACGGCGACTACGACTCCGTCGCCGAGCAGGCGTTCTTCAACGTCGGCGACCTCGACGATGTCGATCGCAAGTGGGCGCAGATCCAGAAGGAGAACGGCTAAATGGCCGTACTCACCGTCAGCCTGGTCTCCGCCGCGGAGGAGGTCTGGTCCGGCGCGGCATCCATGGTCGTCGCGCGCACCACGGAGGGCGAGATCGGAATTCTTCCCGGTCACGAACCGCTGCTTGCGATTCTCGGTGCCGGAGAGGTGCGCGTGACCGAAGTGGGCGGGCGCAAGGTCGTGGCTAACGCCGAAGACGGATTCCTGTCAGTGGAGAACAACACGGTGACGATCGTGGCAAGGAACGCCGAGCTGGTCTCAGGGCGGTAGTCCGGCGTTCGTGCTGATTCTTCTTCCGCCGTCAGAATCGAAACGGGACGGCGGCGGCCCGGACACCAGGCTTCGGCTGGCCGAGCTAGGCTACCGGTCGCTGTCCGCACCACGCAAGCAAGCGCTGACGGCTCTGACGTCGCTGGCCAAGGACTTCACCGAAATGGGCCGTGCGCTGAAACTCGGACCCCGCCAGCATGACGAGTTGGTGCGCAACCGCAGGGTCACGCGCTCTCCGGTGATCGGCGCCCTGGACCGTTACACGGGGGTTCTGTACGAGGCACTGGACGCTACGACACTGTCGCCAGAAGCGCGACAGTTCGCCGCCGGGCACCTCGTCATCCACTCCGCCCTGTTCGGGTTGCTGCGGCCGGACGACCCGATCCCGGCGTACCGACTTTCCTCCAACTCCCGGCTTCCTGGGCTGTCGCTGCACGAGCTGTGGAGTGCGCCGATCGCCGCGGCACTGGCGGCCCAACCTGGCCTGATTCTCGATGCCCGTTCCGAGTCCTACGTGAAGCTGGGACCGACTCCGCCAGAGCGCAGCCTGTTTCTCCGGGTCGTGTCCGAGGACAATCAAGGGCGCCGCCGAGCACTCAACCACTTCAACAAAAAGGGCAAAGGCGCCTTTGTGCGTGCTCTGTTGCGCGCCGGAATTGATCATGCCAATGCGGACTCGATGGTCTCGTGGGCGGCAGACGCTGGCATCACCCTGTCCAGGCGAGTGCCGGGCGAGGTGGAACTGGTCGTCTGATGCTGCGGAGTCCTGGTGCTGTGGATGATCCCCTCATGGTCGAGCAGCCAGACCTTGGTACTCACGCCCTGTCCCCGGTTGTATCCGGAGATCTTCCCTCCTGACGCGAGCACGCGATGGCAGGGCACCAGAATCGGGACCGGGTTTGCCCGAATCGCTCCGCCGACCGCCCGCCCGGCCGCCGGGTGTCCCGTTGCCGTGCCGAGCGCGCCGTACGAGGTGACGTCGCCCCAGCGCAACTCGCACAGTTTCGCCCACACCGATTTCTGGAACGCGGTACCGGCCGCCCGGACCGGGACCGAAAACCGGTGCCGAGCCCCCGAGAAGTATTCGCCGAGTTGCCTGGCCGTTTTCACCAGCAATCGGTCCAGGGTCTCCGGCAGGTGGTCGTGGGGCAGGACGCCATCCGTTTCGATGGCCAGCGAAGTGATGGCGGTGCCGTCACTGAGCAGTTCGATGCGTCCGATCGGGCTGTGCATGCGCAGGAGGTGTTCGCTCGGGAGTGCGGGGATCGTGATCATGGCGACACTGTAGGTCCGCGCACGAGCGAGCGTTCGGCGTTCGTGGCCGATCTGCGCAAACCGGTCTTCGGCGGCACCTGTGGTGGAGAGGAAGGCGCACGGGGCACCGGCCCTAGGCTTGACGCATGTCAGAAATCGAATACCGTGCTCTCGGGAAATCGGGACTCATGGTCTCCACGATCGGGCTGGGCTGCAACAACTTCGGGCGGGAAGGAACTGCCAGCGAGTCTCAGATCGGCACGGACGCCGTCATCCACGCCGCGATCGACGCGGGAGTGACTTTCTTCGACGGTGCCGACATTTACGGCAAAGAGCGCGGACTCAGTGAGACGCTGATGGGCCATTCATTGAAGGGGCGACGCGATAAGGTCGTGCTCGCCACCAAATTCGGCATGGACATGGCCGGCACGAACGGCCCCGACTGGGGCGCCCGCGCGTCGCGGCGTTACATCAGGCTCGCCGTCGAGGCGTCGTTGACCAGGCTTCAAACTGACTGGATCGACCTGTACCAACTCCACGAACCGGACGGGGTGACACCGATCGAGGAGACCTTGGCGGCGCTTGATGAACTTATCGCGCAGGGCAAGATCCGTTACATCGGCAGTTCGAACTTTGCCGGCTGGCAGGTTGTGGAGGCGGATCTCACCGCCCAACTGCACGGGCATCCGAAATTCATCTCGGCGCAAAACGAGTACAGCCTGCTCACGCGTGGCGCGGAAAAGGAGGTCTTGCCCGCGGTGAACGCCTGCGGGCTCGGATTCCTGCCGTGGTTCCCGCTGTACAACGGGCTGTTCACCGGCAAGTTCACTCGGAACGGCGGCCCTGCCGAGAGCCGGATCATGCGCACCCGCTCGCATCTTCAGGAGAATGCGCCGTGGGACACGATCGAGTCCTACGAGATGTTCTGCGCGCAACGCGGTATCACGATGCTCGAGGCGACCTTCGCCTGGTTGCTAGCCCAGCCGGGGCTGACCAGTGTCATCGCCGGCGCCACGAAGCCGGAACAGATCGTGCAAAACGTGCGGTCCGCGACCAGCTGGAAGCCCTCCGCCGCGGAGGTCGCCGAGATCTCGGCACTGTTCGCTTAATCGTCCAGCAGCCCTCGGATGTCGTCGGCGGTGAGCGCCGAGGCGAAGATCCCGTCGTCGTCCAGCACCGCGGTGAACAGCTTCGCCTTTCGGTCGCGGAGCGCCATCACCTTCTCCTCGATCGTGCCGGTGGCCACGATCCGGTACACCATCACATTCTTGGACTGCCCGATCCTGTGTGTCCGGTCGATCGCTTGAGTCTCGGTGGCCGGGTTCCACCACGGGTCGAGGAGAAAGACGTAGTCCGCCTCGGTGAGGTTCAGACCGAAGCCGCCCGCCTTCAGGCTGATCAGGAACGCCGGCGCGGTGCCGTGCCGGAACCTGTCGATCACCTCGCCACGTCGGCGAGTGGAACCGTCGAGATAGCAGTAGTCGACGCCGAGGCCCTCCAGTCGAGCCGCCGCCTTTTTCAAGAAGGAGGTGAATTGGCTGAAGATGAGCACCCTGTGCCCCTCGGCTACGACGTCCTCGAGCTGGTCGAACAGCGCATCAAGCTTCGCCGACGGCACGCCAGCGTAACTGTCGTCGACGAGGGATGCGTCAAGACTCAACATCCGCAACAGGGTCAACGACCTAAAGACAATGAACCGGTTCTTGTCCAGGTCTTGGATCAGACCGAGGAGTTTCTGCCGTTCGCGCTGCAGAAAAGTGTCGTACAGCTTCCGGTGCCGCGGACCCAGCTCCACCCGAAGCACCTGCTCCTGTTTGGCAGGCAGCTCTGCGGCGACGATGTCCTTGGTGCGTCGCATCATCAACGGCCGGATTCGACGGCGCAGCCTGTTCAGCCGCTGTGTTCGTGTGGCGGCGTCGTCGTCCTTTTCGATCGGCCGCTGGTACTGCTCAGCGAACCGTCGAGCGGAGGGAAACAGCCCCGGCGCGACGATGGCGAACAGCGCCCACAGCTCCATCAGGTTGTTCTCCATCGGAGTGCCGGTGATGGCGAGCTTGAACGGTGCGGCCAGGTCTCTGGCGCAACGGTGAATGGCCGACGCCTTGTTCTTGATGAACTGCGCCTCGTCGAGGATCAGTCCGGCCCAGTCGTGAGCGTGGTACTCGTCAAAATCGAGACGGAACAACGTGTAGGAGGTGACGACGACATCCGCGCCGGCGATTTCTGTCGAAAGGTCTGTTCCGCGTGCGGAAGCGGTACCGAAGATTCCGGCGACGCGCAGAGTCGGCGTGAACCGGCGGGCTTCGTCGAGCCAGTTGGAGACCACCGAGGTGGGCGCAACCACGAGGAATGGTCCGCCGCCGTCGGCTGACGATTCGCGGGCGTGCAGAATCAGGGCGAGGGCCTGCAGAGTCTTCCCGAGTCCCATGTCGTCGGCCAGGATGCCACCGAGCTGGTGCCGCCAGAGAAACGCCAACCAGGTGAATCCGTCCAACTGGTAGGGGCGCAAACTCGCTGCGAGGTTGTTCGGCGGTTTTGTCGGCTCGACACCGGCCAGTCCGGTCAGTGCGGTGACGCTGTCTCGCCAGGTCGTGGCCTGCACGGTGTTGTCGGCGAGTTCTTCGAGCTCTTCCCAGAGTCCCGACTGGTATCGGCTGATGCGCAGGCCGGTCTCCCATTCCTGCAGAGACTTGGCCTCCTCGATCAGTTGTCTCAGTTTCTCGAACGCGGGTTGCACCAGCGACAGGTAGCTGCCGTCGATGAGGAGCAGTTTGTCGCGTCCGGCGACGAGTGCGCGGAAGATATTGTCGAACGGGATCGAGCGGTCGTCGATGGACACGAGCACTCCGAGGTCGAACCAGTCCCGCTGGTCGGTCGCTACTGTGGTGATGGTGAGCTCGGGTGCGGAGGTGAGCTCGCGGTAGTTTGGTGCGGTTCCGACGACCTCCACGCGGAGGCCCTCCATCGTCGCCAGCGTCGGGAGGACGTGCTCGGTGAATTCTGCGGCGTCGATGTCCCGCAGTGTCATGTCGTTCGGCTGCCAGGGGATCAGCACCGCGCGGACGGTCGCCAGCAGAGTTTCCTCGGCCGGTCGATCACGGTAGGCACGCGGTTCCCAGCTGAACGTCAGCCGCAGTTCGTGCTCCGGTTCGAAGGAAGCCCGCAGCACGAGTACCGGGGGGAGCACCTGCGGGAAGTGCACGGAGTCGTCCGAGCTGGCCAGCGGGATGGCGTGGCGCAGGCGGGGCGAAAGGTCGAGAAACTCCTGCGTTTCGGCCGCGGGGACCGACAGCGTGGCAGCCCGACCCAGCAGGGCGCGCTGGGCTTCCGCGAGCGGATGGGTGGTGGGGGCAAGCGTGATCACGGTGCGGACGTCGTGTTGGACGGTATATACCCCGTGGTCGCCGATGGCGCCAGCCGACAGCGGCAAGTGCTGTTGCCCGTCGATGGTGAGGGTTGTCGTGACCGTGATTCCATCACCGTTGGCGCTGGCATCCAGTGCCAACTCCGCCCGCTGGGCGACGACCACGTCGATGTCTGCTTTCGCCCCGACGAAGCGGATGCCCAGGGTCTTCGCTTCGCGAACCAGCTGCCAGAGCAGGGGGCTGGCAAAGTCGTCCAGGTAGAGCCAGTCGTTGTCGTAACCGAAGTACAACTGCCCGCTGGCCCTGTGGAGGGCGGCGAGCTGGCAGAACCAGCGCAACTGCTCCGGGTCGAGGCTGCGCCGAGACGACTGGTACGCGATCGTATTCCAGGTCATGTTCGCCTTGACCCAGTGACCCTTGTCGTTGTGCAGCACGGGTCTTATCCCCAGCCGCCAGAGACCCCGCGCCGTTCTCGACTGCGTCCGCAGCTCGAACTGCAACCCCATCGGGGACGAGTCGTGCTCGTCGGGTGTCGCATCGTCATAGTCCACAGCGAGCGGGGACAGCGCAGATTTCCAGTCTCCCCGACGTCCGGATGCTGCCTGCGGTATCGCGGCACGCACGTTTGCGGCATTGGCGGCGAGCAGCGTGGCCGCGACGTGCTTGCAGTCGTATTCCATCGGGCAACTGCACACGCTCATACTCGGTCGGCGCCGTCCGCCGGGCCCCGCGACCAGGTCGATCCGACAGCGATAGGGCACAGCACTGCGGCCCTGTACGACCCCGGTGAGTCGGGACGTGTCTGGATCCCACTCGAACTTGGTCACCGCGCCGTTTCTGGCGTAGGCGCGGCCGCGCCCGAAGGAGGTCTCACCGACGAGGCGGAGGATGTCCGCGGCATCCACCAGGGGAGGGGTGGCCAGTGGCATCGGACTATGCTCTCATGACGCTCTGCTCGGCGCCGAGCGCGGCCGGGGCGACCTTGAGGGTCTGCACCCTGGGTGGGTTCTCGGGAGTGAGCAAAATTTCTACCCGCACGTTGCCGGTGCGGCCGCTCAGCTGCCAGATCTGATGGGATGCGGTGGAGGTGGCCGCCTCGTCATCGGGAGGTTCGACACCCCCGGTCAGCCCACCGATCGCCGACACGGCGGCGGTGATCTCGGCCCGGCGATGCTCGAAGCTGTCATCGAGCGCGACGTTCTCGGAGAACAGCGAGGCGGCCAATTCGTCGGACCAGTGGACGATCAGGCTGGTGACGGCGGCACGCGCGGGTGCCGTCTGCGACCAACTGAGCCTGGACGGTGAGCCCGCGTGGTGCTTCAGCAGGGCGTTGAACGCCGCCGTTGTCGGCACCGACACGCGCGCACCGGTCGCGTTCGCAAACGCCACAATGCCCAGGCCGGAGGCCACCGACCAGCGCATATGGGCGGAAAAGCCGGGGTATCCACCGGAGTGGGAGACAACCGGGCCCTCCCGCGGATACTGCTCGACGAACAGGCCGAAGCCGTAGCCGCACGGATGTTCGCCGCGACCGGGTGCATAGCGGTGCAGCTGTTGCATCTCACGGCGCGAGGCTCGCGCGAGCCCAGGACCGGTGGCATCCGCCGCCTCGCCGTCGAACGCGGCGCACAGCCACCGGGCCCACGAGGCGAGATCGTTCGCCGTCGTGAACAGGCCGCCGATGGGGGAAAACGCTCCCGGAGTCGAAAACGGCAACCGCTCCCAACCACTGTTTTTTGCGCGGTATCCCGACGCGACTCCGTCCGCCGTGCGCACCGACGTGTCGAACGCGCTCGAGGTGAGGCCGAGCGGTTCCAAAAATCGGGTGGTGATCAGCCGTCGGTAAGGACTTCCGCTGGCGCGTTCGATGACGCGGCCGAGCAGTGCGAAGGAGAGATTCGAGTAGGCGAACCCGGTTCCCGGGATCGATTCGAAGCTGACGCCCTGCCGCAGCAGCGCCGTGAACTGGTCGTCGGTCATCGCCTCCTGCCGGTCCGCCCAGGGGTCGTCCGTGGGGAATCCCGCCGACATTGTGAGCAGCATCGCAATCGTCGGTATGGGGGAGTCGACAGTCGGCAGGGCGACGTCGGCGAACTCGGGGACGAACCGAGTGATCGGATCGGCCAACCGCAGCAGTCCGTCGTCGCGCAGCGACAGCACGGCGGCTGCGGTGAAACTCTTCGTGCAGGAGGCGATGCGGTATGCCGTGGCAGTGGTGGGGGCGGAGCCGTCATCCAGGGCCCCCGTGGAGCCTGAGTGAAGCACGCCGGTGCGATCGAAGACCGCCCACACACTGCTTGGCGCGTGCCCGGCGTGCTCGAGAAATGGTCGATCGAGCGCGGCACGGTCGAGTCTCACGGTACGAGCACGATCTTGCCCAAGCCATGGCCGTGGTCCAGCTCCTGGTAGGCCGCTCGCACCTGCGCGAACGAGAACGTCGCCCGGATCGGCAGCACCAGCTCGCCCGACGCGGCCAGCATTGCCAACTCGCCGAGTTCGGCGGCCGTCTTGCCACCGCCTCCGGCCGTGGAAATTCCGTAGGTCGCAGCGCCGTCATCGACCGCCACCGAATTGATCCTGGATGCCGGCACGCCGAGCGCCAATGCCAGCTCGACGACCTGGCTGCCGACACTGTCGAGCACCGCGGTGATCCCCTCCGGCGCCACGGCAGCCAGGGTCTTCGCGAGGCCGTCCCCGTACGCGACGGGAACGATGCCGATGCTGCGCAGGAAATCATGGTGTGCCTCGCGGGCCATGCCGATCACCGTGGCGCCGGCGCGCACGGCGAACTGCGCGCTGAGTACGCCGACCCCGCCGGTCACCCCGCTGACCAGCACCGTGTCGTCGGGGCCCGGCGCCACTGCCGCGCACGCCCGCAGCGCTGTGTTACCGACCAGTCCCAGTCCGCCCGCGGTGACCCAGCCCAGACCGGAAGGCTTCGCCGTCACGCTGGTCGCGCGCGCCACCACGAAGTCGGCCTGGCACGAGGGCGCCCAGCCCAGGACCTCGTCGCCGAGCGCCAGCGAAGTAACGCCGTCGCCGAGTTCGTCGACGACTCCGGCGAATTCGCTGCCTTGGCCGCGAGGTGGGGTGAGTTCGGGCACGTCGCCGGCGCGCACCTTGGAGTCGAACGGGTTCGCTCCGGCCGCGCGCACGGCCACGCGCACCTTGCCTGCGCCTGCGTGGGGTTCGTCGACGGCGACGAACTCCAACACTTCGGAGCCGCCGTACCTCGTGAACCTGACTGCCCGTGACATCGGTGCCTCCCTAGCGATTGTCCCCGTGATCGAGTGTAGTTTCAGCGGGCTCAGGCATCCTCCAGCTCGGCGCCGCCGATAGCATGGTGTCGTGCAGCAGCACGCCGCCCACGGACGGAGCCAGCGATGACAGGCGAGTCGATGATCGCACGGGTCGCTCGGGTGTTGCGAGTCTTCGACGCCGAACATGACGCGCTCACCCTCTCCGAACTCGCCTCGCGAACTGCACTGCCGATGGCAACGACACACCGCATCATTCGCGGACTGGTGGCCGAGGGGCTGCTCGAGAAGCACGGTCCCCGCTATCGCATCGGAACGGCGCTGTGGGAGCGGGGCGAGCTTGCCGGGATCAGCCTCCACTTCCGGGAGGCGACGCTGCCGTACCTGCTCACGTTGTACGACGCGACCCGCGAGAACGTGCATCTCGCGGTGCGGGAGGGATTCGACGCGCTCTACGTCGCCCGGCTGGTCGGACCGCACTCCGTGCCGACCATCAGCAGGATGGGCGGGCGGCTGCCGTTGCACACCACCGGAGTCGGCAGGGCGCTGCTGGCCTTCCAAAGCGACGCCTTTCTCGCGGAGTTCTTCTCGCATCCGCTCGCCCAGCCGACCGCGTACTCGCTGGCCACCGAAAAAGCGGTTCGGGCGGAGTTGGAACAAACGAGACGCACCGGGTACAGCGTCACCAATCAGGAGATGACTCTGGGGAACACCTCGCTTGCGGTGCCCATCTTCGTCGGTGACGGCCCGCCGTACGCGGCGGTGGGACTCGTGACCCACTTGGCGAGATTCGACCCGCGGCGCAGCGTGCCACTGCTCAAGGAGGCCGCGAACGGCATCGCGAAGGCACTGGTCGGAGGGCGAGACTTTCACTAGCCGATAATTTGCCCTTGTCGCCGGGGGCGGCATGCTGTGACCCTTGGGGCGTGACTCCCTCCACTTCGGCGACGACGCCGACCCAAGAAGACATTTCCGCCGAAATCCAGGACCTTCAGGGCGCCTACCGTGCCGCGCGCGGGGCGGGCGGAGCTGCCGCCTTGCAGCCGGATGCCGACTTCCCGCCGTACCGCAGCAGCATCCTGCGACACCCCACCAAGGATCCCTACCACGTCGACCCCGAGACCATCGAGTTGTACTCTCCGGCCTTCGGCCACCGGGACGTGGCAGAGGTCGAGGCCGACCTCACGATTCAACGCGACGGTGAGCCGCTCGGCCAGCGCATGGTCGTCAGCGGGCAGGTGCTCGACGGCGACGGGCATCCGGTGCGCCACCAGCTGGTCGAGATCTGGCAGGCCAATTCCGCCGGGCGCTACCCCCATAAGCGCGACCAGCATCCCGCCCCGCTCGACCCCAATTTCACCGGGACGGGCCGTTGCATCACCGATGAGAACGGCGTATACCGGTTCCTGACGATCAAGCCCGGCGCGTACCCGTGGCGCAACCATCGCAACGCTTGGCGACCGGCGCACATCCACTTCTCGGTGTTTGGCAGCGCATTCACACAGCGCATCGTCACCCAGATGTACTTTCCCGAGGACCCGCTGTTCCCGCTCGACCCGATCTTTCAGTCGATTCTTGACCCGATGGCCCGGGAGAGGCTGGTGGGGCAGTACGACCACAGCCTCAGTTCACCGGAGTGGGCGCTGGGGTACCGTTGGAACATTGTGTTGACCGGGTCGCAGCGAACCTGGACCGAACCGGAAGGTGACCACGCATGAGCGAGTCCGCCGGAGCCCCAGAGTCTATTCAGGCACCGTTCATTCAGACTCCCGAGCAGACCATCGGTCCGTTCTACGGGTATTCCCTTCCCTATCAGGGCGGATCCCAGCTCGTCGACCGCAGCGCCCCCGGTGCACTCAGGCTGCACGGAATGGTGTTCGACGGCGCCGGTCAAGGCATCCCCGATGCGATGGTGGAAATCTGGCAGGCAGACGACAAGGGCGCGATCCCTCGGGAGCCGGGCTCGATAGGCCGCGACGGCTACACGTTCACCGGGTTCGGTCGCACTCCGACCGACGCCGTCGGAAACTACCAGTTCACGACCGTGGAACCGGCAGGCGTGGACGGCGGACTGCCGTTCTTCGCGGCCGTGGTGTTCGCGCGCGGCCTCATGCACAAACTGCACACACGGATCTATGTGCCCGAAGCGGCGGACAATGGCACTGACAGTCTGCTCAGCGCGGTGGCGCCGGAACGTCGGAGCAGCCTCATCGCCGTCCGTGAGGCGGACGGCTCGCTGCGCCACGACATCCATCTGCAGGGCGAGAAGGAAACCGTCTTCCTTGCCTACTGACGGTGCCGCGTTCATTGACGAGGCCGACTACGGTCTGCTCGACCCGTCGTGCGCGGGCACCCGCGTCGCCGCGGCAACCGGAGACCGCGCGGTACTGACCGCGATCCTCGACGTCGAGACGGCGCTGGTAGACGCGTACGCCCAGCTGGGGCTGGCGCCGCGCAGCGCGCCGGATGCCGTCAGGTCGGCGGTCGCCGACGCCACGCATGACCCGGCGACTCTCGCCCGGCGTGCCCAGGGCGGCGGGAATCCGGTGATCCCGCTGGTCGGGGACCTGCGAGACGCCGTCACTGCCATCGATGCCGACGCCGGACTCTGGGTGCACCGCGGTGCCACGAGCCAAGACATCCTGGACACCGCGTTGATGCTTGTCGCTCGTCGTGCCCGCGTCGGGATTCTCGGGGACGCTGCGATCGCGATCAGGGCACTGGTGGTGTTGACGCAGCGGTACCGGGCCACGGTCATGGTCTCGCGCACACTCACCCAACACGGCGTCCCGACGACCTTCGGGATGAAGACTGCCGGATGGCTGCACGGCCTCGTCGGCTCCGCTCGCGCCCTCGCCCGGGTAGAGCTGCCGGTGCAGTGGGGCGGCGCCGGCGGAACTCTGGCCTCATTCGTGGTGCTGGGCGGAAGCGGTACCGGGCTTGCGATCGCCGGTAGGATGGCCGATTCCCTCGGGCTGGCCATGCCTACGGCGCCGTGGCAGAACCAGCGAGCGCCCATCACGAGGCTCGGCGACAGCCTCGCCAGCGTGGCCGACGCTCTCGGCACGATCGCAGGCAATGTGCTGCTGCTGTCCAGGCCAGAAATCGCCGAACTAGCGGAGCCGTCGGTACCCGGCCGCGGGGTCTCCTCCGCGATGCCGCAGAAACACAACCCGGTGCTCAGCGTGCTCATCGCCTCCGCCGCACGTCGGGTGCCCTCTCTCGCCGCCGACCTGCACCGCAGCGCGACCACCGTCGACGAACGACCGTCTGGGGCCTGGCACGCCGAATGGCAGACCTTTCGCGAACTACTCAGGCTCGTCGGCGGAGCCGGTCAGCACGCCGCCGAGCTGATGCCAGGACTCATCGTCAACAGCGCGGCGATGCGCGCCAGACTCGAGGCGGCCGGACCACTCCTGGTCAGCGAACGGCTCATGCTCGAATTCGGGCCGCTGATCGGCAGGACCCGCCTGCAGGAACTCGTCTCAGCCGGCGGCGGCAGCCTGGCCGACTCCCTGAGGGCAGAATCGGCCATGGCGCAGGTCACCGACGCGCAACTGAACCGTGCACTCAACCCCGCCGACTATCTCGGCGACAGTGATCACATTATCGACGCGGTGCTCCGCGACGCATCGGAAGGACTGGAGAAGTGAGCGTTCCTACCATCGTCGGCACTGAACTCGGCGGAAGCGGCCCGACGCTCATCCTGGGACCGTCCCTCGGCACCCCCACGACGCTGTGGAGCCCCGCAGCGGCGCTACTCGCACCGTCGTTCCGGCTACTCGCCTGGGACCTGCCCGGTCACGGCGCGTCGCCGGCCACGGCCTCCGGATTCACCGTGGCGGAGCTCGCCGACGGCGTCATCGCGCTCGCCGACGCCGCAGGCATTGACGACTTCGACTATGCCGGAGTATCACTCGGCGGTCAGGTGGGGCTGGCACTGGCCATCCGTTACCCGCACCGCGTGCGGCACCTCGGCGTGCTGTGCTCAACGGCGAAGATCGGCTCGTCGGCCGCCTGGAGTGAGCGCGCCGCGGTCATCCGCACCCAGGGAACACCGGCGTTGGTGGATGGTTCGGCGAAACGCTGGTTCGCGCCGGGGTTCATCGAGCGGCATCCGGATCGGGCCAGCGCGCTGCTCATCGCCCTCAGCGACACGGATGATGAAAGCTACGCGTTGTGCTGCGAGGCGCTCGGCCTGACCGACTTCAGAAACGAGCTGAGCGGCATCGTCTGTCCGACACGCGTGTACTACGGTGAGCACGACCAGGTGATCTCGGCCGCCGACGCCGAGTACGTGGCCCGCCGGGTTCGCACCGGCAGCACGGCAGTCGTCCCGGGCGCCGCCCATCTGCCGCCGATCGAGCAGCCGGAGACCGTGGCACAGCAACTCACCGGGTTCTTTGGACAAGGAGCGTCATGAGAGCAGACCGAACCGAACAGGAAGCACACGACGACGGCATGGCGGTGCGCCGCGCCGTGCTCGGCGACGAGCACGTTGACCGGGCGAACGCGAAGATCGACGAGGTAACAGCGGACTTCCAAGACCTGATCACCCGCTACGCGTGGGGCGAGATCTGGACGCGACCCGGCCTCGACCGCAGAATGCGCAGTGTCATCACGCTGACGGCTCTGGTCGCGCACGGGCACTTCGACGAACTGGCCATGCACCTGCGCGCGGCACAGACCAACGGGCTCAGCCGCGCCGAAATCAGCGAGGTGCTGCTTCAGGTCGGAATCTACTGCGGCGTTCCCGCGGCCAATTCAGCGTTCGCTGTGGCCCAGAAGGTCTTCTCCGAAAAGGCGGTTTCCCAGAAAGCAGTGTGATCCTCGCAGGAAAGCGGAGAGGAATCACCCTGTGAGAGTTCTGGTCACCGGCTCGACCGGCTACATCGGGGGCCGGCTTGTGCCGCGCCTGCTGGCCGCCGGCCACGACGTCAGCGTTCTGGTGCGGTCTCCACAGAAGCTGATGGATGTGCCCTGGGCTCGCGACGTGACGGTTCTCGAAGGAGATCTGGACGAGGCAGCCTCCATCGCGCGGGCTTGTCGCGGGGTCGAGGTCTTTTACTACCTGGTTCATTCCATGGGCTCGAAGGGTGATTTTCGAAATGCCGAACGGCGCGCGGCGCACAATGTTGCCGACGCGACGAAGTCGGCGGGCGTGAAACGGATCGTCTATCTCGGCGGCCTGCACCCTCAGGGCCGCGAACTCTCCCCTCATTTGGCCTCACGAAAAGAGGTGGGCGACATCCTGTTGGCTTCGGGCGTACCCACGGTGGCGTTTCAGGCCGGAGTCGTGATCGGGTCTGGCTCCACCTCGTTTGAGATGATCCGGCACCTCACGGAAGTCCTGCCATACATGCCGGCACCCAAGTGGGTGCGCAACTTCATCCAACCGATCGCGGTACGCGATGTGCTGTGGTATCTGATCCGGGCTGCGGAGGTCCCGGCGAGCGTCAATCGGACCTTCGATATCGGTGGCCCCGACGTGCTGCGCTATGGCCAGATGATGAACGGGTACGCCCTGGAGGCCGGGCTGGGTCAACGCCGCATAGCCTCTCTGCCGGTACTCACTCCCTGGCTCGCCTCGCAGTGGGTGAGCCTGGTCACGCCGATTCCTCGGCGTTTGGCCGTGCCCATTATTGCGTCACTGCAATACGACTGCGTGGTGGGGGAGCGCGAGATCGATGCGGTGATTCCGCCGCCGCCGGAAGGGTTGACCAGCTATCGGCAGTCTGTGCGCTTGGCCTTGGCGAACTTGGATGCCGGTGAGGTAGAGACGACCTGGCAAAACTCGTCGGTGCTGGGCGCCCCCAGCGATCCGTTGCCGAGCGACCCCGATTGGGCAGGACACACGGTGTTCACAGATCTGAGGCAGCGCCACACCTCTGCGTCCGCGGCGCAACTGTGGGAGATCGTTGAGGGCATTGGCGGTGAGAACGGCTGATATTCGTTCCCGCTCGCCTGGGCACTGCGCGGCTGGTTGGACAAGCTGGTGGGAGGGGTGGGACTTCGCCGCGGGCGTCGGCACCCGCAACTCCTGCAGACCGGGGAAGCTCTGGATTTCTGGCGCGTGGAAAAACTAGAACGGGGAAGGTTGCTGGTGCTTCGTGCCGAGATGCGGTTACCCGGTCTCGCCTGGTTGGAAATGGAAGTGTTGTCCCAGGGTTCGGGGTCTGAGTATCGCCAGCGTGCGGTGTTCTTCCCGAAAGGGCTGAGCGGACGGCTGTACTGGTTTGCTGTCCTGCCCTTTCACGGCATCATCTTCAGCGGGATGGCGAATCGCATCACCGCAGCGGCCGAGTCGCGAAATGCCACGGTCGAGGGGCGGCGGCTGTCAGCGTGAGGGCATTGCCGCTGCGCGGATCCGCCACACAATCGTTGCCAGCAGGACGATGACGGCGGCGACGATCGCGGCGATTGCCGCCGGCGTGGAGCGCAGATCGCCGGTCAGCCGGGCGACCGCCACCCACGCCAGCCCCCAGCACAGAGCTGCGGTGGGGCTCAGGCGTCCGCGCCCGCGGATCGCCACCGCCACTCCGATCCCGCCAGCCACGGCGATGATGACCACAGCCCAGGCGTCGCGGGAAATGCCCCAGCCGGAGAAGCCAGCCGCAGTCAACACGGCGGTGATGTTCGCGATGGTGGCCACGCACACCCACCCCAGATACAGCCCCACCGCACCATCGACGACGGTGGCTTCGACCCAGCCGGCCGGTCGGGTGGTGAGGCAGATTCGAAAGGTGTAGACGAGCACCACGAGGAGGAGAACAATGACCACGGCGCTCAGCACCAGCAACCCGGCCTGGATGCTGAGGATCCAGGCGGCGTTCAACAGCAACGATGCGGCGATCGGGTAACCGAGCCTGCGCTGCCGCGGGTCGGTTCTTTGTTCGGGCAACAACTGCCAGATCGAGTAGGCGACCAAGCCGAGATAAATCACACTCCAGATCGAGAACGCGGGCCCAGCCGGGGCGACGGGAGTGGCGTCGGCACCGAGCGCACCGCCGGCGGCCTGGGCAATGGGGGTTCCTCCGAGGGCCCCCGATCCGACCAGGGAGCCGACAACGGCGCCAATCATACTGACGAGGACCACGACCTGGCGGATGTTCATCACAGCGGCTCCGGTAGCGCGCTCGTGCTGGTGTCGCCGCGCAAGCGTTTGATCACCAGCTCGGCACTGATCAAGCACATCGGTAAGCCGATCCCTGGCACTGTTGTGCCGCCGGCATAGAAGAGTCCGTCCACTGTGGACGAGACATTCTTGCCGCGCAGGAATGCGCTCTGACGCAGTGTGTGCGCTGGGCCGAGGGCGCTGCCTTTCCACGAGTGGAAGTCCCGTTCGAAGTCTGCCGGTCCGACCGTGCGCCGCAGCACGATGCGTTCGGCGAAGTCGGGGATCCCGGCCCATCGCGCGATCTGCTCGATGGCCAGGCCGGCGGTCTTCTCCACCGGCGCGTCTCCGGAGCCACCCGCGCCGCCGCGGCCTATGGTCGGATCCGCGGGCACAGGGACAAGAATGAACAGGTTTTCGTGCCCGGCCGGCGCGACACCGGGGTCGGTGGCGCTCGGACGGCAGACATAGATCGACGCGGGATCGGGGATCGAGGTGGGTGCGGTGAAGATGCGTCCGAAGTTGTCGTCCCAGTCGTGGGTGAAGAACAGGCTGTGGTGGGCGAGTTCCGGCAGGCTACCGCGCACGCCGAGGAAGACCAGCACGGCGCCTGGGCCCGCGATTCGGGTTGACCACCACTTCTCCGGGTAGCTTCGCAGTGCCTCGGGGAGTAGTTCGGTTTCGGTGTGATGCAGGTCGGCGGCGGACACGACGACGTCGGCGGCAACGTGCTGCGTGACGCCGGCGACATCCGTGAAATCGACCCCGGTGGCTCTCGCACGCGTGCCGGCGGCGGTGGTGGTGATCGCAGTCACCCGAGCTCCGGTGACGAGTTCGGATCCTTGTGCCTGGGCTAGGCGCGCGATGCTGGCGATGACGGCGGTGAATCCGCCGCTGGGGTAGTAGACGCCATTTTCCAGGTCCAGGTGGCTCATCAGGTGGTAAAGGCTCGGTGCCATCGACGGTGACGAGCCGAGGAATACCGCCGGGTATCCGAGGATCTGGCGCAGACGGCGGTCAGTCACGTACCCGGCGGCAAACCGATCCAGCGGCTGCAACAGTAGTCGGGCCAGCCGGATGGTGCGCTTCAGCACATCGAGAGTCAGAAGGGTGCGCGGCGAGGCGAAGGTGCTGTAGAGGAAACGGTGTAACGCAACACGGTAGGTGTCCTTGGCCGAGATGAGATAACGGTCGAGTGCGTTCCCGGCGGAGGGTTCGATCTGTTCGAACGTTCGCAGGTTCGCTTCTCGGTCGGCCACGACATCGATCGAGTCGGGGCGGTTCTCGAAAAACACACGATAACCGGGGTCCAATCGCTTCAGTGTGAGCTGCTGGTCGCTGGAGGTACCGAGCAGACGGAAGAAATGATCGAAAACTTCGGGCATGAGATACCAGGACGGTCCAGTGTCGAATCTGAAGCCATCGCTTCGCCAGCTCCCGACGCGGCCGCCGAGATCGTCGCGCGCCTCGAGCAGTGTCACCCGGAGCCCTTCTCTGCCCAGGAGTGCCGCGGTGGCGAGCCCCGCGATGCCACCGCCGATGACTACAGCAGACTTCCGAGGTCCGGAAACGGTGGTCATCGTGTCCGACGTGCCGTGCTGCGGGCTTTCGCCCGAAGCATGATGCGCAGCTTCACCGCAGTAGGTACGTGAATGCGAGTCCGCAGCAGATCCGAGGCCGGCACTTCCCTCAGTCGCTCCGTCAATGCGGTGAACAGGCCGTACGCGGTGTCAACCGCGGCACGGCAGTGCTGTGGCAATTCCGGGATGACCGCCGCCGCCCCAACCAGGTCGACGTCGATGTCGGCGATCAACTCCAGCTTCTGTGCCTCGGTGAGGTGCTCTGGATCGATGTGCGGAAAGTAGTTTCGCTGCAGTTCGTTCCAGTCTGCGCGAAGGTCTCGCAGGAAGTTGATCTTCTGAAACGCCGACCCCAGGCGTTTGGCACCGTCCTCGAGGCGACGGTATCGGTCGAAATCACACGGGACACCGTGCAAAAACACTCTTAAGCACATCAGTCCGATCACCTCCGCCGAGCCAAAAATGTACGTGCGCATCTCGTCTTCTGTGAAATCGGCCGGGTTCTGGTCGCGGCGCATCGATGCGAAGAACGGCGCCGTCAAATCCCCGCCGATCCCCACCGTGCGGGCAGTAGCGGCGAAGGAGTGCACGATCAGGTTGGTGCTGTAGCCGGTCTGCAGTGCCTTTTCGGTCTCCGCTTCGAGCCCATCGAGCAATGCCTTCTGCGCTTGGAGATCCAAACCGGCCCCCGCTGCAGCGCCATCCACGATTTCGTCAGCAATACGCACCAGACCGTAGATGCTTTGGACCTCCGGCCTGATGCGTCGACCCAACAGTCGTGTCGCCAATCCGAAAGAGGTCGAATACTCCCGGATGATGCGCGCTGAGCTTTTCTGCGCCGCCCGCGAGTACAGAGCGAGCCCCACGGCCGTCTCGGTCCGATGGGACCTCATGACGAGCGCTCGCACGCCTTGTACGCCACGTCGTTCAGCTGCGCCCGCAAATCGGCCGGGATGACAGGCGAGTCGATCGCGGCCCTCGCGAGCCGCGTGTAGTCGGAGATGAGGCTCTCGATGAACTTCCGTGCACCGGTGGCCTCCAGGATCTGCCGTATACGATGCGCGTCCGACTCGGTGACGTTTTCATGCGCAAGGATCTGCCGCAGTTCGCCGGAATCGTCGCGCTGCGACCCGTAGCACATCAGCGGTGTGATCTTGCCTTCGCGCAGGTCACTCGTGGCGCTCTTTCCCGTCACATGCTCTGGACCGAAGACTCCGAGAATGTCGTCGCGCAGTTGGAACGCGATACCGATGTCGCGCCCGTACTCGCCCAACGCCGCCAGGGTCTCTTCGCCGGCGCCCGCGAGAATCGCGCCGGCCCGTAATGGGGCCTGGAATGAGTAGTGCGCCGTTTTCCATTGAGTCATCGACAGCACCTCGGAGAGCACCGGCAGCTCCACTGTCGTGCTGAAGGCGACATCCGCAAGCTCTCCAGCGGCGGTGACGAAGATGCACTCTTCAAACAGGTCCACCAGCGTCGACCTGGTGCTCGCGTCGGTATTCAGTCGGGCAATCTGCGCCTGTGCCGCGTGAATGAGCAGGTCGCCGGCCAATATTGCGGATGATTGCCCCCACGTCGCGGCGGAGGCCGCGCTCACACCGCGGCCCGACGCGTTCGCGGAAAATGTGCCAACAAGGTTCGGGCGTCCCCGCCGCACCGTGTCCCCGTCGATCACGTCGTCGTGCAACAAAAACGCGGTGTGCAAAAGTTCGAACGCCGTAGCCACAAGGATTACATCCTCGTCACGCGTGCCACCCAGCGCCAGATAGGTGTTGACGACCAGTGCTGGGCGAAATCTCTTCCCGCCCTCGCTTGAGCGCCGAGCCGCTGCCCACAGCCGCGCGTACTGACGGCCGTATCGACGCGCCAGGGATTCCTTGGCGTCGAAGAAATCGGCAATGTGGTGTGCAACCGCCATCACGCAATCCGAGGTTTCTAATCGAGATGCTGTCAGAACCATTGCGTGACCTCCTAATTATTTAGGTAGCTAAACTAGTAAATAACCTAGCAAGCGTCATTTGAGGAATACGATACCCCCATGTCAGCGAATGGCAACATACCGTACCGGGTCGATGAGGCGGTGCTCGACCCCCGCATCATCGATCCTCACCAGGAACTCGTCGAGTACTCGGCGATGGACGATGCCGAGATTGCGCAAATCACGCGGGTGCTGGTTGGCATTCGTCGCTGGCGGGAATCAGAACAGGCCGTGAGTTTTCAGTCGCGCAGCCACATGAGACTGAACGAAACAGACATGAAAGCGCTGCGATTCCTTGTCGTGTCGAAGAATCAACACGCCATCGTCACTCCGGGTGGACTTGCAGAACACTTGAACATCTCCACCGCATCGACGACGAAGCTTCTCGATCGCCTGTCCGCCGCCGGCCACATCACTCGCTGTCCACACCCCACTGACCGTCGCGCCCTGATGATCACCATCACCGCGCACACTCACGCACAAGTTCGAGACACCGTCGGTCGCATCCACGCCCGTCGGTTCGACGTGGCCGCACGACTCACCCCGGCGGAGCGCGAGACCGTGATCGGATTCCTGAACGAGCTCAGCGACGCCGCCAGCACGCGAGAATAAGGGAACCGAATCGGCGATCACCTCGGATTGCGGTGTTCGGAACCGGGGAAGTTAACTCGCATACCGCGCAGTTGGTACCCTGCGATCAAGTGGTCCCAGGTCAGCTTCGGCGCGGTGACCAGTGTGGGGTGTTCCTGCAGCAGCGCGGTGATGAACACCTCTGTCTCCGCGACCGCCAAAAACTTCCCCGGGCATTTGTGTGCTCCATCGCTGAAGCTCAATCCGGCGCGATCAACGCCGGGAGCCCGGGTTCTTTTTGGACAGACGGACAGGGGATTAGCGCCAACGACGGTGGAGTCGGTATTGGTCTCGCGGACATAAATGTCGACGAGGTCACCCGGGCGCAGTGTCCAGCTTTGTGCGGACTCCGTCACGGTGACGGCTTCTCGAACGCGCCGGTACAAGTGCCCCACCACCGGTTCGAGCCTCAAGATCTCTTCAAGAATCTCGAGACGTTCGTTCTGGTCAGCGGCAAGATATTTTCCTCGAAGTTGGTCCTCGTCGAGCAGGTGCCACAGGGCCATCGCAATGAATTCTCGCGTCGTCACCATTCCTGCCGTGCCGTAGGTGACACACTCGATCAAAATATCCAGGTTGGAATAGTCGTGCTGGATCAGGTGACTGATGACGTTGTCACCTGGCGCCTTGCGAAGCGCTCGCACGGACGGGCGAACGTCAGCCGTCCAGAAGTGAAGAATAGGCAGTAAACCATTGACGGCTGCTGTTGCCCACTGCCTGCGGTTTCGTCCAAGTCCTGCGCGGGTGATGTCGAACTGAGGCTGTCGAAAGAATCTGACCAGTCTCGACGACATCCCGCGCACAGAAGAGTGTTCCAGCCCCACTACGCCCCGCGTTACTTCAACCGAATAGTGCAGTGCCACACGATCGATATCACAGAAGCCGCGAATGCGGGCCTGCGCGATGAGTCGCGCAGCGGTGGACCGCATCAGCACCGAATACTGCCCGGTGACGGTCCGAGGGGAAAAGAACCGCCCTACTTCCTTGCGCTGTTCATCGTGCAGTGGCCCGTCGGAGATCAGTATCGGGTGGTGCCGGAAGACACCCTTGGGTATTGCTTCGGCTGTGAACCCGGCCTGGGTCGTCTGATGACGTGCTTGGAGGACTTGTTGTGCGATCGTGTGCGAGCGGATGAGCCACACGGAATCATGAAACTCGACCCGCGGGAGGGTAGCCTCACTGTCGGGTTTGGCTCGACGCATATCTCGAACTTCTTCCACGACGAAACGCCCTTTCCGGTGGGACTTATGGTATGTGATGGTCAAGGAAAAGAGGTCGCCTCGTGGATCATGCCCAGTATCTGCTCCTGATGGGTGCGTGTCTGCTCGTCACCCTGCCGTTGGAGTTCGTGCTCGGCGTCCGCGTGTATCGATCTCCACGTCGACTGCTCGTGGCGTTGACTCCGACGTTCGTTATCTTCACCGGCTGGGATCTGGTGGGCATAGCCCGGGGGCACTGGGGCTACTCGGCACAGTTCATCTCAGGAGTTCACGTGGGGCCGATTCCGCTCGAGGAGCTGGTGTTTTTCATAGTGATTCCGATCTGTGGTCTCCTGACCTACGAGGCCGTCGGCAAGGTCATCGCACTGTTCCGTACGCGCGGCTCGCTCGGCTTCCGATGGCCGGACGGCGTGATTCGCACGCCGTCAGAGGGGGGGCATGATGCCTGAATACACGGTGCTCACTCTCGCTGGGATCGCTGCAGTGATCGCGTTTGAACGCTTCTGGGCTAAGACGCGTGTCTTCTCCTCGCTGCAGTATTGGCTCGCGCTCGGCATCGTTCTTGCTCTTCAGGTACCGGTTGATGGATGGTTGACAAAACTCAGCGCCCCGATCGTCACCTACGGAAGAACGGCGTTCGCTGGCATCCGGTTTCCGTTCGATATTCCTATCGAAGATTTTGGATTCGGGTTCGCCATGATTTCACTCACGATCATGGTGTGGATTCTCGCTGGTCGTTCGTTGGGCAATACCCGCAACCGACGCCGGGGCGATAGTGATGAAAGGTGACAACAGCGCGGCCAGGTATCCTGGCCGTGATCGTCGCGCGGTGCGACACGCGGCTGCCGGTGGCGCTGCGCGGCTCTCTGGGACAAAGCACGTCGTGGTCATCGGAGGCGGCATCGCTGGCATTGCCTCGGCAACGGCGCTCGCTGAGCGAGGTGTGTCGGTCACTCTTTGCGAGGCTGACCCGCGTCTCGGCGGCAGGGTCTCGGCGTGGCCAGTAGCCAACGATCGTTCGATGAGCCGTGGCTTTCATGCCTTCTTCCGCCAGTATTACAATTTGCGCGCACTTCTCAAACGTGTCGACCCGGATCTCGCGTCGCTGGTGCCGCTGGATGATTACCCGCTGGTGCGCTCGAATGGCATGCGCGAGTCATTCCGAGGACTACCCACGACCCCGCCGTTCAGTTTCGTCGAGTTCGTGAGGCGAAGCCCCAGCTTCACTGCCCGGTCTCTCTTGCGCGTCAATCTGGCGGCGGCGCTTGAACTTCTCCGAGTCGAGTTTCCTCGAACGTTTGCAGCGTATGACGGCGAGTCTGCCGAAGAGTTCCTCGATCGATTGCGTTTCCCGCGCGCTGCTCGCGATCTTGCACTCGAGGTTTTCGCACGCTCCTTCTTCGCCCCTCCGTCAGACTTCGGCGCTGGTGAGCTTGTTGCGATGTTTCACACCTATTTTCTTGGCTCGGCAGAGGGGTTGCTGTTTGATGTGCCGGTCGACGATTATCAGACCGCGCTGTGGAAGCCTCTCGGGGATCACCTGGAGGGGCTTGGGGTTCGCGTTCGTACCTCGTCTCACGTCAATCGAATTCAGCTGACCGGCACCGGATCTTCTGAAAGTGTTGACGTCTTTGTCGGATCAGAGCGGCTCACCGCGGACGCGGTGGTGCTGGCAGTCGATCCTCGTGGAGCCAGAGAACTGATCGACGCAGTGCAGGTAGCGTCGGCCGCCGCGGATCGCCGGTGGTTTGACGCTGTGGCCGCCACTGTGAACGCTCCACCGTTCGTCGTGGTCCGGCTCTGGTTTGATCAACGGGTGCGTTCGGATCGTCCGGCGTTTCTCGGGACGAGCGGCTATGGCCCGCTTGACAACGTTTCGGTGCTTGAGCGGTTCGAAGCGGGAGCGGCGAGGTGGACGGCGCAACATCACGGTTCGGTGGTCGAACTGCACGGTTATGCGTGTTCCGCTGAGGTTGCCGAGAATAACGACGCGCAGCGCACCGTCGTCTTTGAGCTCGAGCACCAGTTGCATCGCGTGTATCCAGAGACACTGTTGTTTACCCCACTCTTTAGAGAAGTGCTGGTGCGGGACGACTGCGGCCTGATCGGGCCACAGTCTTGGGGGAGCCGCCCGACGGTCGTCACCCCCTGGCGGTCGCTTGTCCTGGCGGGGGACTGGGTGAGGTGCGATTTTCCGGTGGCGCTCATGGAGCGGGCGGCGACCACTGGCTTCCTCAGTGCGAATGCGCTGCTTGCGCAGTGGAACGTGCGCGGAGAGGACATCTGGACCGTACCGATGTCGGGGCTGCTGCGTTTCTCAAAAAAAGCTGTGAGATAAGCAACTTAGGTTGACAAACTCTACGGTGTGTTCTAGCGTCTCTGGCATGGATGCTGTACAGATTCCTCCCATCGGCGGCTCGGCAGACGGATTGGCCGCCGTCGTCGGGCTGCGGAAACTAGCCGATCAGTTGGAAGACGCCGAGGTCGAGCGTGCGATGAGAGACGGCTGGTCTTGGTCGCAGGTGGCTGAGGCGCTCGGGGTGACGCGTCAGGCGGTGCACAAGAAACACGGGCAACGGCTGATCGGGGCTGGACTGGAATTGCGCAGGCGCGGATGATGACCATCGTTACGCCACCGCATTACTTTGGCGAGACGAGCAATCGCACGTTTCAGGTCGCCCGCCAGGAGGCACGCAAGCGGGGCTCGAAAGCGGTCGAAGCAGAACATTTGCTGCTGGGCCTGGCCTCCAGCCCGACCACCGTGTGTGGCCGAGTCTTGATCGAGGCCGGATTGGATCGAGAACGCATCGACTCGTTACTGCGGCAGGAGCGGCGCGACAGCGTGGCCTATGCCGGGGTCGAGCTGCGCGGCGGGATGCCAAGTGTCCCGACGGAAAACTCGACCGTGCTGGAACTGGGCACTTCAGCGAACGAGGCGATCCGCCGTGGGGCGGCGGTAGGCCACGCGGAGAACCGGGTGCGCGTGGGCACGGACTTATTGCTCGGTATTCTCGGTGCCGAATTGGGCACGGTGCCGCGCATCCTGGCGCTGGCGGGCATAGATCGGACGATACTCGCCGAACGCGTCACAAAAGCCAGAAGAAGTTAGCTGAGTGAGCGCTCACTCAGCTATAATTTTTTGGTGCCTGTTTCTGCTACCCGTCTCAACCGTGCGAGCCCCCTTGCCGTAGACGAACGCCGCGCCATGATCATCGATGCGGTGATCCCGCTGCTGCTCGAACACGGCGCTGATGTCACCTCCCGGCAGATTGCCGGGGCCGCTGGCGTCGCGGAGGGCACGGTCTTTCGCGCTTTCGGAGACAAGAACAGTCTGATTCGCGCGGCCGTGGAGCGGTACCTGGAGTCTTCCTCGATCCGGCAGCCGCTCACCGACATCAACCCGCACCTGCCATTGGAGGACAAAATCCGGGCGGCGGTCGTCGTGTTGCAGACCGGGTTCCGTGGCGTGTTCCGGATGGTGTCGATCCTTGGCGAGCATCCGCACCCACGCAGCGCAGAAGACCGGAAGAACACTAACGCGTTGTTTTCCCAGCTGTTTGAACCCGACCTCGAGGCACTGAACATTCCACCGGAGCGCGTCGCCAAGCTGCTGCGCTGGATCTGCTTCGCGTCTTCGCTGCCGCCGTTCAACGACGGCGAGATCTACACCGCAGACGAACTCACCGACATGGCCCTGTACGGGATCGTCGGAGCACCCTCATCGAACCGTCGGCCAATACCAGACCACCGATCCACCACGGAATCCTAGGAACACCATGCTGCTGCGCATCCTGCGTCGATACCTGAAACCGCACTGGAAACTGCTGGTCGCTGTCGGCCTGTTCCAGGCCGCCCAGTCGATCGCTTCGCTCTATCTGCCCAATCTCATCGCCGACATCATCGACAACGGAATCGCCAAGGGCGATGTAGGGCACATTCTCGTGGTCGGCGGCGTCATGCTCGCCATCACGCTGGTGCAAATCGCCTGCGCCATCACCGCCGTCTACTACGGCGCAAAGGCGTCGATGTCACTCGGCCGTGACCTGCGTGGCGCGATCTTCCACCGGGTCAGCGAATTCTCCGAACGGGAAGTGTCCCAGTTCGGGGCGCCTTCCCTGATCACGCGGACCACTAACGACGTGCAGCAGGTACAGATGGTGGTGCTGATGACCTGCACGCTCTTTGTCGCCGCTCCGATCCTCGCGATCGGCGGCGTGGTCATGGCCATGCAGCAAGACATCGGACTGTCCTGGCTGATGGCCGTGAGCGTGCCGGTCTTGTTGATTTCGATTGGCTTGATCATTTCCCGGATGGTGCCGTTGTTCCAGCTGATGCAGAAACGAATCGACACGGTCAATCAGGTGCTGCGCGAGCAACTCACCGGCATCCGAGTCATTCGTGCGTTCGTGCGGGAAGACATCGAGACCACCCGATTCGCCAGGGCCAACGCCGAGCTGACCGACACCTCGCTGGGCGCCGGTCGACTGTTCGCGCTGATGTTCCCCATCGTCATGCTGGTACTCAACGTGTCAAGCGTCGCCGTGATCTGGTTCGGCGGGCTGCGGGTGGAGTCCGGCGAGATGCAGGTCGGCGCCTTGGTCGCCTACCTGAGCTACCTGCTGCAGATCCTGATGGCCGTGATGATGGCGACCTTCATGGGTGTGATGCTGCCGCGCGCCGCCGTCAGCGCCGACCGCATCGGCGAAGTGCTTGAGACCGAGACCTCGGTGGTCGTGCCGGAGCACGGCGTCACGGCGTTGGAGAGCAGCGGCACCGTCGAATTCGTCGACGTGTCCTTCTCCTACCCGAAAGCGGAGCAACCAGTGCTGCGCAACGTGAGCTTTGCGGTGCGACCGGGGGAGACCACCGCCATCATCGGCAGCACTGGCGCGGGTAAGACCACGCTGATGAACCTGCTGCCGAGGCTGTTCGATGCCACAGGAGGATCAGTGTTCGTCGACGGGGTCAATGTGCGCGACCTGGACCCGGACACGCTGTGGAGCCGTATCGGGCTGGTGCCGCAACGGCCGTACTTGTTCGCCGGCACCGTCGCCAGCAATTTGCGCTACGGCAAACCGGATGCCACCGACGACGAGTTGTGGGAGGCGCTTCGGATTGCGCAGGCCGCGGGCTTTGTCCAGGAGTTGGACGGCGAACTGGACGCGGAAATCTCCCAGGGCGGTACAAATGTTTCCGGCGGGCAGCGACAGCGGCTCGCGATCGCCAGGGCTCTGGTCAAGCAACCCGAAATATACATTTTCGACGACTCCTTCTCCGCGCTGGACAGCGCCACCGACGCCAGACTCCGGTTGGCGTTGAAGAAGTACCGAACCGACGCGACCATGATCGTGGTGGCCCAGCGGGTGGCCACCATCCTGGATGCGGATCAGATCGTCGTGCTTGAGGGCGGCGCTGTCGTCGGCAACGGAAGCCACGAAGAACTGTTGGAGAGCTCGACAACCTACGCTGAGATCGTCGCGTCCCAGCTCACCGCGGAGGAAAGCGCATGACCGGCACGACACAGCAGGACA
>JBDTBD010000078.1:0-8744 GCA_039924285.1 Terrimesophilobacter sp. | reverse complement strand
CGATCTCCCCGTTGCTCAGGGAGGTGTTCGGGGTGTTGTAGTCGGTGAACTCGGTCCATTTCAGCTCGAGCCCTGCATCCTTCGCACCGTGCTCGTTCAGCCAGGTGATCAGTTCACCAGCGGGGATAGCTAGCGATCCGACCTTGAGCATTCCCAGGCTGTCGCCGGAGTCGCTCGTGGACTGAGACGGCGAGGAGCACCCGGCCAGGGAGATGGCGACTGCGGCCGCAACGACCACTCCGGCGACGCGTTTGCTGTGTGTTGTGAACTTCAAGGGTCTACTTTCTGATGGGTGGTGGATGTTGGGCGACGCCGATTAGAAAGAGATCTCGGTGGCGATCTTGTCACGCACCGCCGCGGATGAAACGCTGCCGGGTCGGGCTAGTCTCCGCGCGAAGCGCGTTGCGACACTCTGCAGGATCATGACGATCGTGAAGACCACGACGATGACAGTGACCATGTGGATGACGCTGTACCGCTGGTACCCGTAGCGCAGAGCGACAGACCCGAGGCCGCCGCCAGCGACAACACCAACCATGGCCGAGAAATTGATGATCGAGGTCACCGTTGTGGACAGCCCGAGCACCATTGGGGCCAGCGCCTCAGGTACCAGCACCTTGCTGATGATCTGCCAGCGTGTCGCGCCGAGGGACTCTGCCGCCTCGATGAGACCGCCATCCACTTCCTTGATCGCGATCTCAACCATGCGGGCGAAGAACGGAACCGCAACGGCGGCCAGCGGCACAATGGCAGCGGTGCTGCCGATAGACGTGCCGACGATGATCCGAGTCAGCGGAATCATGGCGACCATGAGAATGACGAATGGCACGGCTCGGCCGAGGTTGACGATGAAGTCGACCAGGCGGTTGATGACGACGCCGGCGCGGCGAGAACCGAAGGGGCGCTCCAAGATGCCGCCGGCCTCGGTTCCGACCAGGACAACCCCGAGAGGCAAACCCAGCAGCACCGTGAAGATCAGAGCGACTCCGACCATGTACAGTGTCTCGGCGGTGCCGCCGAGCACGACATTGACCAGTTGTGGCCAGAACTGCGGGGCGGACGGATCGATCACGGCTGCACCTCCGTCACGTCGTGCACAAGTTCGGCGCCGGCGACTTCGACGAGAAGGCCTTGGCTGCGCAGGTCGGCGATCGCCTCCGCATTAGAGGACGGCAAGCCGGGCAGTTCTAGACGAGTTCTGCCTGCCTGTTTGCCGCCGATCGTCTCAATAGCGGCGCCGAGGATGCTGACGTCCAACGCGAATTTGCGCGCGAGCTGGGAGATCACCGGCCGATCCGCTGAGCCGCCACTGAAGGTGATGTCGATGACAGTGTTTCCGGTGTGCGACGGCACCTCGCCCAGCGGGAATAGATCGCGGGCGAGGCGCGAACCCGGCGTAGAGATCAGGGACACGATCGGGCCCTGCTCGATAACCCGGCCGGACTCGATGAGTGCGGCGGAATGGCAGAGGGACTTGACGACGTCCATTTCGTGCGTGATCAGCAGCACGGTGAGTCCCAAGTCCCGGTTGATGCTGGTGATGAGCTCGAGGATCGACCGCGTCGTCTCTGGATCCAAGGCAGAGGTGGCCTCGTCGGACAGGAGCACCTTGGGGTTACCGGCGAGAGCCCGGGCGATGCCCACGCGCTGCTTCTGGCCTCCGGACAGCTCACCAGGAAAGGCTTTTGCCTTGTCGCCGAGCCCGACCAGTTCAAGGATCTCCATCGACCGACGGCGCCGGCATGCCGGGCTCATCCCGGTGATCTCCAAGCCGAGTTCGACGTTGCCCTGCACCGTACGACCACCAAGCAGATTGAAGTGTTGGAAGACCATGCCCATCGTGCGGCGCGCATGCCGCAGTTCGGTCGCATCGAGCGTCGTGAGTTCCTGCCCGTCGACCACGATCGAACCGGAATCCGGGCGCTCTAGCAGGTTGACCAGACGCACGAGCGTGCTCTTGCCCGCGCCACTCTGACCGATGACGCCGAAGATCTCGCCGGTTGCGACCTCGAGACTGACGTCGCTGAGCGCACGCACGGCGGCCGCCCCAGACCCGAAGGTCTTGGAGACGTGGCCGATCGAAATCATGGAACCGCCCCAATGGATGTACATGGCCGAGATCGACGTCCGACCCGGCTGGGCAATCGCCCACACCGAGTTTCGCAATCGGCCGGGCGGGCGGCAAATCGACGTTACCGATTGTTGCGGACCGGGCTCATGGCGCGCGCCGGACGAAGCGAGCCGTGTGGTGGTCCGGCTAGCTCGCGGACTTCTCGGCACTCACATCGATCGGAACGACAGGGCAGTCCTTCCACAGTCGCTCGAGCGAGTAGTACATGCGGTCTTCTTCGTGGAAGACGTGCACGATGAGATCTCCGAAGTCGAGCAAAATCCAGCGCCCTTCGGACTTGCCCTCCCGACGCAGCGTCTTCGTACCGCGTTCCATGAGCGCGTCTTCGATGGCATCCGCGATCGCTACCACATTGCGTTCGTTGCGCCCCGAGGCGAGCAGAAAGATGTCAGTCAGGGGCATCGGCCCAGACACATCAAGTGCAACCAGGTTTTCGGCCTGCTTGGAGTCGGCGGCAAGGGTCGCGGCTTGCAACAGGTCACGGGCGTATGCGGATGCGGTCACTGGTTCCTAACGGACGGGGTACTGGAGTGGTTACAGGCCTACCAGATCCTGCTGACAATTCACGGGGTTGACAGTTGGAAAACTTCAGCGCGCGACGGGCACGCTTAGAAGACATTGAAGATGAAGCCGGCGATCACAAGCCCCACGGCGACAACCAGTGTGGAGCCGGCAATGATTGCGAGCACGAACGGCGTGCGGCTTTCCGTGGCCCTGGTTTCGGCAAGCAGAGCGGGGGCATCATTGTTGGAACTCACCGCGCGGATAGCACGCACGGGCGCCGAACCGGCTTCCGAATCCTCCCGGTCGTCGGCGGCGATAATCGCATCCACGTCGGAGCGATCGAAGCGTGTCGGGTACGACCCAGTGGATCCCAAACTTGATGGCAACTCGACCGAACCTGTAATCAGGATCTCGCCGGTGTTGCTGATCGGTCGGGTGATGTCGCCGGCTTGGGGAATCGAGGGAAGCACCAGAGCGCTCGTGGTGATCGCGCCGCTGCTCGACGAGAGGTCACGACGAACCGAGTGGTCGAGGGTCTGATTCTCGTCATCGATCTTCGCCTGCATCGACCAGTGCCCGAACGGCGGAGTGTAAGTGTGTTCCACGGCGTCGGGAAGGGAGGCCACTGCAGCCTGCTCGGGCGTCGTCTCACTCGGTAGTGCCTGGTCTGCTCTATTCTGCGCGGGTTCGTCGGGCGTAGCGTGATCGGTCACGGGGAACGACGGAATGATCGGAATCGCTGTCGTGTCGATGGACGGAGTCGCGATGATCTGCGCGAAGTCAGCGGAGATCGTCTCTACGGGAAGCGGAGCCGGTTCGGCTTGTTGACGCACTTCCGGACGCAGTTCGCGCTGAACGATCTGAGCGTCCGCACTGGCCGCACCGCTGTGCTCGCGCAGGGCGCGCAACTCTCTCCGCGTGAGCTGGTGTTCCGTGGCAGGCGGCGCAGCGGCAGCCGGGGCGAAAAGAGCGGCGGACGGGCGAGCCGGTGGCGGGGTCGATGACGGCTCTTGGGCCGCTTCGGAGGGCGCAGGCGCCGCCTCGACGACCGACGCGACAGGTGCCTCGTCTTCACTGGCGGGTGCCGACGCACCCTCGCGCTCACGCATCCGCATCTGCCGCCGTGTCAGCGGCGGCTCATCTTGCCACGCTGTCATGTGTTACTCCGATACAGGTGGTACTTGGAGATATATTGGACGACCCCATCGGGAACCAAATACCACACCGGAAATCCCCGGCCAACCCGCGCGCGGCAATCAGTAGAGGAGATCGCCAGTGCGGGCACTTCGAGCAAGCTTACGACTTGCTGCGGCAAATTCGAAACTGTGAGCGTGTGACCTGGCCGTGAAACAGCCACAAAATGAGCCAACGACCACAGTTCGTCGATGTTCTTCCAGTCGAGGATCTGCTCGACAGCATCCGCTCCGGTGATGAAGAACAGCTCCGCGTCCGGCCGCTCGGCCCGCAGGTCCCGCAAAGTGTCGATCGTATAAGTGGGGCCGCCCCTGTCAATGTCCACCCGGCTCACCGTGAACATGGGGTTGGACGCTGTGGCGATGATCGTCATCAAGTAGCGGTGTTCGCCCGGTGTGGCGTTCTGTTTCTGGTAAGGCTGGCCGGTCGGCACGAACACGACCTCGTCGAGGTGGAAGTGTTGAGCGACTTCGCTGGCGGCGACGAGGTGGCCGTTGTGGATAGGGTCGAAAGTTCCACCCATCACGCCAATCCGGGGGCGCCTGTGTTCAGCCTCGGACATTCGGTAGCCGACCTAGCGGTGGGCGGTTCCGTGCGTATTGTTCGCGCGGTCGAGCTTTTGGCTGTGCCGGTTGGCGACATCGCGGAAGCTCCAACAGACCAGTCCAAGAGTCGCAAAGGCGATGGCACCGATCAACGGGAAACCCCACGTCGGGAGCACCAGCGGCGCAAGCTCTTCCGCGGCGGCAATGGCGAGCAATGTCATAACTCCAATCTACCCTCGAATCTGTCCCGACCCGCGCACAACCCACTTCGTGCTGGTCAGCTCCGCGACGCCCATCGGCCCGCGCGCGTGAAGTTTTTGGGTGGAAATTCCCACCTCGGCGCCGAAGCCGAATTCGCCGCCGTCGGTAAACCGAGTCGATGCGTTGACCATAACCACGGCTGAGTCCACTTCGGAAAGAAATCGCTCGGCGTTGGCGAGGTCATTGGTGATGATCGATTCGGTGTGCCCGGTCGAATACTTGCGGATGTGCGCGATCGCCCCGTCGAGGTCGTCGACGACGCGCACCGAAACGTCGAGCGAAAGATGCTCGGTGGACCAGTCCTCCTCGGTGGTCGGCAGGGCATTCGGGTAAATGGTGCGGGCGCTCTCGTCCGCGTGTACCGTCACACCGGCATCCGTGAGAGCGCCGAGCACGGCAGGCAGCAGCCGCCCAGCCGCCGCACGATGCACCAGCAGCGTCTCAAGGGCGTTGCAGACGCTCGGGCGTTGCACCTTGGCGTTGCGCACAATGTCGACGGACCACTGCTGGTTGGCCGACTCGTCGAGGAACACGTGCACGACGCCGGCTCCGGTTTCGATCACCGGCACCTTCGATTCAGTGACGACGGTGTTGATCAGGTTGGCGCTCCCGCGCGGGATCAAGACATCCACGTATCCGCGAGCCCGCATCAGTTGCGTCGCGCCGTCGCGGCCAAACTCATCAATCGTCTGCACGCTGGTGGCCGGAAGTCCTACCGAAGCACACGCCTCCTGGATGAGATCGATGAGCACTCGGTTCGTGTTCTCGGCTGCGCTTCCACCGCGCAGCACGGCCGCATTACCGCTCTTGAGGCACAGCGCCGCTATGTCGATCGTGACGTTGGGTCTGGCCTCGTAGATCGCCCCCACCACACCGAACGGTACCCGCACCTCGGTGATCTTGAGGCCGTTGGGCAGTGTGCTGCCACGCACCGACTCGCCGACCGGGTCCGGGATTCCCACGAGTTCGAGAACAGCGTCGGCAAGCGAGCTCAGGCGGCTTTCATCCAGTCGCAGCCGGTCCTGCAGTGCCGTACTCAAACCACTTTCTCGGCCGTTCGCCAGGTCCAGTTCGTTCGCCGGAACGATCCGCGAGGCTCCGGAAAGCACAGCGGACGCGATCGCCTGCAGCGCGTCGTTCTTCTGCGCCGTGGTGGCGGCCGCCAAAGCGACGGATGCCTCGCGGGCGGCATGGAGTTTGGCAACGAGTGCGGGGTGCAGGGTGGTGTCCGACATGCCGCAAGTTTAGCCAGGCGTGCTGGCTAGTTCGGCGCCCTGCTGCGCGGGATCCGCGGCGAACCAGGTGCCGAGGTCTGCACCGGCCAATGCTTCGGCGACATCCGCAGTGGAGGCGAGCAGAACCGGTGTGCCGGCGTCGGCCGCGAGTCTGGCCGCGGCGACCTTGGTCACCGCTCCCCCGGTGCCCACTCCGGTGACACTGGCTTCGCCGAACTGCACTCCGTCGAGTTCGTCGCCGTATGGCACGCTGTGGATGCGTTGCGCCCCCGGCTCCAGCGGCGGCTTGGTGTAGAGGGCGTCGACGTCCGATAACAGCACGAGCAGGTCGGCGTGCACCAGTCGCGCCACCAGGGCGGCGAGCCGGTCGTTGTCGCCGAAACGAATTTCGTGAGTGGCGACGGTGTCGTTTTCGTTGACGATGGGCAGGATGCGCAACCCCATAAGCCGTTCCATGGCCCGTTGCGCGTTGACGCGATGCTTTTGGTTGGTCAGGTCGCTGGAGGTGAGCAGCACCTGCCCGGCGACGATGCGGTAACGGTCGAGACTTTCCTGGTCCCGGAATATGAGCACGTTCTGTCCGACCGCCGCTGCCGCTTGCTGTGTGGCCAGATCGGTTGGGCGACCGACCAGTTTCAGATAGGGCAGGCCGGTGGCGATGGCCCCGGAAGAAACGAGGATCACCTCCGCGCCTCGTGCGTGCACGGCGGCCAAGGCATCGATCAGCTTAGGAATCTGAGCGGCGTTGGCACCACTAATCGATGATGAGCCGACCTTGACCACAATTCGGTGTGCGTGCGGCACGTCGACACGGGAGACGATCGGCTCAGTCATTGCGGCGGGTATTGTCCTATTCTGCTGCTCGGTCCATGGTTGGACCGTCCTCTTCAACTGTCTTCGTTGGCAGCGCTGTCGTTACCGGCGCTTCGTCATCGGAGTCCGATTCGGCCCCGCTTTCGACCAGAGAGTTCTCCTCCGGTCGTTCGACAGCGAATCCGTCGTCGTCGGTCCACACGCCGGCTTCGCGTTCCCGGATGAGTTCGGCGCGGGCTGCGGCCTTGGCATCCATTCTCGCGAAGTAGTCGTCGCGGCGCTGATGCCTCGTGGGCCTCTCGTTAACGCCGATTCGTGCGTCGGCACCTCGCGGGCTGGTGATGAGCTCCGCGGTTGACGTCAATGTCGGCTCCCAATCGAAGACGACACCAACACCTGCGCCGATCACTACTGTAGACCCGGCGACCGCCCCGGCTTTGAACAGTTCGTCTTCGACGCCGAGTTTAGCGAGTCGGTCGGCGAGGAATCCGACCGCTTCGTCATTGTTGAAGTCGGTTTGCGCCACCCAGCGCTCGGGTCTGGCGCCCAGGATGCGATAGGTGTTTCCGGCAGACCCTCCTTCGACGCGCACCTCGAATCCGCTTTCGTC
The DNA here is from genome assembly GCA_039924285.1 of Terrimesophilobacter sp. Lineage (GTDB taxonomy): Bacteria > Actinomycetota > Actinomycetes > Actinomycetales > Microbacteriaceae > Parafrigoribacterium. The sequence continues at coordinate 1,451 of JBDTBD010000078.1, read as the reverse complement.
CACGGCGCGGGGCCGCATCACGATCCGGGGGCCTTCCGAGTGCGCGGCGCGTTCCGCACGACCATCGGCGACCAGCTCGGCCAGCGCGTACGACAGGCTGCGCAAGCCCTCACGGCTGACTGCAGAGATTTCGAAGACACGGTATCCGCGAGCTTCAAGGTCTGGACGGACCAGATCGGCCAGGTCCTTGCCCTCGGGCACGTCGGTCTTGTTCAGCGCGACGAACTGGGGTCGCTCGAGCAGCGGGAGCTGGCCTGCGGGAACCGGATACGCTGCCAACTCCGCAAGAATCACATCGAGATCGCTGACCGGGTCGCGGCCAGGGTCGAGTGTCGCGCAATCAAGCACGTGCACGAGCACCGTGCAGCGCTCGACGTGGCGCAGGAATTCCAAACCGAGGCCCTTGCCTTCGCTGGCTCCCGCGATGAGTCCAGGGACGTCGGCGACCGTGTATCGCTCGTCGCCGGCCTGCACGACGCCCAGGTTCGGATGCAGCGTGGTGAACGGGTATTCGGCGATTTTCGGTTTGGCGGCCGAGATCGCGGCGACGAGGCTGGACTTGCCGGCCGATGGGTAGCCGACCAAGGCGACGTCGGCAACGACTTTCAGCTCGAGCAGAACATCGCCCTCCCAGCCGGGTGTGCCGAGCAGGGCGAAGCCCGGTGCCTTCCGTTTGGAACTGGCCAGAGCGGAGTTCCCGAGCCCGCCGCGTCCACCGGGGGCGACGACGAAACGCAGACCCGGCTCGGCGAGGTCGATGAGCTCGCTACCTTCGGCATCCTTCACGACGGTGCCCACGGGCACGGCAAGCACCTGTTCCCCGCCGTCGGCTCCGCTTCGGTAGTCGCCCATCCCTGGGCCGCCATGGTCGGAGCTGCGGTGCGGTGCCCGGTGGTATCCGAGCAAGGTGGTGACTTGGCTGTCGCTGACGAGCACGATATCACCGCCGTTGCCGCCGGTGCCGCCGTCGGGGCCTGCGAGCGGCTTGAACTTCTCGCGGCGGATTGACACGCATCCGTTGCCACCGTCGCCAGCCTTGAGGTGAAGGGTTACTTGGTCAACGAAAGTGGCCATGATCGCATCCCTTCCGCCCGACGCTTCCGCCCGGGCTAAATAGTGTTGTGCCGTATTTCTTCGTACTGTGCTTGTTCGTTAAATGCCACGAGCGAGCCGAAGCTCGCCCGCGGTGATGATCTGGAATGCTATTCGGCGCCCACCACGATGTTGACGACCTTGCGGCCGCCCTTCGTGCCGAACTCCACGGCACCAGCCGAGAGTGCGAACAGCGTGTCGTCGTCGCCGCGGCCCACGTTGGCGCCTGGGTGAAAGTGAGTGCCGTGCTGGCGAACGATGATCTCGCCCGAGTTGACGACCTGGCCGCCGAAACGCTTCACGCCGAGGCGCTGCGCGTTCGAGTCGCGACCGTTACGTGTGGAGCTTGCGCCCTTTTT
>JBDTBD010000077.1:0-21275 GCA_039924285.1 Terrimesophilobacter sp. | reverse complement strand
GCTGTTCGCGCTCGAATCGCAGGACTGGGGGAAAGCGGTGCGCGTGGTACGCGGCGAGCTGGCCGGCGACGCGGTGCCGTACCGCGCCGAACCGGTGCGTTCGCTCACCCGCGCCACCCGGGCGCTGGGCAAAGAACTCGGTGTGCGTTTCAGCGCCGTGCTCCTAGTCGTTCCGGACGACGCTCTGGCTGAACCGATGGTTCCGGTGGGCCGTGGGCGACGCGCGAATTTCCTTGTGATCCGGCGGTCGCTGATGCCGAAGCTTTTGCGGGACGGGTTGACAGACGGGCCCCGGACCAGCATCGGCGAGGTGTTCGACGTGCGCTCCCGGCTGCAGAATCGAATCCGTTTCGTGTGAAACAGGCCGCCGTGGCCTGGGAGACTGTCCAAATGGACGATCGGGATGCTGCCGCTGTAGTGATCGGCGCCGACGGCTTGGCGCGGCCAGCGTGGGCGGCGGTGGATCCGTTGCTGCGCGACTACTACGACACCGAGTGGGGCATGCCGGTCCGCGACGAGCAGGGGCTCTATGAGCGGATCAGCCTCGAAGCGTTCCAGTCGGGGCTGTCGTGGGCGACGATACTGCGCAAGCGCCCGGCCTTCCGCGCCGCCTTCCACAACTTCGACCCGGATGCTGTAGCGGCATTCACTGAGGACGACGAGGAACGGCTTCTCGGCGATGCCGGCATCGTGCGCAACCTCCGGAAGATCCGCGCAACGATCACCAATGCGCGGGCCACGATCGCGCTGCGCGAGGAGGGCGGCCTGGCCGACTTTGTCTGGGCGTTCCGCCCGGCAACCACACCCGAACCGCGCGCACCGGCGGAAGTCCCGACACGATCAACCGAATCGGAAGCCCTGTCGAAGGCGTTACGAGCTAAAGGGTTCGCTTTTATCGGGCCGACGACAATGTTCGCGCTGATGGAGGCGGTCGGCATCGTCGACACGCACCTGATGGCGAGTCACCGGCGGGGGAGCTCGGGAGTGTGGCCGGCCGGGAAGGCCGGTCGGACGTCCCGGTAGAATCGCGCTCCGGTAGAATCCTTGGTGTCGCCGAGTTCCCTTTCCTTTCGGCGCGCGTGGAAGGAAGACATGGGTTCGCAGTCCGACGTGGAGTTCCGACGCTGGAACGGCAGGCAGGCGATTGCGGAGTCGATGATCCCCCTGATCGGCACTCTGTATCGGGACCATGGTGTGGTGACCTCGATCTACGGGCGCAGGCTGATCAACCAGTCCGCTGTGGAGATTCTCAAGGCGCACCGGTTCGCCCGTCAAGTGGACGAAATCGAGCTCCCGATCGAGCAGACCCTCCCGGTGCTCCTCGCGCTCGTGCAGCTGCAGCTGGGTGCCGCATCCGTGGATCTCGCGAAGCTGCTTGCCCGCTACAAAGCGAGCGGCCACGGTCAGGACTTGACTGAATTCCTCCGGGCCGAGCTTGCCCCGGTGGTGGGCGCTGACGATTCCGCCTCTGCCGGCAGCGTCGACGTAGTGCTCTACGGGTTTGGCCGGATCGGTCGGCTTCTGGCTCGCATCCTGATCGCCCACGCGGGCGACGACCAGGGACTGCGGCTGCGGGCAATCGTGGTCCGCAAGGGCGCCGCCAACGATCTCGTAAAACGGGCCAGCCTGCTGCGTCGCGACTCGGTGCACGGACCGTTCGAGGGAACCATCACGGTGGACGAGGATGCCAACACGATCCTCGCCAACGGCACCCTCATCCAGGTCATCTATTCAGACGACCCCGGGACGGTCGACTATTCGGCCTATGGCATCCACGATGCGATTGTGGTCGACAACACCGGACGGTGGCGGGATGCGGAGGGGCTATCCCAGCACCTCGCGAGCCCCGGTGTGGCGCGCGTTCTGCTGACCGCGCCAGGCAAGGGCGACCTCAAGAACATCGTGTACGGCATCAACCACGACACCATCGGGCCGGATGACTCGATCCTCTCTGCCGCATCCTGTACGACGAACGCAATAGTGCCGGTGCTCAAGGCGGTCGACGATGCGTATGGCATCCTCCATGGACACGTGGAGACGGTGCACTCCTACACGAACGACCAAAACCTTATTGACAACATGCACAAGGGCAATCGGCGCGGTCGCTCCGCTGTGCTCAACATGGTGCTCACCCAGACCGGCGCGGCGACCGCCGCCGCGAAGGCACTGCCACAGCTGGCCGGCAAACTCACTGGTAACGCGATCCGGGTGCCCACCCCGAACGTGTCCATGGCGATCCTCAACCTGAACCTTGGCAAGGAGACGACCAAGGAAGAAGTCAACTCCTACCTGCGGCGACTGTCGCTGGATTCAACCCTGCAGCAGCAGATCGATTTCATCGACTCACCCGAGGTTGTGTCGTCTGACTTCATCGGCTCGCATCGTGCCGGCATCGTCGACGGTTTGGCCACGATCAGTTCCGGATCGAACCTGGTGTTGTACATCTGGTACGACAACGAGTTCGGCTACAGCAGCCAAGTGGTCCGCGTGCTCGAAGAAATGGCGTCGAGTCATCCTCGCGTGTTCCCGGCTCGCCTCGCGAGTGGGCCGGATGCCGCCGAGTTGGTTACCGTGCTTGCCACCGACGAGGTGCCAGTACTCAGCAGCGGTGCCGTCTGAGCGATCGCTGACGCGGGTCGCTACTTGAACCAGACGGTATAGACGAAGCCGACAAGCAGCGCCACCGCAACGGCGACGACCAGCCATGCGTAGACAACGACCATCCCACGGGGTCCATTCGGCGCATGCTCTGTCATGGCACCGAGTCTAGCCAGTCGGACCGGCTTCAGCGCAGTTCGTCGTTCTCCACGGGGGCTGGACTGATCCGTTCGCGGACGTGGCTCACCGAGACCGGAGGAAATTCAGCCTCATCGGAGTCGGAGTCTTCAGCAGCGTTGTGATCGCTTTGGCCTTCCGGACGGCTGGTCGTCATGGTGTCCCGCGCTACGGATTCGTTCGCGGCCTCGTCCTGATCGGTGGGACTTTCCTTACTCGCCGGCACTGGTCCGGTTATCGGTGAGGAGACGACCAGAGGCGAGCCCGGCTGCCGTGACTCAGTAGGCGCTGCGGCGGGAATCGGGGAGCCAGTTTTGCCCACGGCATCCGGGGCACTGTGGAGGGCGGGTTCTGGCTGGCCGGCTGACTGCTGCGCGGCCCAGGCCTGTTGTTGCGCCACGAGTTCCTGATCGGCGAGAGACGTGTCGTACGCCCAACTGTCGAGGTCGTTCTTGAACAGCTTTTTTGCGCGGGAGGGCCGCTCGTGCCACTCGATCACGCGGTTCCTGAATTCCACCAGCGACTGCTCAGCCTGGAAGCTGAAGCTGACCGCGTTCTTTTTCATCATGGCGATCTCGTGAGCGCACCAGTCGGACGCAAGGCCCGCACCGGTTACGGCGAGGAGGCGCAGCCGCACGTCAGCCTCCAGTGCTGAATGATTGGCGTGCCGTTGCTCAGAGTCGGACAGAGTGTTCCACACCGCGGCGCGGCGAGCCGCTCCGATCATCGCCGTGACGGCGGCAGCGCGTTGCTGACGCTCATTCAATGCCAGCACGCGTTTAGTGGAACCACGACCGATCAGCGCCGCGACCAGGCCGGCAACCAAGATTGCGACGAACGGGACAACAACTGTTGCGATGATCCGCGATCCATCTTCAGAAAAGAGCCAGTCTACGAAATCATTCCACCATTGCATTCCCGCAGAGTACCCCAGCATCCGCGGTTAGTCGCGCCGACACTCACGCGGCGCCGACACTCGTTCAGCGCGGCAGTAATTTAGCGCTGGCTTTGAATCAGCGCGGCTTTGAATCAGCGCGGCTTTGAATCAGCGAGGCATTGAATCAGCGCGGCATTAAATCAGCGCAGGCACTCGACGGCGTCGTTCATGCTCCAGAATTCTCCGTCGACGAGAAACCGACCTTGGCGAGCAACGAGGCGCTTAGCGCGGTATCGCTCGCCTGTTGGGGTGGGAAAGCTTTCCACATAGCCGAGCACGTCCCCGGTCGGCCGGGTGACCCGCCACAGGTTGTTGTGCAGCCTGGTGAGAGCGATGCCGGGACGCACCAACAGGGCGGATGCGTTCCGCGTTGCGCCGGCGAAGCCGAAACTGGTCATGAAGTCCTCCTGATCTGCGGCCGGCCCCTGGGTTGTGAACATCATCAGGCTAGAGTCGGCCACCGACATCCGCTAAGGGAGGGTGATAGCGGCGGTATCGACGAGGACAAGATCTGCCTGCACCACCTTGTGCATCCTCGCCGTCTGCGCGAGTACGATCCCGACGAGCACCACAGAGCCACCCATGATTTGGATGAGGTTCAAGCTTTCGCCGAGCCATAGCCACGCGACCGCGAAAGCGAACATGACTTCTGCCGACGCGATGATCCCGGCAGCCGTCGCGCTGAGATAACGCAAAGCGAGGAATGAGAACAGATATGGAATGAACGACCCGAGCACAATGTTCCAGGCGATGAGGATCCAGAACGGCAGCGAGATCCCGGCCAGGTGTCCACCGAGCGAGATGCTGGTGCCGAAGATCGCCGGGTCGATCTGACGCCAATCCCCGAAGACAATCCAGAAGAGGCACCCGAACACCATCGTCCAGAACAGGACGGTCAGAGGCGTCGCCTTGCCGACTTCTCGTTCGCCGACCACGAAGTACACGGTGAGTGCCACGGCCGACACCAGCGCCGCGATCACGCCGACCGCCTCGAGGGTGCTGTCCCACACCTCCGCCACGAGCGCGAGCCCGAGGAGCACGAAGACGATCGCGATCCACAGACGGATTTTCACGTGTTCCTTGAACAGAAAGAACGCCACCAACGCGACCAGCAACACCGCGAGATATTCGAACAACAGCGTGATCCCGACGGGAAGCAGCGTGATAGCGATGGCGTAGGCAAACTGCAGGATCGCCACTCCGGTCACTCCAAGAGTGGCCAGGATCCCCAATTGCCGCCAGGAGACCCGGAACGCCGCACGTGACGAGACTAGGAGAACGGCGCCGGCAATGACTGCGGTACCGACAATCCGGAGCACCGTCACCTGGGCAGGAGTGAATCCGCTGGAAAGGATGACCTTGGTGACGCTTCCATTGGCGCCGAAGAGCAGCGCCGCCAGCAGCGCGTAGACGTACCCCATCGGTGCTAGCGCGAGCCAGTGCCGTGCACGGCGAGCGGTTCGATTGCCGCGATCTCCTCAGCGCTCAGCGCAGAACCGTGGAGCGCGTCCAAGTTGTCGTCCAGTTGGGCGACGCTGCTCGCCCCGATGAGAGCGGAAGTCACCCGGGGCTGGCGCAACACCCAGGTCAGCGCGAGCTGGGCGAGGGACTGGCCGCGCTGCCGGGCAATCTCGTTCAGAGCTCGCGCGCGCTCGAGGTAGGTTGCATCGATATTCTCGGCGGTCATCCATCGGCCCTTGGCCGCGCGTGAGTCGGCCGGGATGCCACTCAGGTAACGGTCGGTGAGCAATCCCTGCGCCAGCGGAGAGTAGACGATGCATCCCACTCCCAGATCTTCAAGCACCGGGAAGAGCCCCTCCTTTTCGACGTGACGGTCGAACAAGTTGTAACGGGGCTGATGAATGAGCAGTGGGATCTTGTGCTCGGCCAGCGCCGCGTATGCGGCGCGCGTCTGTCGCGGGCTATAGCTGGAGATTCCGGCATAGAGTGCCTTGCCCTGTTGCACCGCGGTCGCCAGCGCGCCCATTGTCTCCTCGATCGGTGTCTCGGGGTCCGGTCGGTGCGAATAGAAGATGTCGACGTAGTCGAGTCCCATCCTGCCGAGGCTGGCATCCAGTGAGGCGAGAAGATTTTTGCGCGACCCCCAGTCGCCGTACGGACCTTCCCACATGTAATAGCCGGCCTTACTCGAAATCACCAGCTCGTCACGGTGCGGCCGGAAGTCGCGCGCGACGATGCGGCCGAAATTCGTTTCCGCGGAGCCCGCTTCTGAGCCGTAATTGTTGGCAAGGTCGAAATGGGTCACACCCCGGTCGAAGGCCCGACGCAAGATCGCGCGCTGCGTGTCGATGGGCCGATCGGAGCCGAAGTTGTTCCACAGGCCGAGAGAGATGGCGGGCAACTTCAGGCCGCTGCGTCCGGTCCGACGGTAGTCCATGGCGGTGTATCGGTCAGCGGATGGTGCGAAGGTCATGGGCCAAGTTTATGGTCGGGAGCGTAGGCTCGTGGCATGTCAGCATGCCCTGGCGTCCGCAGACGCCGCGGGGTTTCGACGCATTAGTGAGAGTGGGTAGTTCCCATGGAAACCGACGAAACGCGAACCGAGTTGACCGGCCAGACCTGGGTGGCTTCTGGTCCGTCGGGGGCGATGGGTTCGATCCATCGCGTGGCCGACGGATACACGTTCAAGCTGCTGAGCGATGACGATTTCCGAGGCGTCTATCCGACTCTGGATGCCGCCAAGGGCGCGTTGTTCGCGAGCCTGGTGCCTGGTTCGGAAAGGCCAGAGTTCCGCGAACACTAGTCGGGCACGCGCGCGCCTCTCCTCCACAGCGCCGACTCTGACAGGAGTTTCACGGATGCGCGTCGTGACACGTTCCGGGTCCGTGAGATCCGCGACACTGTCCGGTATGAATGACACCATTACTCTCGCCGGCCTCGTAGCCACACCGCCCCATCAGCGCGCCATGAGCGGGAACCATCCCGTGATCACCTTCCGTCTGCTCTCGTCCCAGAGTCACTTCGACCGTGTCAAGGGTGTCTGGATCGACGATGACCCGAACTGGTACACCGTCAGCGCGTTCCGCCAGTTGGCGGTCAACGTGCTGGAGTCGGTGACCAAGGGCGATCGCGTGATCGTGGTCGGCAGACTGCGCATCCACGACTGGGAGGCCTCGGGCCGTTCTGGCACCAGCATCGACCTCAACGCCGACTCCGTCGGTCACGACCTGTGTTTCGGGCGAACGTCCTATTCTCGCGTCGCCGGAAGCGTTGCGAGCCGATCCGGCGGGGGCGAGGGTTCCGGCGCATCCCAGCAGCCACCGGCAGACTCGAGAGTACCGGTGGAAGACTCCTTTGCTGCGGTGGAACAGGAGCAAGGTGAGCTGCTTCGGGCCGCGGAACCGGGGGCCGCCGCCGAGCAATCGGACGAGTTGATTGTTCCTTTCTGATGCGACTCCGACCGTTCCAGTGGCCGTGACGTGTGACCGTAGACTCGAAGTCGGCGGCCGCGACCGGCCCCGTATGACAGCGGCGACTTTTGGGGAGTGACTCGATGGGCAAATGCCGCGGGGCGCTCGCCGCGCTTGCGGTGTTGACCACTGTTTTCTGGCTCACCGGGTGCGCATCGCCGCAGGTCGTCGCTGCCACGACAAGCCAGGCGCCGTTGGCCTCGCCGACGCAGGCGCCCGCGCAGTCGGCAGCGGCACAGCGTGTGCCGGGCGGCACGGCAAAAGAGAACCTCTCCTACTTCGATTTGGTGGACGACGCACTGTTTGCGGCGCAACCCCAGGCGGATGGCCGTGCGATCATCGACGGGCTCGTTGCCGCCGGATTCGACAAAAGCGCGATGCAAGTCACCCCGGACAGCACTCCAACCCACAACGACACCGACTCGATCCAATTCGCGGTGCAACTCGGCAGCGACTGCCTCATCGGTCAGTTCGGCGGCGGGGAGTACTCAAGCGTGGTCGGGCCTGCGCTGGCCACCGGCGGATGCCTCGTCGGTAAGACGCGCCCCATCGACTGGTAAGGCAGACTGGTACTCATGGCCGAATACATTTACTCGATGGTCCGCGCGCGAAAGTCGGTGGGCGACAAGCTCATCCTCGACGACGTCACGATGTCGTTCTTGCCCGGCGCGAAGATCGGAGTCGTCGGCCCGAACGGGGCTGGAAAATCCACGATCCTGAAGATCATGGCCGGCCTCGACACCCCCAGCAACGGCGAGGCCAGACTCAGCCCCGGCTACACCGTCGGCATCCTCATGCAGGAGCCCGAGCTCGACGAATCCAAGACGGTGCTCGAGAACGTACAGGTGGGCGTCGGCGCGATCAAGGCGAAGGTCGACCGCCACGCCGCGATCGGCCTGGAGATGGCCGAGCCGGATGCTGACTTCGACGCTCTGCTCGCCGAGATGGGGACCCTGCAAGAGGAGATCGACGCCGCCGACGCGTGGGATCTCGATTCGCAACTCGAACAAGCCATGGACGCACTGCGCACCCCACCCGGGGATGCGGAAGTGGCCAACCTTTCCGGTGGAGAAAAACGTCGCGTCGCCCTCACCCGGCTGCTGCTGCAGAAGCCCGACCTGCTGCTGCTGGACGAACCGACCAACCACCTCGACGCCGAAAGCGTGCTCTGGCTGGAGCAGCACCTGGCGAAGTACCCCGGCGCCGTTCTCGCCGTGACCCACGATCGGTACTTCCTCGACCACGTCGCCGAGTGGATCGCCGAAGTCGACCGTGGCCACCTGTATCCCTACGAAGGCAACTACTCGACCTACCTGGAGAAAAAGGCCGAGCGCCTCAACATTCAGGGCAAGAAAGACCAGAAGCTCGCCAAGCGTCTGAACAACGAGCTTGAGTGGGTGCGCAGCAATGCCAAGGGCAGGCAGACCAAATCCAAGGCCAGACTGGCTCGGTACGAGGAAATGGTCACGGAGGCCGAGAAGACCAGAAAGCTCGACTTCGACGAGATCGTGATTCCGGTCGGACCGAGGCTCGGCTCCCAGGTGATCGACGCGAGGAAACTCGTCAAGGGCTTCGGAGACCGTCTGCTCATCGACAATCTCAGCTTCACCCTGCCCCGCAACGGCATCGTCGGCATCATCGGCCCCAACGGGGTAGGCAAAACCACCCTGTTCAAGACCATCGTCGGCCTCGAATCGCTCGACGGCGGCGAGCTGAAGATCGGCGACACCGTACAGATTTCCTACGTGGACCAGACCAGAAGTGGGATCGACCCGCAGAAGACGCTCTGGGAGGTCGTCTCCGAAGGGCACGACTACATCACGGTGGGCAAGACCGAGATTCCGTCCCGCGCCTACGTGTCCCAGTTCGGATTCAAGGGCCCTGATCAGCAGAAGAAGGCCGGCGTGCTCTCCGGCGGTGAGCGGAATCGGCTGAATCTGGCGCTCACCCTGAAGCAGGGCGGTAACCTTCTGCTGCTCGACGAGCCCACCAACGACCTCGACATCGAGACCTTGTCCAGCCTGGAGAACGCTCTCATCGAATTCCCCGGCTGTGCCGTGGTCATCACCCACGACAGGTGGTTTCTCGATCGAATCGCCACGCACATCCTCGCCTACGAGGGAACCGATGACGATCCGGCGCACTGGCACTGGTTCGAGGGCAACTTCGACGCGTACGAAGAGGACAAGATCGCACGTCTGGGCCCGGATGCCGCGAAGCCGCACCGCTCCGTGTACCGCAAGCTCACACGCGGCTAGCCCGATGCGTATCCACATTCCCATCCACTTGCGGTGGGCCGACCTCGACGCCTATAACCACCTCAACAACGTGGAAATGCTGCGGCTGCTCGAGGAAGCCCGGGTACGGATGTTCTGGGTTCCGGGCAGTGGCGACGAACTGTTGCCGACGGCGGTGTTGGATGCCGGCGCCCACGCGGGGGCTGACACGCACAGCCTCATCGCGCACCATGAGATCGAGTACTTGAAACCGCTGTCGTACCAACGGCAGCCCGTCGATGTGCAGTTGTGGATCGGCGGACTCGGCGGCGCGAGCGTGAAGGTGAGCTACGAGGTCTACGCCGGTGAGCCGGCGGTTCTCTATGCGCGCGCCGCGACCACCATGGTCATCGTCGACGCGACGACCGGGCGTCCGCGCCGCATCAACGACCTCGAGCGCGCAGCGTGGACGCCCTTCCTCGAGGAGCCTGTCGAGTTCACCCGGCGCGGCTGAGGATCGGTCCGGGTTCCCTCGAACAATTGAGGCCGTCTGTACCGTTCCCGGCCAGTCAACCGCTCCGCTGCAAGCAAATCGGTTAATCTCGACGGGTGCCACACGACGATACCCACGGCCCCCAGTCCTATGGGACCGATCGCTATGGGGCTGACGCGCTCGCCGGTTTCACCCGCCGGGCAGCGCCGCGGAAGCTTCGTGTCGTAGAGGCGACGCACGGCCTTGTTCTCGAGGACAGCGCCACCGGTTTCTGTGGCGCAGTCGTGAACGTCGACAAGATCGGCATCCAATTGGAAGACCGTCGTTTGGCGGTACGAGTGTTCCCCTTCGGTCGGGGGCTCTTGCTCGAGGGCGAGCCCGTCGACGTGGTCGCGCCCGTCCGGCACGAGACTCAGCGCGCGTATACCGCATCCGGTTCCCGCGCCGTGACGGATGCTTCGGCCCGGGTGGCCAGAGCGAGCCGGATTTTCGTCGAGGGCCGGCATGACGCAGAACTGGTCGAACGCGTGTGGGGGGCAGACCTGCGCGTCGAGGGCGTGGTCGTCGAGTACATCGAGGGCGTCGACAACCTGGAGGCCATGCTCGAGGTGTTTCGGCCGGGACCCGGCCGCCGCGTCGGAGTGCTCGTCGATCACCTGGTGGCCGGCTCCAAAGAGAGCCGCATCGCCGACGCCGTCGAGCGTGGGGAGTTCGGTTCAGAGGTGCTCGTCGTCGGGCATCCGTTCATCGACATCTGGCAGGCGGTCAAGCCGACCAGGGTGGGACTGGAGAATTGGCCGGACATTCCGCGATCGATCGAATGGAAGCACGGCATCTGCGAGGCCTTGGGCTGGCCGCACGAGGACCAGGCCGATATCGCTCGAGCCTGGAAGCGCATCCTCGACCGCGTGAAAACCTATGCCGACCTCGAACCGGTTCTGTTGGGCAGGGTGGAGCAACTCATCGACTTTGTCACTGTCGACTAACGTCCGCCAGTGACCCGCACCATTCCCTCTTGCGCGACGCTTGCCATCAGGGCACCGTCGCGGCGATAGATCCGTCCGAGCGACAGCCCACGGCCGCCGATGGCGTTCGGTGATTCTTGCACGTAAAGCAGCCATTCGTCGACCCGGCCGAACCGGTGCCACCACATTGCATGATCGAGGCTGGCGACCTTGAGTCCCGGCAACCCCCAGGTGACACCGTGCCTGCGGAAAATCGGTTCTAGAAGCGAATAGTCGCTCGCATAGGCCAACGCCGCGCGATGCAGGTTTGGATCGTCTGGGAGAGCTCCGGTGGCCTTCATCCAAATCGCCTGGTGGGCGACCCGTTCTCCGGCCACGGTGAAGTAGATCGGGGATGAGATGTGTCGCATGTCGAACGGACGACCGGTGGCCCAGTGCTGGGCGACCGGGTGGTTCACCTTTCGCAGAGCCTCTTCGTCAGGGGGCAACGACTCGGGCTCCGGCAGGCCTTCCGGCATGTCCAGCTGGTGGTCGAATCCGTCGTCCGCTGTTTGAAAAGACGCGATCATCGACAGGATGGGCGCTCCGTCTTGGTAAGCCTGGGTGCGCCTGGTCGAGAAAGATCGGCCGTCGTGCACCCTGTCGACGGAGAACGTGATCGGCAGCGACACATTTCCGGGGCGGAGGAAATAGCCGTGCATGGAATGGACGACGCGGTCCTCGTCGATCGTGCGCATCGCGGCGACGAGGGACTGCGCGAGCACCTGCCCTCCGAACACCCGGCCGAGCGGCATCCACTGGCTGACCCCGGTGAAAATGTCTTCGCTGGTGCGGGCGCCGGTGTCCGTCAGGTCGAGTGCGCTCACCAGGCCGGCGAGGGGATCATTCATGCATTTCTCCGCACACTTTTCTTCGACTGGGCACTTGACGGTAGTTTAGATTGCTGATGACCGGTACATTCTCTCTTGTTGATTCCCTCGCCCTCGGCGACCTGCACGTTTACCTCAGCCGCGCCGCGAAAGTGGAGGAAGGCTCGGTGCGTCTGATCGCCGACTCCGGCGTGTTGGCGGTGTACGTGGCCGTGTTCTACCCCGTCGGGCTGAGGGACGAGACGCCCACCGTGCTCGGACTTCGCACCTTCGCCCTTACCGGTGACGAGTCGTTCGACGTTGTGGTGCCGGTGCGCTCGCTGCTGGATCGGATCGCGCGGCTTCAGTCGGCGACCGAGGAGCCGGGGCTTCCCGTGGTCGTCGCGCTGCCGATCGAGGTCAACACCGTCACCTGGACGCAGATCTTCCCGCCGCGCGGAGGCTGGCAGGCACTTGACCCGGTCGACACGGGCATTCTTGAGGCGACCGCGCGCGAAGGCATCGAAGAAATCGCTGCCTCGAGCACTGACGGCATTATGGAGCGGTTGCTGCGCCGGGTACGCTCCGATGTCTGGGCGCGGCCGATCCGCGGCCTCGAACACGTCCCGGCGGGTGCCGCGTTCGCCGCGTACACCCTCGGCTTCCTCGCCTCCGAAGACACCGCCAGTGTGCGTGAAACCGGGCCGTGGACCAGGCTCACCACCCACCGCGGTCATGTGCTGGTGCGACGCAAATCGTGGAGTCTCAAGGCGTAGCGAGTGCGTCGGCGGGACGTCGCCCGTCAGTCGACGAGGCGCAGATTCAATCCTTTGGACGATTCGGTGTTGATGTGTTCCGGCGAGAGTTGAATCATGAGAAAACTCTTCTACGCCGCCAGTGCGTACCTTGTCATCGGACTTGTTTCAGGACTTTACTACCGCGAGTTGACCAGATCCAACGATTACACCGCTGCGGACGGCTTCACGCAACTCTCCGTTGTGCACACCCACGTGCTGACGCTGGGGGTGATCGTGCTGCTCATCGTGCTCGTGCTGGAGAAGGTGTTCACACTGTCGCACAGCAAAGCGTTCAACTGGTTCTTCTGGGTCTATAATCTCGGACTGGTCGTAACGGCATCCACCATGACCGTGAACGGAACACTTCAGGTGCTCGGGCGCGAGGCGAGCAAAGCACTCGCCGGCATTTCCGGCAGTGGCCACATTTTCCTCACCATCGCTTTTGTGCTGCTGTTCGTCGCGATCTTCAATCGCATCCAGACGCAACCCGTGAGCGCGCCGGAAGACCGGGACGCTGCGCCGACGCCACAAACCGTGGGTGTCGCGGGAGCCAAGAACGCCTGACCGGGCCGCGGGTCGGGAGTGTCAGCGCGTAGCGGATGCGGCGGCGATCGCGCGTCCCGCGACTCGACCGCTGAACAGGCAGCCGCCGAGGAAGGTGCCTTCCAGGCTGCGGTACCCGTGCATGCCGCCGCCACCGAATCCGCTGGCCTCACCGGCGGCATAGAGCCCGGGGATCGGGGCGCCGGCCGCGTCGAGAGCCCGACCGGAGAGGTCGGTTTCGATGCCGCCGAGGCTTTTGCGGGTGAGGATGTGCAGTTTGACTGCGATGAGCGGCCCGGCGGTGGGATCCAGAATGCGGTGCGGGCTCGCCACGCGGATGAGTTTGTCCCCCCGGTAGTGTCTCGCCTGGCGCAGTGCGTTGATCTGTGCGTCCTTGCTGAACGGGTTGTCCAACTCCCTGTCGCGCGATTCGATCTCTCGTCGCACGCGTGCCGTATCGATCGTCACCTCGGGGGAGAGGGTCTGCATGCCGGAGAGCAACTCGTCCAGAGTGTCGGCCACGACGAAATCGGCGCCGTGCTCCTTGAATGCCTCGACCGGTCCCGGCGCACCTTTCCTCACCCGCTGCAAAAGCAGTTTCAGGTCCCTGCCGGTGAGGTCGGGGTTCTGCTCGCTGCCGGACAGCGCGAACTCCTTCTCGATGATCTTCTGGGTGAGTACGAACCAGCTGTGGTCGTAGCCGGTCGTCATGATGTGTTCAAGCGTGCCGAGCGTGTCAAACCCAGGGAAGAGCGGCACGGGCAATCGTTTCCCCGTCGCATCGAGACAGATGCTGGACGGTCCGGGCAGAACCCTGATGCCGTGCTGAGCCCACACCGGGGCGAAGTTCTCGATGCCCTCGACGTAGTGCCACATCCTGTCGCGGTTGATCACTCGGGCGCCGGCCCTCTCGCTGATGGCGAGCATTCGGCCGTCGACGTGGGCGGGCACGCCGGAGAGCATGTGGGCGGGCGGCATGCCCATTCTGGCGGGCCAGAATTCGCGCACCAGGTCGTGATTGCCGCCGATGCCGCCGCTCGCGACGATCACCGCGCTGCCGCGCAGTTCGAATTGGTCCACCACGTCTCGGTTGCTCGCGGTGCCGCGTTCTGCGTCGTCACTGCGCAAGACACCGCCGCGCACGCCGACCACCGTTCCGGACTCGACGATGAGCTCGTCGACGCGATGCCGGAACTTCAGTACGACATCATCGCTGCCTACCGCGGCGCGGACCGCGTTCTGGAAGGGTTCGAGCAGCCCCGGCCCGGTGCCCCAGACGATGTGGAACCGCGGCACGGAGTTGCCGTGGCCGGTGGCGGTGTAGCCGCCGCGTTCGGCCCAGCCCACCACGGGGAAGAATTTGACGCCGAGCCCGCGCAACCAGTCGCGCTTTTCGGCCGCCGCAAACCGGAGGTAGGCGTGCGCCCACCGCTTGGGCCAGGCATCCTCGTCGCGGTCGAATCCGGCGGTGCCCGCCCAGTCCTGCTCGGCAAGTTCGAGGCTGTCTTTCACGCCCATGTGGCGTTGCTCGGGGGAATCGATAAGGAACAATCCGCCGAAGGACCACCACGCCTGGCCGCCGAAACCGGATTCCGGTTCCTGGTCGACGATGGTGACGTGTTTGCCCGCGGCAATGAGTTCGGATGCGGCGACGAGGCCGGCGAGACCCGCTCCGATGATGATGGTGGTTCCGGTGTCAGTCACTCCTGCATCCTCTCGCGAGATGCCAGTGGTGACTAGTCCTCGCCGCGATCACTGGTGTCGCCTGGTTGTTCGCGTGCGGTCAGGCGGGGGCAACCGGACCGCGCTCCAGGAGCGGGCGCATTCGGAATGGGATGAGTTCACCCATCGACAGGGACGTTTCGGCACGCTCGATTCCGTCGCAGGCCAGCACCTCGCTGTTCACGCGGAACAGGTCCGCCGCGTCGACGCACACCACCGTCAGCAGCAGATCGGCCGGACCGCTCAGCCCGTGTGCTTGAATGATTTCGGGAATTGTGGTCAGCTCATCAACCACCGCGGCCAGCTTTTGCTGTTGCAGGTGGATTGAGATGAACGCGGTCAAGGGGTACCCAAGCGGCACGGGGTTGACGCGCCGGTCGAGCGGGAGAAGCGCGTTGGCGACCTCCAATTGGGCCAGTCTCGCCTGCACCGTGTTGCGGGATAGCTCGAGTCGCTCTGCCAGCGCCACAACGGTGCCGCGTGGGTCTTCGGTCAGAGCGAGGAGGAGCCTCGTGTCGGTTTCATCAAGATGACGCATAATGCACAACAGTAGTCGTCCATTCAGCGAGACAATTGTGCATTCTGCTCACAGCCGACCCGATTGATTGTGCTGCTTGGTCTGCTGGCGTAGTGTCGTAAATGATTCTGGCAAGGATGCCGGAGCCGCTGAAGGCTACAAGTCGAGGCGGCAGAGATCGTACCGACTGGCGGTGTACCCACCGACATCGGAACGGATCAGGAGAGATATGTTGCACGCAACCGTGTCCAATGAGTTTCAAGAGGCCGAGCTGCTGGGCAGGCAAGACGACCTGGTCCAGCTACTGACTCCCGCGGGGGAGCGGGTCGCCGATCCCACCTGGGATCCGTGGATCGCCGATGTCACCGGTGAGCAACTGGCCGCCCTTTACGAAGACCTCGTCGTGGTCCGCCGGATCGATACCGAGGCGACAGCGCTGCAGCGGCAAGGGCAACTGGGGCTCTGGGCTCCGCTGCTCGGACAGGAGGCGGCGCAGGTGGGTTCCGCCCGCGTACTGCGAAAAGACGACTTCGCTTTCACCAGTTACCGCGAAAACGCCGTCGCGTACTGCCGTGGAGTCAACTTCACCGATCTCGTGCGCGTCTGGCGCGGCACGTCGTTCTCCGGCTGGAACCCCTACGACGTCGGCATGGCAACGCCCAACGTGATCATCGGCGCACAGACTTTGCACGCCACCGGCTACGCGCTTGGTTGCAAAAAGGATGGCGTCGACTCGGTCGCGATCGCCTACTTTGGCGACGGAGCGACCAGCCAGGGCGACGTCAACGAAGCCATGGTCTTCTCCGCCAGTTTCCAGGCCCCTGTCGTGTTCTTCTGCCAGAACAACCAGTGGGCGATCTCCGAGCCGGTCGGCCTGCAGGCTCGCCGCCCGATTGCCGACCGGGCACCGGGATTCGGCATCCCCAGCGTGCGGGTCGACGGCAACGACATCCTCGCCGTGATGTCCGTCACACGCTCGGCGTTGCAGCGTGCGCGCGACGGCGGGGGACCGACCTTCATCGAAGCAGTGACCTACCGGATGGGCCCGCACACGACCTCCGACGACCCGAGCCGCTATGAAGACCGTGTGGCCAGGGAAGACTGGGCAGCAAAAGACCCCATCGACAGACTCGGCAAGCTGCTTGAGAGCATGGGGCTCTTCACCGAGGAGTTTTCCGCCGGCGTCGACGCGAAGGCGGGAGAAGCGGCCGCGCAGTTGAGAGCCGGATGCCTGTCACTGGCCGACCCGGATCCGCTCAGCGTCTTCGACAACGTGTTGAGCACGCCGAGCTCGTGGCTCGAGCGGCAGAAGAGTCAGTACGCCGCCTACCTCGCGACCTTTGAAGCGGGCAACTGATGGCCCAGATGACGATGTCGAAAGCGATCAACTCAGGGCTCCGCCGCGCCCTCGAAGACGACCCCAAGGTCGTGCTCATGGGCGAGGACATCGGCACCCTCGGTGGCGTGTTCCGCGTCACCGACGGGCTGCAGAAAGATTTCGGCAAGGACCGGGTGATGGACACACCGCTCGCGGAAGCCGGCATCATCGGCACCGCGGTCGGCCTCGCGTTCCGCGGTTATCGTCCGGTGTGTGAAATCCAGTTCGACGGCTTCATCTACCCCGGCTTCGACCAAATCGTCGCCCAGGTCGCCAAGCTGCACTACCGCACCCAGGGTGCGGTGAAGATGCCGCTCACCATCCGGGTGCCGTTCGGCGGCGGAATCGGCGCTGTGGAGCATCACTCTGAGTCTCCGGAGGCGTACTTCACCCACACCTCCGGACTGCGGGTGATCAGTTGCTCCAACCCCCAGGACGCCCACACCATGATCCGGCAGGCCATCGCATCCGACGACCCCGTGCTGTTCTTCGAACCCAAGCGCCGTTATTGGGCCAAGGGCGAGGTAGATGAAGAGATCGGCGCCGACACGGTGTCCATGGAATCCGCGCGCGTGGTTGTGCCCGGCAACGATGTCACTCTGGTCGCCTACGGCCCCCTGGTGACCACCGCCCGTGACGCCGCCCTCGCCGCGGAAGACGACGGTGTCTCCATCGAGGTCATCGACCTGCGTTCCCTGTCCCCGGTGGACTTCCGCACCGTCGAGGCGTCGGTGCGCAAGACCGGCCGACTCGTGATCAGCCATGAGGCGCAGCAGTTCGGCGGGCTCGGGGCCGAGATCGCCGCGAGCATCACCGAACGCTGCTTCAATTACCTGGAAGCTGCGCCCGCCCGCGTGACCGGATTCGACGTGCCGTACCCGCCGGCGAAGCTGGAGGATCACTTCCTGCCCAACCTCGATCGGATACTCGACGCCGTTGACCGTGTACTCGGCAAGCGCAACTCGCTGTCCGAATGGAGCGAATAAGAATGTCATCCGTCAAGGAATTCGCACTGCCGGATCTCGGCGAGGGACTCACCGAGTCCGAACTGGTCTCCTGGCACGTCGCCGTCGGCGACAAAGTCGACCTCAACCAGGTCGTCGCCGAGGTCGAAACGGCCAAGGCCATTGTGCAACTGCCGTCGCCCTTCGCCGGCGTCGTCGCACGACTGTACGAGGAGGCCGGAGCGACGGTGCAAGTCGGTGCACCACTCATGTCCTTCGAAGTCGACGACGGTGCGAAGCCGCTCGAGCGCAATCCGGTTCTCGTCGGCTATGGCGCACCCGTTGAAACCGACAGCCGGCCGACGCGGCGCGCCCGTGGCGGACACGCCGCGGAGGCAGTAGCGTCATCGGATTCCTCCGTACCGGAGCCGGTGATCGAGCCGGCTGACGTTCCTGCGACATCTGACGCCCCCGTTCTGGAGCGGCCGCGGTCCACCCCGCCGGTGCGAAAGCTCGCCCACGATCTCGGCATCGACCTCGCTCAGGTCACTGGAACCGGCAACGACGGGCTGATCACCCGCGATGATGTACGCGCGGCAGCGCCCGCGGCTGCCACCCCGCCGGAGCCGGAAACTCGGGCGTTCGGCGAACGCGAAAGTCGCACGCCGATCAAGGGTGTGCGCAAGCACACCGCGGCGGCCATGGTGGCCAGCGCGTTCACCGCGCCGCACGTGACCGAGTTCTTGACCATCGACGTCACGCCGACGATGGACCTCATCGCGTCACTGAAGACGAACCGAGCGTTGACCGACTACCGAATCAACCTGCTCACGGTGGTCGCGAAAGCCCTGCTCGTCGCGGTGCGCCGCACCCCGTCCGTGAACACCCGGTGGGACGAGGCCAACGCCGAGATCGTCCAGTATCACTACGTCAACCTCGGAATTGCGGCCGCGACCTCGCGCGGGTTGATCGTGCCCAATATCAAGGATGCCGACCAACTGACCCTCACCGAACTGTCGACGGCGCTGGCCGAACTGACCGCGACGGCGCGTGCCGGAACGACCACTCCGGCGCAGCTGACCGGCGGTACGGTCTCCATCACCAACATCGGAGTCTTCGGCATCGACGCCGGCACCCCCATCCTGAACCCGGGCGAGGCAGTCATCCTGGCGGTGGGCGCGGTACGACGGATGCCGTGGGAGTACCGCGGCGAGGTCGCGTTGCGCCACGTGTTGACGCTGAGCCTGTCGTTCGATCACCGTCTTGTCGACGGGGAGCAGGGTTCGCGGTTCCTGGCGGACATCGGCGCCATCCTCGCCGAGCCCGGCATGATCCTCACGATGGTGTAGAACCGTCACTCATCCCCTTGACCCCACGCACCGGGAAGGGGACAGTGGAGTCATGAGTTCTGATCTGCTCACCCCGACCGATACCTCCGACAAACTCGCCGGCGGCGCGTTTGTCCACCTCGACGGCACCCTGTACGCCACCTTTTCCACCGGCGACTTCGCCAGCGCGAGCGAGCTGGTCGCGCAGGTGGCGCAAGCGGCGGAGGCGATGAACCACCACCCGGATATCAGGCTGGGGTGGGGCACGGTGTCGTTCCAACTCAGCTCCCACGATGCGGGCGGGGTGACCAGCCGTGACTTGGAACTCGCCGCGAAGATTCAGAATCTGGCGGATGTCCTGGGCGCCACCGGACAGCCGGTGCGGCCGACGCGCTACGAACTGGCGATCGACTGTGCCAACGCCGACGACATCCGCGATTTCTGGCGCGTCGCGCTCGATTACGAGGAGCACGAGGATGCCGGGGAGATTCAACTGGTCGACCGGCGCGGCGTGGGCCCCACCATCTGGTTCCAGCGCATGGATCCGCCGCGCACCGACCGCAATCGCCTCCATCTCGATGTGTACGTGCCGACCGCCGAGGCACAGAGCCGCGTCGAAGCCGTCCTTCAAGCAGGCGGCGACCTGATGACCGCCGAGCACGCCCCGGACTGGTGGGTGCTCGCCGACGTCGAAGGCAACGAACTGTGCATTTGCACCTCGGAACGCTAGGCGCGAGGACGCGCGACGCATGAGCCTGTGGATCTGTCACACCTGCGGAGTCGAGTACCCGGATACTGAGCGCCCTCCCGATCGGTGCCTCATCTGCACCGACGAACGACAGTATGTGCCGCTGGACGGTCAGACGTGGACCACCTCCGACGCGCTCGAGTTGCACGGCACTGCCGCGACCGTCGAATTCATCGAACCCGGCCTGTACCGGGTCGCCGTGAACCCGAAAGTGGGCATCGGTCAGCAGTGCCTGGTCGTGCAAACCGCTGCTGGCAACCTGCTGTGGGAACCTCCCGGGTTCATCGATCGCGCCGCCGTGGAAGCGGTACGCGCACTCGGCGGCGTCGCCGTGATCTCCTCCAGCCATCCGCATCTCACCGGCGCCTCGATCAGCTGGAGCGAGGCATTCGATCACGCTCCTGTCTATGTCGCGGAAGCCGATCGAGCTTGGATCACCCGCCCGGATGACGCGATCAGGCTGTGGCGCGGCACACAGCGGCCTCTTCCCGGTGTGACTTTCGTGCAGTGCGGTGGACATTTCCCCGGCAGCTGCATGGCGCACTGGGCTCTCGGGGCGGACGGCCGCGGCGTCTACCTCACCGGAGACACGATCTTCATCGGGCCGGGCCGGTGGACGGTGAGTGCCATGCGCTCGTATCCCAACCTCATCCCGCTGCCCGAGCGCGCGATCCGGCAGATCCTGAACGCGATGGAGCCGTACGACTACGACCGGCTGTACGGCTCGTTCGGGCAAGTTGTGGAGGTCGACGCGCGGGAGGTGGTCGAGACGTCGCTGGAACGCTACATCACCTGGATCCGCGGCGACGTCGACGACTACTGAGTCGGCGTGGGCGCTCCCACCGAGGCGAGGCCGGCCAGCGCCATCTGTTCCAGAATCGCACGGGTGTCGGTCGTCCTGGCGCTGTGCGGAGTCGAATTGATCAGTCCGAACGCGGCGTGTGCACGAATCCTCAGCGAGGCGGTATCGACCTCTGGATGCAGGCGGCCGAGCACCTGCACCCACAGCTCGACGTAGGTGCGCTGCAATGCCCGCACAGCGTGCCGATCGTCCTCTGCGAGGTTGCCGAGATCCTGGCCCTGCACCCGGATGACGTCGGGATTGCCCAGCGCGAAATCCACGTGAAACTGAACCAGCGCCCGCAGTGCCGCGGCATCGTCGGCCGCGCCGACGACCACGGCTTGGCCGCCGGTGGACAAGTGCTCGCTGACTCCGACGAGAAGCGCGCCGAGCAGCGCTTGCTTACCGTCGAAGTGCCGGTACACCGCCGGTCCGCTCACTCCTGCTGCCGCGCCGAGCTCTTCGAGCGAGACGCCGTTGTAGCCGCGCTCGGCGAAAAGCCGCGCTGCGGCCCCCAGCAGAGCTTCCCTGCGGTTCGCTTTGGCCCGACTGCGCAGCGTTGGAGCCTCGCTCATCCCGCTCCCTTCGCCCGGCGATAGTTTTTAGGACCAGAGGTACCGCCGCGGCGGCCACCTTCGTCCGACAAGGTATCGCTCGCCGGTGCATCTGGACAAGTCAGTTAATAAGAACTAACCTAAACCCAGTTAGTGAACACTAACCCGAATTGCGTTTGCGCGCCAGACCCTCAACGGGAAGTTGTCAATGCAGACCCTCATCAGCGGCGTGGACCGG
>JBDTBD010000076.1:0-7608 GCA_039924285.1 Terrimesophilobacter sp. | reverse complement strand
CCGGCGGTGGCGGCCGGCGCGGACGCCGTGCTCGCGGCATCGGTGTTCCACAGTGGAGAATTGACGGTGGGCGAGGTGAAGCAGGCGCTGGGTAGTGCCGGCTTCACGGTCAGGTAGGAGACGATGGACGGCGTAACGGCGCTAACCGAGGCGAGATTCGACGCCGACGGGCTGATCCCGGCGATCATCCAGCAGTGGGACACCGGCGAGGTGCTCATGCTCGCCTGGATGGACGCCGAAGCGCTGCGGCGCACCATCACCTCGGGACGCGTCACGTTCTGGTCACGGTCCCGCCAGGAGTACTGGCGAAAGGGCGACACCTCCGGCAATGCGCAGTACGTTCGCGCGGTCGCACTGGACTGCGACAGCGACGCGCTGCTCGTGTCGGTGGATCAGTTCGGGGTGGCCTGCCACACCGGCGCGCGCTCCTGCTTCGACGTCGGACCGATCACCGACGTCGTCACCGGGGCGCGAGGCACCGGCGTATGAGCGACGGAACCACGACGCGGGAGCAGTTCGCCGCGCTCCAGGATGGCCACAAGGTCGTTCCCGTCATACGAGAGCTCTTCGCCGACGGCGAGACGCCGGTGGGCATCTACCGCAAGCTCGCGGCCGGCCGCCCAGGCACCTTCCTGCTCGAATCCGCCGAGCAGGGTGGCATCTGGTCGCGGTACTCGTTCATCGGAGTGTCCTCGTTCGGTGTGCTCACCCAGATCGGCGACTCGGCGACGTGGCAGGACTACGGCCTGAACGAACAACGCGCCCTGGGTACGGAGACGCCCAGCACGCCACTGGATGCCCTGGAGCGACTGTACGCACGCTGGGCGACGCCGCGCATCCCCGGCCACCCGCCACTGACCGGCGGCCTGGTCGGATTCATCGGCTGGGAGGCGATTCGGCAGATCGAAAAGTTGCCAGACCCGCCACCGGCGGATTTCCCGATCCCCGGGCAGGCGCTGAGTTTCGTGCGCGAACTGGTCGTGGTCGACCATCGCACCGGTTCGGTGCTTCTCATCGCCACCGCATTGAACGACGGCGTCGAGCCCGAAGACGAACAATGGGCAGCGGCACAGAACCGACTTGATGACCTGCAGGCCGGCCTCGCCCAACCGGCGGAGGCATTCCTTGCCCGCGGAGCCTTCGACGCACCGGTGACGGCGATCCCGCGGATCACGCCGGATCTCTTCCGCACCGCCGTCGCACGCGCGAAAGACCACATCACCGCCGGTGACGTGTTCCAGGTCGTCATCTCGCAACGGTTCGATCACGAGGTCACGGCCGACCCGATCGACGTGTACAGGGTGCTGCGCACCCTGAACCCGAGCCCGTACATGTACCTGCTGTCGCTCGAGGATCCCGACGGCGAACCGTACTGGATCATCGGATCCTCACCGGAAGCACTCGTCAAGGTGGAGAACCGCCGCGTCTACATGCATCCCATCGCGGGGTCGAAGCCGCGTGGTGCCTCTCCGGAACAAGACATCGCGCTGGCGGATGCCCTCTGGCACGACGAGAAGGAACGGGCGGAACACCTGATGCTCGTCGACCTGGCCCGCAATGATCTGCTCAAGGTATGCCAACCCGGGTCGGTGGAGGTCACCGAGTTCATGCGCGTCGAACGGTTCAGCCACATCATGCATCTCGTGTCGTCGGTGGAAGGCAACCTGAAAGACGACTCGGGGTCGATCGACATCTTCAGGGCCACCTTCCCGGCCGGAACGCTCTCCGGAGCACCGAAGCCGCGCGCCCTCGAAATCATCGACGAACTCGAGGCGGCGCAACGGGGCGCCTACGGGGGAGTGGTCGGCTACTTCGGCTTTTCCGGCGATCTGGATCTGGCGATTTCGATCCGCACCACGACGATTTCCCGCGGCATCGCTCGTGTGCAGGCCGGCGCCGGGGTCGTGGTCGATTCTGACCCGAATGCCGAGCAGCAGGAGTCGCAGAACAAGGCAGCCGCGCCGTTGAGCGCCGTCGCCGTCGCCAACTCGCTGCGACGGGTGCGCTGATGTCCGCGCGCCGGATCAAGTCACTCGTCATCCTGGTCGGACTCGCACTCGGTGTGCTCGCGCTGCTCTCGTGGACCCAGCCGTGGTTCACCCTCACACTCACCGGTGAGAGCTCCGCCGCGCACTCGATTACCGCGCAAGGCGATGAGGCGGCGCCGGGACTGCCGGCGCTCACTCTCGCGACACTCGCCCTGATCGCCGCGCTGACCCTCGCCGGCACCGTCTTCCGCCGCGTCCTCGGAGTGCTCGAAGTGCTCATCGGCGCCGGCATCGTGCTCGCCGCGGCGGTGGCGCTGTCCGACCCGGTCACCGCGGCGGCAAAGCTCGTGACCAAAGCGACAGGGGTGTCCGGTGAGACGTCCGTGAACGCGCTCGTCGCCTCGGTCGGGCAGACCCCCTGGCCATGGATCTCCGCGATCCTCGGTGTGGCGATCGGCATCCTCGGCATCGTGCTCCTGGCCGTCGGGCGGCGCTGGCCGGACTCGTCGCGCAGGTTCCAGGCAAGCACACCGCAGGAGGACACCCCGGAGAGCGCGGCAACCGATTGGGACCGCCTCTCCGGGGGAGGGGATCCGACCTCACGCTAGACTTTGACGAGACCAACCAGAGCAACCATGGAGTGACATGAGCAGTGCAGACATCGAAGATCCCGGCCACGGCAACTCGCCCGCGGCATGGATCGCTGTGGCCATCATGCTGGTCGCTGTAAGCATCGGCACAATCGCCTTCCGCTGGTCCATCGTCTGGTTGGTCTGGGCGGCTGCCGTTCTCGCCCTGCTGGGACTGATCACCGGCTGGGTGCTGAAGCGGCTTGGCTACGGCGTCGGCGGCGGCAAATGGACGCAGAAGGTTCACTGAGCCTTGCTCCGTGACCTAGTAGCCGGAGCTGCTCACGACGCATCCGCGCGCCGCGAGACCCACAGTTACGCCGAGGTCGAGTCCGCCGCAGCCTCCCGCGAACCGGCACTCGACGCCGCCCTGGCACTCGCGCCAGCCGAACGGGTGAAGATCATCGCCGAGATCAAGCGGGCCAGTCCGTCCCGAGGTCCGCTGGCCGACATCCCCGATCCCGCCGCTCTTGCCGTCTCATACCAGAGCGGCGGTGCCAGTGCCATCAGCGTGCTGACGGACGAGCGAAACTTCGGCGGATCACTCGCCGACCTCGAACTGGTGCGCGCCTCCGTGTCCCTTCCGTTGTTGCGCAAAGACTTCATTTCGCAGCCGTACCAAGTGCTCGAGGCACGCGCCGCCGGCGCGGACCTTGTGCTGCTCATCGTCGCGGCGCTGGACCAAGCCACCCTGCGCGAGCTGTACGCCCTGACCGTCCAGTGCGGGATGAACGCACTTCTGGAAACACACAGCGCGGAAGAAATCGACAGGGCGCTGCAGATCGGCGCGGGGATTGTCGGCGTCAACGCACGCAACCTCAACACGTTCGAACTGGACCAGGATCTGTTCGCCAGTCTTGCCGACCACATCCCGTCGGGAGTCATCCGGGTCGCCGAGTCGGCGGTGAAGTCGGCGGAAGACGTCGCGCACTACCGGCGGGCCGGCGCCGACGTCGTGCTCGTCGGCGAAGCACTGGTCACGGGTGATCCCGTGCGGACTCTCGCGGAGTTCCTGGCAGCATGAGCGAACCACTCGACAACCCGTCTTCGAACCCGGCCTCGCTGCGTCACGCCCCCGGCCCCTACTTCGGCCAGTACGGTGGCAGATTCGTGCCGGAGTCGCTCGTGGCAGCACTGGACGAACTGAGCACCGCCTACCAAGCCGCCAAGGTCGACCCGGCATTCCAAGCAGAACTCGCCGGCCTGCACGCGTCATACACCGGGCGACCGTCGCCGATCACCGAGGTGCCCCGGTTCGCGCAGCACGCGGGCGGCGCCCGGATCTTCCTCAAACGGGAAGACCTCAACCACACCGGCAGTCACAAGATCAACAACGTCCTCGGGCAGGCCCTGCTCACCAGGCGGATCGGCAAGACGCGCGTGATCGCCGAAACCGGCGCCGGCCAGCACGGCGTCGCCACCGCCACCGCCGCCGCCCTGTTCGGCATGGACTGTGTGATCTACATGGGCGAGGTCGACACGCAGCGTCAGGCGCTGAATGTGGCGCGGATGCGGCTGCTCGGCGCCGAAGTGGTGCCCGTGACGGCCGGGTCCCGAACTCTCAAAGACGCGATCAACGAGGCGATGCGCGACTGGGTCACCAACGTCGCCACTACCAACTATATTTTCGGCACCGTGGCCGGCCCGCACCCGTTCCCCGCCATGGTCCGCGACTTCCAGAGCATCATCGGGGACGAAGCGCGGGAACAAATGCTCGCAGCCACCGGGCGGCTGCCCGACGCCGTCGCGGCGTGCGTCGGCGGCGGTTCCAACGCCATCGGCATCTTCGACGCCTTTCTCGATGACCCCTCGGTCGCCCTGTACGGTTTCGAGGCGGCCGGTGACGGCGTGGAGACCCCCCGACACGCGGCTACCATCTCCAAGGGACGCCCCGGCGTGTTGCACGGTGCCCGCAGCTACCTGCTGCAGGACGACGACGGACAAACCATCGAATCCCATTCCATCTCCGCGGGGCTGGACTACCCGGGCGTCGGGCCGGAACACTCCTGGCTCGCCGACATCGGCCGGGCCAGCTATCTGCCGATCACAGATGCGGCCGCCATGGCTGCGCTGCGACTACTGTCCCGCACCGAAGGCATTATTCCCGCCATCGAGTCGGCGCACGCCCTGGCCGGAGTGCTGGACCTGGGGGCGAAACTGGGGCCGGGAGCGATAATCCTGGCCAATCTCAGCGGCCGCGGTGACAAAGACATGGAAACCGCCGGGCACTACTTCCGTCTGCTCGATGCGAATGCGTCCCAGTCGTGACCGGCACCAGCCCGGTCGAATCCGCGATCGCCGCCCGTAACACTGATGCCGCTGGCGCGCTGGTCGCCTATCTCCCGGTCGGCTTTCCGGACCTGGCCACGAGCATCGACGCCGCCATCGCGGTGGTGGACAACGGCGTGAACATCCTGGAACTCGGCGTGCCGTATTCCGACCCGGTGATGGACGGCCCGGTCATCCAGGCGGCCACCGGTGCGGCCTTGGCCGGCGGATTCAGGGTGCGTCACGCGTTCGACGCCATCGAGGCGATCCGTGCCAGGGTCGACGTTCCCATCCTGCTGATGACCTACTGGAACCCGGTATTGCAGTTCGGGGTCGACGAATTCGCCGACCGATTGGCGGGGGCCGGGGGAGCCGGTCTGATCACTCCCGACCTCATTCCTGACGAAGGCGCGGCGTGGATCGCCGCATCGCAACGCACCGGACTCGACCGGGTTTTTTTGGCCGCACCGTCCTCCTCCGACGCCAGACTCGCGCAGGCGGTGTCCGCCAGCCGCGGCTTCGTCTATGCCGTGTCCACCATGGGCATCACCGGGGCGCGCGCCGACGTCGACTCGGCTGCGCGAACTCTGGTGAGCCGCTTGCGCACCGCGGGGGCGACGAGCACGTGCGTGGGACTCGGTATCTCCACGGCCGAACAGGTGCGTGAGGTGCTCGGCTACGCGGATGGCGCCATCGTCGGTTCCGCGCTGGTGAAGTCCCTCGCCGACGGCGGAGTCCGGGGCGTCGCCCGCACAGCGAACGACCTCGCCCGCGGTACTAGGCTGAACTAGTTTTGCAATCCCTGCCCCATGAAAGGCGTGCCTGACGTTGTTGCCCCTGAGCTTATTGAACCTGGGCATTCCCAGCCCCGATTACGCGTGGCAAGTTTTCAACGTCGGCCAGTGGCTGCGCGACATCGGGCTGACCTGGTTCGGCCTCAACCTCACGATCCACACCTATGCGCTGTGCATCCTCATCGGCATCGTGGCGGCCGGAATTCTCACCGGGTACCGGCTGAAGCAACGCGGCGCCGAAGCGATGGTCGTCGTCGACGTGATGCTGTGGGCCGTTCCGCTCGGTATCATTGGCGGTCGTATCTTCCACGTGCTCACCCACCCGGACGATTACTTCTACGCCGGCGCGAACCTGCTCAAAACCCTGTACATCTGGGAGGGCGGCATGGCGATCTTCGGCGCATTGATCCTCGGCGGTGTCGGCGCGTTCATCGGCTGCCGCACATCCGGATTGCGCTTCACCGCATTCGCCGATGCCGTGGCGCCGGCACTGCTGCTGGCCCAGGCGTTCGGCCGATTCGGCAATTACTTCAACCACGAACTGTACGGCCTGCCCACGAATCTGCCGTGGGGACTTCAGATCGAATCGACCAACGCCGCCTTCCCTGCGGGGCTACCCGCCGGAACACTGTTCCATCCGACGTTTTTGTACGAAATCCTCTGGAATCTGCTGGGCATCGTGGTACTGCTGGCCATCGAGCGCAAGTGGCGTCGCTCCACGACGCTGCAAGCGGACGGCAGAACCCTCACCCGCGTCGCACCTACCGCCTGGCGTCTGCAGTGGGGCCGGATGCTCGGCCTGTACCTGATCTGGTATGGGCTGGGCCGCAGCTACCTGGAATCGATCCGCATCGATCCGAGCGAAATCTTCCTCGGCATCCGAACCAACATCTGGGCCGCGTTCGCCGCCATCCTGCTCGGCATCGTCATCATCATCGTGCAGGGTCGCCGCCACCCCGGACTCGAACCGAGCCCGTACCTGCCGGGTCGGCAGTGGCTGCCCGATCGTGTTGTACACTCTGAGAACTACTATTCGGACACGGACGATGACGGTGATGGCGCCGCACCCTCGAAAACCCCCGCAGCAGCGAATAGGTAAGTAAGCCAGGAAGACCGCCACAAGCGACGCTGGCGCACAGTTTGCCTCGCTCCCGTCTCTCGGCTCCCGGCAGGCATTTCTCGGGCCGCTGATGTCCCTCCGGCAACATCACTGTGAGGACGGTTGTTATGTCTTTGACCCCACCCCTGTCTGGTTCGGCCCTGTCTGGTTCGGCCCTGTCTGGTTCGGCCCTGTCTGGTTCGGCGCTGTCTGGTTCGGCCCTGTCTGGTTCGGCCCTGTCTCGGTTCAGTGCAGTCCCCGCCGCCACAGGCCTGTACGACCCCGCCAACGAGCACGACGCGTGCGGGTTGGCCATGGTCGCCACCCTGCGCGGCACCGCCGGTCACGACATCATCACCGCCGCCCTCACGGCACTGCGCAGCCTCGAGCACCGCGGCGCATTCGGCTCCGACGCCGGCAGTGGCGACGGTGCGGGCATTGTCACCCAGGTACCAGATGCCTTTTTTCGCGCCGTCGCGCCGTTCAACCTTCCGAAGGCCGGCACCTACGCCGTCGGGACGGCGTTTTTGCCAACCGACGCGGACGAGCGAGCCAGGATCAAAGAGTCGATCGGTTCCCTGGCCACCGAGGAAGGACTGACTGTGCTCGGCTGGCGTGAACTGCCCACCGATCCTTCGCAGATCGGTGTGTTGGCCGCCGGCGTGATGCCTGCCTTCGAGCAGTTATTCCTCACCACGATCCCGGCAAAACCTGTGCAGACCGGGCTGGAGCAGCGCCTCGACCTGGACCGGCGCGCGTTCAGACTGCGCAAGCGCGCGGAACGCGAACTCACCGTCTACTTCCCGTCGCTGTCCTGCCGCACCCTGGTG
>JBDTBD010000075.1:0-6116 GCA_039924285.1 Terrimesophilobacter sp. | reverse complement strand
GTGCAGAACTCCTACGAGGGCTTCCACACCAACCCGATGAGCTGGGATGTCGCCAGGGCGAAGTTCGACGCCGTCGCCGCCGGGTTCACCTCGCCGCAGCTGCGCGAGGAGATCGCCACGGTCGTGCGCGAACTCGAACATCACCCGGTGCGGGAGCTCACCCAGCTCCTGGCACGGGTGAGCCGCCACGCACTCGCTGCCCACTGATTTCATTTCCCACAAAGAAAGAGAAAGAAAGAAGGTCACATCATGACCATCACAACCGCTGTTATGTCAACCGATGGCATTTCCACAGATGCACCGCGGAGCGCCAACGCGATCGCACAGGATGTCGCGTTCAACTTCATCCCGCGCGCCTACCGGCCGGCCAAACCGCGCAAGGTCGGCATCACCGAGGTGCGCGGGCCGTACTACTCCACCTACGGCACCCGGCATCTTGCCGACGTGCTCGAGGTCGCCGGCCCGTGGGTCGACGGCGTGAAGTGGGCCGGTGGATCGTTCGCCCTGCTCCCCCGCGAGCAGGTACGCGCGTTCAGCGACCTCGCCCACGAACACGACGCATACATCTCCTCGGGCGGCTGGCTGGAGACGGTGCTGCGCTACGGACCGGATGCCGTAGACGCCTACCTGAAGGAGGCCAAGGAGGTCGGCTTCGACGTCATCGAGATTTCGGCCGGCTTCATCTCCGTGCCCACCTCGGGTCTGCTGCGGCTCATCGAGCGTGTGAAGAAGGCAGGTCTGAAGGCGAAGCCGGAGCTGGGCATCCAGTTCGGTTCCGGCGGCGACTCCGGCGAGGCAGAACTGGCCGCCGAGGGTAAGAAGGACGTCGGCGACCTGATCGCCCGCGCCACCAAGGCCCTCGAAGCCGGCGCCGACATCATCATGATCGAGTCTGAGGGCATCACCGAGAACGTGGTCGAATGGAACACCAGGCCGGTCGCGGAGATCATCAACGGCGTCGGCCTCGAGCACGTGATGTTCGAGTCGGCGGATCCGCCGGTGTACGAGTGGTACATCAAAAACTACGGCAACGAGGTGAACCTGTTCGTGGATCACAGCCAGATCCTGCAACTGGAGGGTCTGCGCCAGAACATCTGGGGCAACAAGTCCACCTGGGGCCGCATCATCAATCCGGCCTAGTCCTTCATCCCCGAGCGATAGTTTTCCGGGCCTCCGATACCGCCGCGGCGGCCACATTCGACCGGAAAACTATCGCTCGGCGACGACTGTGCGCCGCAACGCTCGGCCATTTCACCAGCTCGACAACTATGGTCTGAGCCATGAGACTGAATCTGCCCACCCACAATGACCTGACCGAGTTGATCGACCACCGGGATGACGCCAGCGTGAGCATCTTCCTGCCGTCGTCGCCGATAGCCAACCAGACCGAGGCGGTGCAGCTCGCCTTACGCAGCGCGATCACGGATGCAGAGAGCCAACTGGGGCAGATCGGCATCCCGTGGCAACGCACGGCCGAGATTGCCGACTCGGTGAATGGCCTCGAATCCGATCGCGAATTCTGGCAGTACCAATCCCATGCCCTGGCCGTGTTCGTCGCTCCCGGCCTGCTCCGCGCGTTCAGGCTCGCAAACTCGCTGGAGCGGAGCCTGTCGGTCGGGGACCGGTTCGACATCGGCCCGCTGCTTCGATCGGTGACGTTCCCGCACGGCGGATTCGTGCTCTCGGTCACCGAGGGTGCCATCCGACTGCTGGAGATTTCGGCTACCGGATATCCAACAGTGATTGAGTTGCCGGCGCTTCCCGACGACCTGCACACGGTTCTCGAGCATGCCCCGCACGATGGTCGGTTCGACCAGCGTCGGGCAGATGGCACGTTGGGGCCGAAGGCCGAACAGCGTCGCTTCTGTCATCTCGTTCAGGATGCTGTCCTCGAGCAGATCGGCGACAGCGCCCTGCCGATGATCCTCGCCGCCACCCGGGACCTGGAGCCCGCATACCGCGTGGTGAACACGTATCCCGGCCTGCTGGAGCAGGGTATCGACGCGCATCCGGATTCACTCTCCAACGACGAGCTCGATGCTCGCGCGCGCGAGATCTTGGACCAGCACTACGCGGACCAGTTGGCCGACTGGCGGGAGAAATTCGGCACAGCCCGTGGCAACGGCCTTGCGACCACCCAACTCAGCGAGGTCGCGATGGCCGCAACCGCCGCCGCGGTGGATGAACTTCTCTTCGACATGAATTCCAGCGTGGAGGGTTCCATCGACGACTTCGGGGTTCTGCATGTTGCGGATGAACCCGGGCCGACCGCCTATGGACTCGTGGACGAGATCGCTGCACGGGTGCTGCGTTCCGGCGGCACGGTCAGAGCGGTGCGCGCCGAAGATCTGCCCGACGACGACACTGTGGTCGCCGCGCTGCTTCGCTTTCCGATCTAGCTCGCCCTGCTGGCCTCGGCTATTCGCCGCCGTACGCCCCGACCGGGCTGAACGTGTCACCGAGCGCGAACGGGTCGGCGACTCGCGTCGTGTGATCGGTGACCGCCACCAGCGTGGCGAATTGCTCGGCTGCCCGCAGGATGCGATCCGCCAGCGTCTTGAGTTCCTCTGGGCCACTACCCCAGTCGGCCGTTGCAGCGAACACCGACGTTGGCACGACGATGCTGTGCAGATACGTGAACATCGGGCGCAGCGAATACTCCAGCGCCAGGGAGTGCCGGGCGGTGCCTCCGGTCGCTCCGATCAGCACCGGCATGTCGGTGAGTGAGGTGTTGTCGAGCACATCGAAGAAGGACTTGAACAGGCCGCTGTAACTGGTGGTGAAGATCGGAGTGACGGCGATGAGCCCGTCGGCGCCGGTGACGCGCTCGATCACCTCGGCGAGCTTCGGGCTCGGGAAGCCGGTGAGCAGGTTGTTGGTGATGTCCCTGGCGATGTCGCGCAGTTCGAACACCACCACTTGCGTCTCAACACCCTTCTGCGCGAGCCTCTCGACGCTGGCGGCGGCGAGTCGGTCGGCGAGCATCCTGGTGGACGATGGCTGACTGAGCCCGCCCGAAATGACGGCGATGGTGCGAGCGGTCATGGTCATGCTCCCTTGGTGGCCGGTGCCGTGATCCCGAACGCGGCGCCTGTACCCATTGTGGCTGGCCTGGCCGCGTCGCGTGCGGCGACAAGGCCCGCGTGAGTGGGGCCGTCCGGAACGTGCGCTGGGCGATTATTCGCGAACTCCTTTCGCATCACCGGAATTACCTCTTCACCGAGCAGGTCCAGCTGCTCCAGCACCGTCTTCAGCGGCAGCCCGGCATGGTCCATGAGGAAGAGCTGGCGTTGGTAGTCGCCGAAGTAGTCGCGCATCTCGAGGTAGCGGTCGATGACCTGCTGCGGGCTGCCGACGGTGAGCGGGGTCTGCTCGGTGAACTCCTCCATGCTCGGGCCGTGCCCATAGACCGGCGCATTGTCGAAGTACGGACGGAACTCATTCACGGCATCCTGCGAGTTCTTGCGCATGAACGCCTGACCGCCGAGCCCGACGATGGCCTGGTCCGCGCTGCCGTGCCCGTAGTGCTCGAAGCGCTGCCGGTACAGGCCGATCAGCTGCATGTAGTGCTCTTTCGGCCAGAAGATGTTGTTCGCGAAGAACCCGTCACCGTAGTACGCGGCCTGCTCGGCGATCTCCGGGCTGCGGATGCTGCCGTGCCAGACGAACGGCGGCACACCGTCCAGCGGGCGCGGCGTCGCGGTGAAACCCTGCAGCGGGGTGCGGAACTTGCCCTGCCAGTCGACCACCTCTTCGCGCCAGAGCCGGTGCAGGAGCCCGTAGTTCTCGATGGCGAGCGGGATGCCCTGGCGGATGTCCTTGCCGAACCACGGATACACCGGACCGGTGTTGCCACGGCCGAGCACGATGTCGACGCGGCCGTCGGAGATGTGCTGCAACACGGAGAAGTCCTCGGCGATCTTCACCGGGTCACTGGTGGTGATCAGCGTCGTCGTCGTGGAAAGGATCAGCCGCTTCGTTTTTGCGGCGATGTAGCCGAGGGTTGTGGTCGGGCTCGACGGAACGAACGGCGGGTTGTGATGCTCGCCAGTAGCGAAGACATCCAGTCCCACTTCCTCGGCCTTCAGCGCGATCGCGATCATCGCCTTGATGCGTTCGTGCTCGGTCGGTGTGCGGCCGGTGGTCGGATCGGTCGTGACGTCGCCAACGGAGAAGATGCCGAATTGCACCGGTGAGTTGGGAACGGTGCTACCTGGTGAGGTGGGAGTGTCGGTGGTCATGGCCGGTCCGCCTTCGTCTGTTCGCTCAAATGCCTTAGTCCATGCGTTTGCATGAACATGATAGCCAACTCGGATGACTGGCACTCTATTCCCCGCCTTGACGAAGCCGTCCAGTGGGCGTTGGGTGGTGCCGATAACCACACAGAAGGAGCCATCATGGGATCGGTAGCACGCGTGTCGACGATAACGGCACGGTCAGAGACCAGCTTCGACGACGCCATCCGCCTCGGCATCGACCGCGCGAACCAGACTCTGCGCAACGTCGCGGGCGCGTGGGTGAAGGAGCAAAAGGTCGAGATCGACAACGGGAACATTTCCGGGTGGGAGGTCGTGTTAGAGGTCACTTTCGTTCTCGAGTGATGCACTGCTCCTGAGGTTATTCGCTCAGGAGTCCAGCGGCCAACAATTCCAGCGTACGCACCCGCCCCGGCGCTGTGCGCGGATCGTCGGCGGCGCGCGCGGACGCGGCGGGTGACACCATGACCTCGTCGACGCCGAATTGTTGCGCCAGCTCCCGGATGCGTGACGCCGCGGCGACAGGTTCGTCGATGACCCACTTCTGGGCCATGTGCGCGACCCCTTCCTGCTGGGGCGGCGTGAGTTGTGACACCGCGGCATCCTCGACGGTGTCGAGGGCGGTGAGCCGCTGGCCGGTGCGCAGCCGGGCCATGTGCTGCAGTTGCGGCAGCGCGTAGTCGTACGCCTCCTCGGCCGTGTCCGCCACAGACGCGTTCACGGTGAGGAAGGTGCGCGGTGCCGCGAGAGTTTCCGAGGGCTGAAAGCCGGTGCGGTACAGATCGAGGGCGCGCTGCGTGCCTTCGCCGGAAAAGTGATGCGCGAACACGTAGGGCAGGCCGAGCCGGGCCGCGAGGCTGGCGGAGTAGTCGCTGGAACCGAGCAGCCAGACATCCGGAACCGTGTCGGCATGCGGGGTGGCGCGCAGTTCGTAGTTCTGGCCAGAGGCCATCCGCAGCCCCGCACCATCGAGACCCAGAAGCGCTTGAATGTCGCGAATGTTGTCCGGGAACATGTCGACGTCGCTGGTGTTGCCGCTGTGGCGCAGCACGGCTGTGATCACCGGGTCGCTGCCTGGCGCGCGGCCGAGTCCCAGGTCGATGCGGCCTTGGAAGGCGGCTTCGAGGGCGGCGAACTGCTCGGCGACGACGAGCGGTGCGTGGTTCGGGAGCATCACGCCGCCGGATCCCACGCGGATGCGCCGAGTGCTGGCCGCAATGATGCCGATCAGCACCGGCGGGTTGGTCGAGGCTACCGACGGCATGTTGTGGTGTTCGGCGACCCAGTAACGGCGGTAGCCGAGTTCGTCGGCTCGTTGCGCGAGCGCGATGGAGGCCGCGAGGGCATCCGCGGAGGTTTGGTTGCTGCGCACCGGGATGAGGTCGAGCACGGACAGGGCGAGAGGTTGCGTAGTCATCCTCGACAACAACCGGCGAGGCTGCGGCGCTATTCCGGCGGGGGTCAGCGGGTCGTGCCCATCAGCAGCATGACGCGCAGGCCGTGCTTGGTGCTGGTGATCTCGGTGGGAATGCGGGTGGAGCGGCCGCGGGCCTCCAGGCGAGCCAACGCCTCGAGGACCACCGGTTCCAGACCGCGCGGCACGTAGCCGACGACGCCAGACATCCGACCGCCGGTGAAGATGCGCGCGGGCATCGCGGCATCCGTGCGCTCCTCCTCGACCGTGCGCGGTGAGAAGAACGCCTCGAGCGAGTCGGCGCCGGAGTCCCGGACGCGGGCGAGTTCCTCCTGGGCGGGGTCGCTGCCGGCCAGTCGCATGGTCACGCGGGCGTTCTTGGGCACGAGAGTGAAGGCGTACTGGTCGAGGCTTCCAGACCCGGCATCCGACTTCGGATACTCGCC
>JBDTBD010000074.1:0-4373 GCA_039924285.1 Terrimesophilobacter sp. | reverse complement strand
CGGGACAGCGAAGGGAACACCGTGGGCCTGGTCAGCTTCGAGCCTGCGCACGATCCCTGATCCGGGGCGTGGGAGACTGAAACGGTGACTCGACTCCATGACCCCAACCTCCGAGGATTCGCCAGCGACAACTACGCGGGGGTGCATCGCGAGGTGCTCGCCGCCATTGCAGAGGCCAACGAAGGCCACCAGATCGCCTACGGCGCCGACGTGTACACCGCTCGACTCCGCGAGGTGGTCAAGGGCCACTTCGGCGACCAAGCCGAGACGTTCCCGGTGTTCAACGGCACGGGAGCCAACGTGGTCAGCCTCACCTCGATGCTGCCGCGCTGGGGTGCCGTCGTCTGCACCTCGACGGCGCACATCCACTGCGACGAGAACGGCGCACCGGAGCGTGTCGGCGGGCTGAAGCTGCTCACCGTCCCCTCCCCCGACGGCAAACTCACCCCGGAGCTGATCGACCGGGAGGCCTGGGGCTGGGGCGACGAGCACCGTGCCCAGCCGCTGGCCGTGAGCATCACCCAGACCACGGAGCTCGGCACCGCATACACGGCAGCCGAGATCCGGGCCATCGCCGACCATGTGCACGAGCGGGGCATGAAACTTCACGTCGACGGCGCGCGCATTTCAAACGCCGCTGTCTCGCTGAACGCGCCGCTGCGGGAGTTCACCACGGATGCGGGGGTCGACATCCTCAGCTTCGGCGGTACGAAGAACGGCTTGCTCTACGGCGAAGCAGTCGTCGTGCTGAACCCGGATGCCGCATCCGGCCTCCCGTATCTGCGCAAGCTCACGATGCAGCTCTCCTCCAAGATGCGGTTCGTGTCCGCTCAGCTGATCGCTCTGTACGAGGGCGACCTGTGGCTGCGATCGGCGTCGCACGCCAACGCCATGGCCGGATACCTGCGCCAGAGCCTCGAGTCCGGCATCGCAGACGGCTCCATCGTCGGCGTCGGGTTCAGCCAGCCGACGCAGTCCAACGCGGTGTTCGCCACACTGCCGGCCGGCGTCGCCGACCGGCTGCGGGAGCACTTCCGGTTCTACGACTGGGACGCCACAACGCGGGAGGTGCGGTGGATGTGCGGATTCGACACCACAGAATCCGACATCGACCGGTTCGTCGAAGCCCTCAAAGTCGAGCTTGCGGCGTAAGTTCGAAAGGACACAGCAGCAGCGGGCAATGCAGTTGAGGGTGGAACAGTGACGGCAACGACGGAATTCGCAACCAAGCCTTGGCTTTCGGCGTACGCGCCGGGTGTGCCGCACGAGATCCCACCGGTGACCCAGACCCTCGTGGACATGATGGCCGACTCGGTGCGGAAGTACGACAGCCGGATTGCACTGGAGTTTTTCGGTGCGAGCATCAGTTACCGACAGCTCGGCGAGAAGATCGAGCGTGTCGCCGGGGGGTTGCGCACCCTCGGCGTCGGCCACGGCGATCGGGTCGCGCTGGTGCTGCCGAACTGCCCGCAGCACGTCATTGCGTTCTATGCGATCTTGTCCCTCGGTGCGATAGTGGTCGAGCACAACCCGCTGTACACCGAGGGCGAACTGCGTCGTCAGTTCGAGGACCACGGCGCAACCGTCGCCATCGTCTGGGATAAGGTCGCCGCCACGGTACAGAGCTTTCCCGCCGCGATGGGGGTCGCCACAGTCATCTCCGTCGATCTCACCAAAGCCATGCCCCTGGTGAAGCAGCTGGCGCTGCGGCTTCCGCTGGCCAAGGCCAGGACAACCAGGGCAGCACTCAGCACCAACGCCATCGTGAACGGCGCGGTTGCCTGGTCCTCGCTGTCGCAGATTGCTTCCCGGAAGACGGAACTGCCCGCGGTGAAACTGGAGGACATCGCCGTACTGCAATACACCAGCGGCACCACCGGGGACCCGAGGGGCGCCATCCTCACCCACGCGAACCTGCGCGCCAATGCGATGCAGGGCGAGGCCTGGGTGCCGGGACTGCGCAAGGGCCACGAGGTTGTCTACGCCGTGCTGCCGATGTTCCACTCTTACGGACTCACCCTGTGCGTCACCTTTGCGATGAGCATGGGTGCCAGGCTCGTGCTGTTCCCGAAATTCGAACCGAATCTGGTGCTCGGCGCCATGAAGCACATCCCGGCCACGTTCCTGCCCGCCGTCCCGCCGATCTACCAGCGGCTCGCGAAGGCGGCCGCCGCGCGCAAGATCAGCCTTCAGGGCATCCGTTTCGCCATCTCGGGAGCGATGGCACTGCCGGTGGAGACGGTGAAGGTGTGGGAGCGCGCGACCGGCGGATTGCTCGTCGAGGGCTACGGAATGACCGAGGCCTCGCCGATCGTCGCCGGGAACCCGATCGGGCTGACCCGTCGTCCTGGCTCGGTGGGGGTGCCGTTCCCGAGCACCGAGATTCGCGTGGTCGATCCCGACGATACGTCAGTGGACCGCGGCGTCAACGAGGAGGGCGAACTGCTCGTGCGCGGCCCGCAGGTTTTCCAGGGCTATTGGAACCACCCCATCGACACTGCCGACGCGCTCCTCGACGACGGTTGGCTGCGAACCGGAGACATCGTGCGGGTCGGTGCCGACGGCTTCATCACCATCGTCGACAGGCTCAAGGAGATCATCATCACCGGGGGCTTCAACGTCGCCCCTTCCGAGGTCGAAGCCGCGCTGCGCTCGCATCCGGATGTCGCAGACGTCGCAGTCGTCGGCCTCCCTGGCGACAGCGGCGAGGACGTCGTGGCGGCCGTCGTCACCGCGCCGGGCGTCGAGGTCGACGCGGAGGTGCTGCGCACCTATTGCCGCAGCCGCCTCACCGGGTACAAGGTGCCGAAGCGGATCGTGCAGGTTGACTCGCTGCCGCACTCGCTGATCGGCAAGGTGCTCCGGCGCGAGGTGCGCAAGAACCTCACGGCCGCCTGATTAGACCGTCAGTAGCGCCGGCGCCACGGTGAGGTGTTCGCCGTCCTCCGCGAGATCCACGCGCACAACATCGCCGTCGCGGATTTCGCCGGCCAGCAGCGCCGTCGCGAGGGAGTCATCGATCTCGTGCTGCATCAGCCGTCGTAGCGGCCTGGCCCCGTAGATCGGGTCATAGCCGCGCTCGGCCAGCCAGGCCCGGGCATCCGGAGTCACCGCCAGGTCGAGCCGGCGGCCGGCCAGCCGCGTGGTCAACCGGTCAATGTAGAGTTCGACGATTTCGGCGAGATCCTCGGTGGACAGCGGCGAGAACACGACGATGTCATCGAGCCGGTTGACGAACTCGGGCTTGAACGCCTGGCGCACCATCTCGTTCACGGCGGATTCCTTCTGCTCCCAGCTCAGGGTCGGGTCGACGAGGAACTGGCTGCCGAGATTCGAGGTGAGGATGAGGATCGTGTTGCGGAAGTCGACGGTGCGGCCCTGGCCGTCGGTCAGCCGACCGTCGTCCAGCACCTGCAGCAGTACGTCGAAAACGTCACTGTGCGCCTTCTCCACTTCGTCCATGAGGATGACCGAGTATGGGCGGCGGCGCACCGCCTCGGTGAGCTGGCCGCCTTGCTCGTAGCCGATGTAGCCGGGAGGGGCGCCGAGCAGCCGGGCGACGGAGTGCCGCTCGCCGTACTCGCTCATGTCGATGCGGATCATCGCCTTCTCGTCGTCGAACAGGAACTGGGCCAGGGTCTTGGCCAGTTCCGTCTTGCCGACTCCGGTCGGCCCGAGGAACAGGAACGATCCGGTCGGCCGGTCGGCATCCGCGATGCCCGCCCGGGAGCGGCGCACGGCCTCGGCCACCGCTCTGACCGCCGGCTTCTGGCCGACCAGGCGTTTGCCGAGCTCGGCCTCCAGGTGCAGCAGCTTCTCGGTCTCGCCCTGCAGGAGCCGACCGACCGGGATGCCGGTCCACATCGCGATCACCGCGGCGATGTCTTCGGCGGTGACCTGGTCGTTGACCATGAGCGGGGTGTCGGCGCCACTCTTTTCCGCCTCGGTGACCTCGCGTTCGATCACCGGGATTTCGCCGTATAGCAGCCGGGACGCCTTTTCCAGGTCGCCTTCACGCTGGGCGCGGTCGGCTTGCATCCGCAGCGAGTCGAGCTTCTCTTTGAGCTCGCCTACGCGGTTGAGGGAGGCGCGCTCCTTCTCCCAGCGCTCTTCGAGTCCTTTCAGCGTCGTGCTGCGCTCGGCGAGGTCAGCGCGGAGTTTCGCGAGACGCTCCTTGCTGGCCTCGTCCTTTTCGCGCTTCAGCGCAAGTTCCTCGAGCTTGAGTCGGTCGACGCCGCGGCGAAGTTCATCGATCTCCACCGGGGCGGAGTCGATCTCCATGCGCAACCTGGATGCCGCCTCGTCGATCAGATCAATCGCCTTGTCGGGCAGCTGCCGCCCGCTGATGTACCGATTGGACAGCGCGGCGGCGG